>NZ_JBGJZP010000030.1:0-65783 GCF_042610515.1 Paenibacillus paludis
CAGCCAGAGGCGCGGCGCCGGCGGTAAGCAGCGGCGCGAGGAGCCGCCGCTTCCAGAGCAGGACGGCGGCGCTGGCGCAAGCCGCAGCAAGCCAAGCGCCGCGCGACTCGCTGAGCAGCAGCGCGGCGGCGTACGGAAACAGCGGCAGCATCCGCAGCAGCAGCTTCGCGTTGCTTATTGCAGCAGGCTCACCGTGTTCTTGCTCCGCAAAAGCTACTGTACTCGCCAGCGTCTGCTCACCTTCTTCACGCCACTTCTCCTGCTCCACTTCTCCGTAGGCTCTGCCACGACTGGATCTGGTTCTCCCCTCCTCAGTTTCACATCTCTCCTCCCGCTCCACTTCTGTATAGCTTCTACCAAACCAGCATCTTGTTCTCGCATCCTCCGATACATGCTGCTCCTCCCGCTTCTCATCTCTGTAGGCCCTGCCGCGACTGGATCTGATTTTCCCATCCTCAGTTTCACGCCACTGCTCCCGCTCCACTTCTCCGTAAGCCCTGTCGTGACCGGATCTGATTTTCCCATCCTCAGTTTCACGCCACTGCTCCCGCTCCCCTTGCGTATTTCCCAAGCCCGCATAGGCTTCCTTAGGGAGCACTGGCGCTCCCCTTACGGCAGTGCCGTCACCCCGCTCTTGCACTTTCCCGCGCTTCTTGTCCGTTTCCGCTGCATCCCGGCAGACAGCGAGCGCAAACAGACGCTCCAGCAAAAAAACAGCCATTACTGCACCGAAAGCATTAGGATACTCTAGCAATCCCCCCAGTCGGGCACCTGTAGCACTGACCTCCGGTGATGTGCTGTAAGCTATCGCAAAAGGAAGATTCAGCCCTCCACAGACGGCTAACAAGGCACTTATACTAATAAGCATGCCCAGCAAGCTCCACACTGCGTTAAGAAAACGGGCTCCCCAACGATGGCCTGCACAATAATAAGCGCAAAAAGCAAAGCTGGCGTAAAGGCCCCAGCGCAGCAGCTCATTCAGATTCCCCTGGGCTGATAAAGGTCCGCGGTGCCAGTGAATACCGTAGAGCGCAAGGATGGCAAGCGGACAGATCAACAACAGCGCTGCTGCACTTCTATTGGCTCTGCGATTCCCGTAAATGCTAAGCAGGCTGGCTGAAGACCCGCGCAGACCCGCTGCAACCAGCCATAACCCGGGGAATACAGCACACATGAGATACCATACCGTCAGAAACGGATACATTTCTCCGGCAAAGAATAACCCGCGCAGCAACACACCTGCCGTAACAGCAGCCAGCACCAAACCCGTACCAACAAATACCATTACCGCCACCAAACGCCGCTCAGCCATGCCACTATGCATTTCAACTTCCTCCGTAGAATTCAAGTTCTCTTTAGTCTTTCCAGATTTGTCCTGAACCAAAAGGAAAACACAAAACAGGACGGCTGACTCCAGATGGAGACTCACCGTCCTGCTTATTTATCGCATTTATATCATTAATCACGTTATGACGTTAATGGCGTTAATCCCGTGATGATGTTAATGCCGTTAATGACATTCAGAACATATGCGATGAATGTTCAGCAAAAATCCTCCAAATTCCTTGGTGATTGTATTTCGTACATTAGTATTTGTAATCGGGGGAACGAAATCAGATTCTATTGCAGTTTCTGCAGTCAAAAGAGCAGAATCTCGGAAAGTGCAACAGATGGCCATTTCGGGGCAATTCCAGCTCATTCTATTGCAGATTCTGCAATGAAAGCATTACGGTGATACCATTTGGTATCACCGCAGTGTATTGATTTCGGACATATGCCTTTCGGTCAGCAGCTCACATTCTTCCACTTTGCCTATTGGCAGGCTTCAGCTGAATACAGCTCGTAATGCCCGGTTTATCCCTGCGTAAGAGCTTCCGCAGGCAGCAGGTCGGCGCAGACGCGTTCAAGGTACGGCTTAGCACCCAAGAAATCACGGAATGCGCTGTATTCGCGCCATTTGACGGCATTGTCGCCGCTTGTGCTTTTGACGGCCCGGATCAGAATGTTCTTCGGCGTATGCTCCATGTCGATGAATTCCAGCAGCTGGCTGCGGTAACCCATCAAATCAAGCAGCTTCGCCCGGATGGCATCAGTGGCGAGTGCAGAGAAACGTTCCTTGAGAATTCCGTGCGAGAGCAGCGGGCTGAGCACCTCGTTCTCCACCTGCCCAAATAGCTCATGCTGGCAGCAAGGCACCGAGAGAATAACCGATGCGCCCCAGCGCACCGCTTTTTCCAGTGCAGCATCCGTTGCCGTATCGCAGGCATGCAGTGTCACAACCATGTCCACTTGGTCCAGCTCGTTGTAATCGGCTATATCACCGACCAGGAAACGCAGTTTATCGTAACCCAGCCTCGACGCCAGCGCTCCGCAATGTTCGATGACATCGGCTTTCAGGTCAAGTCCGACAATATTCAGCTCCCGCCGCTCGCGGACAGCCAAATAATGATACAGCGCAAACGTCAAATAGGATTTGCCGCAGCCAAAATCAACAATCGTCAGCGGCCGGCCGGTTGGTAGATCACCCAGCACATCCTCAACCATCTCCAGGAAGCGGTTGATCTGGCGGAACTTGTCGTATTTTTTGGCCAGTACCTTGCCTTCGCTGTTCATAATTCCAAGCTCCACCAGGAACGGGACTGGCTCTCCCTCGTCCAGCACATAACGTTTGCGGCGGTTGTGGGCCAAGTCTGGCGCCTCCTGCTTGCTGGCCGATTTGGTAAGAATAGAAACCTTGTATTTTTTACTGATCAGCACCTGGTAATCAGCTTCCACAGTGCAGATCAGCGCTTGCCGGAAGGTAGCTCTCAAGAGTGACATCATTTCTTCCGCAGCAGCGTCTGCCGGAATATTGCGGTGTTCCACTTTGGGGCCGATGGTATAAGCAAACTGATAATGCAGCTTGCCTTTTAGCTCAACAGGTTTAATCTGCACCTTGCTGTATGCAACTTCGCCTTTGCTGCGCAGTTGGCTTAAGGTTGCCGTAATCAGGGTACGGCCATTTATCACTTGATCAATCAGAGTTTTCAAAGATTCCACAGGGTACATCTCACTTTCGCAATCAAAATGGAGAGCAGGCTCTCCTGAATATCACTACATTATAGCATGTCCTGCTATACGATATCATAGTAGCTCGCCAACTGCTCCCGGAGGTACATGAAACTGTCCGCTAACCATGGTCACGGCCCGGCCCGATAAAGTCACGAGATCCTGACTCACTTCAAGCTGCAGCATCCCGCCACGCACTGAAGCCTGATATGCAGTCAATTGTGTGCGGTTTAACCGGCCGGCCCAATAGGGAGCCAGGGCGGTATGCAGCGAGCCGGTAACGGGATCTTCATTGACACCAATGCCCGGGGCAAAAAAACGCGATACAAAATCAATACCATCCGCAGCACATTCTGCGGTAACCGCGACAGCCCTTGGCTGGAGCTTGGCCACCTGGACAAAATCCGGGCAGAGCCCCCGCACCCTTGTCTCATGATCCAGACGCACCAGCACGTTGTCGGCATACCGCACGGTTTCCAGCACATGTGCCTCCTCAAGACCCAGCGCTGCCGCCAGCCCGGCTATCGGAGGTGAAGCTGTAATTTCATATGGAGGAAAATACAGTGAAATCATCTCTTCTGATTTCGTTGCCCGCAGCAACCCGCTGCGTGTGTGAAATCTCGCTTCTTCGTGAGAACCCAGCCGCCCGGTTTCCCACAGGACATGCGCACTGGCCAAAGTGGCATGACCGCACAGATTCACCTCCACCGCAGGCGTAAACCAGCGCAAACGGTAGCCATCCTGCTCCGGCCACAGAAACGCCGTTTCGGACAGATTCATTTCCGCAGCCGTTTTGGCCATGAAGGCCTCATCTGCGGGATTTTCCAGCAGGCAGACGGCTGCAGGGTTTCCCGTGAACGCCTTGTCCGCAAAAGCGTCTACAATAAATAGAGGGGTATTCAAGAAGGTTTCATCTCCTTTGCCGCTTCAGCGGTAAGTTTATTCCACTCCTCCTGCCCTTGCCTAACCTCTGCCAGTGGAAGATCACCAAGTTCCAAAGCTTCAGGCGGCAGCAGCAGCAGCCGGCTGTACAGCTCCTTTCCCTCAGCTGCAACATCTATTCCCTGTTCCCACAATCTGTACAGACTGTCCTCAGCCTTGCCGTAGCGTTCGATTGATTCCATATAGGGCAGGAGCAGGCGTTCTGTCTTCACCGGAAGAAGATAACCTTCGGTTTCCTGTAAAAGTTCATCTATTTCCTTCGTCATCTGCAGCAGCTCCCGATCAGCACCGTATTGATCGGCGTACAAAAACAGATGCAGCGACCGTATAAACCTGAACAATGCAGCATCCTTATTACCGCCGGCACTGTAGATGCCGCCTTCTTCTTTTAATAACCGCGCCACGCCTTGAAGCTTGTCGGACTCAATTACGCCGCCCAGGCGAAACATATCTATAATATCCTCTACGGACAATGAGTTTAAAAGGCGGGAGTTCAGGCGAAAATGCCGGTTCAGCAGCTCATCCACTTCCCATAATGCCTCTGTGGTCTTCTTCTCCTGCTTCAATGTGAGCACCTTGGCAACCATTGCCGACATATCCTCGATCATCCGGACGATATAATCTCTTCGGAACATCCTGCACACCCCTCTCCAATACTATCCTGCCACGATTCCTCAGCAAACTAAACCAATGATGAACAGTTATTTTAAAACAATCTTAAACCATTCCACCGCTCCGTGCCACCACTCCGTACCATGCCCTTGGAATTCCTTGACAAAAAAACAAAGCCTACCCTATAATAACCTCACTGGTCTTATTGATCTGGATTTCAGATCAATCTGAAATACAGAATGAAGAGCATTGAATGAATTGCAGAGAAATTGAGATTGCACGGGTAGGAGGAATAGACATGAATGAAGACAATCCCGGGCATAGTCAGCCGGAAACGGAGAACTGCCTGGAACAACTGCCGGTTCGTCAAGACCGGGACAAAGATCAGCAACAACAGCAGCAGGAAGCAGACTCTATCCCACCTCTGCAGGTTACACCAGAGCAGAACAAGCTGCTGGAAAGTGCGCTGCGAATCAAGATTATGCATGCGCTGGCAGATGAACCGCTAACCTCCAAGCAGGTTGCCGAGAAGCTGCACAAGACACCCGGCAATATCCACTATCATATCATCAAGCTATTCGATGGCGGACTGCTGGAGCTTGTCCGTACGGAAACAGCCGGAGGCATTATCCAGAAATTTTACCGCTCCAAAGCTACCTTCTTCCGCTCCGAGAACTTCAGCGGCTTCCAATTCCGCAAAGAGGATACAGTGGAGCATTTCGTTACAAGACTATCCTTGTCACCCAGTGAGCTGAAGGCTTTCCAGCAAGAGATGATGAAGTTCATTTCCAGCTGGGAATCGAAAGTCACCCATGGAGAGGAATACGGTATCGATGTCATTATCGGCCACCTGCATACAAATTCCCTTATAGAACCGGAGGATGGTCCCTAGATGATCCCTGCTGCTGCACCCGAACATACCAAAAACAATCCGCTGCGCCGATTTGCCGAACCCTTTGCCAAATCACGGACTTTCCCCTTTTTATGGCTGGGAAATTTGATTTCCGTCCTGGGCAGCTCGGTGACCATGGTCATTCTCCCGGTTATGGTCTACTCCCTTACTGGATCAACAACAACCATGGGTTTCGTAATGGCGATTTATATGCTGCCCAATGTGATTATGCTGCCGATTTCCGGGCATATTGTAGACCGCTATGACCGGGTCAGGATTATGATGATTGCCGATATCGCCCGTTTTGGCGTCATGATCATAACAGCCCTGCTGGCTTTGACCGGTCTATTGACTGTTCCGCTGCTCTGTATATTTGTAGGTGCTTATGGTCTGTTTGACGGTCTGTTCCGTCCCGCCTACGCTGCCGTCCAGGCCTCGGTGTTCACTCCGGATATCCGGGTTGCCGCCAACTCACTGTCGCAAATGACTATACAGATGGTTCGTTTAATCGGCCCTTCACTCGGAGGACTGCTTATCACTTATCTCTCGGCTGGGGTTGGTTTTGGGCTCGATGCTTTTACTTACCTGTTCTCCCTGATCTGTCTCATCTATTTGCGCAAAGCGCTGATGCCCGGAACACAGGCTGCAGTGTCCGCAGCCTCGTCACCTCAGGCACTTGAAACCGCCGCAGCTGCGGCAGCCTCTCCTCATAACGACTGGAAAGAGGATTTCAAAGAAGGCATTGCTGTATTGCGCAGCAATCCCTGGTTATGGATCACCATCCTCGCCTTCTGCTTCATCAATATTTGTTACGCCGGCGTCACCAGCATCCTTGTGCCATGGCTTTTCAAAGTTCATCATGGCTGGGAGCCATATGTATACGGGCTTGCCGGTACATTCTCCGGTGTCGGAGCCATTCTGGGCGGACTGATCATCGGCATGAAGCAGAGATGGAACCACCGCGGCATTATCGCCTATGGAGGAGCATTTCTAGGCGGCCTCGCGTTGCTTATCCTGCCGTTTGTTACTAGCCCTGCGGCAGCTATTGCCTTGTTCGCCCTGGAGGGATTCGGCCTCATGGTCTTTATCCTCATCTGGGAGATCAGCCTGCAGGAGCTCGTTCCGCAAGAAGCCTTCGGACGTGTAGCCAGTCTTGATCTATTCGGCTCCTTCGCCTTGCTGCCCGTAGGCTACATCCTTGTAGGCTGGCTCGCCGATCTTATAGGCGGTGTAGCTACGATTGCCATTTTCTCCGGGCTTGGCATGGCCTGTATCGCTCTTGTTCTATGTGTTCCTGCTATCCGTAAGTTCAATTAAACATTTCCAGCGTAAAGAGAATTTTATAAAAAGGCAGCACCGCGTCAATAGACGGGTGCTGCCTTTTTATGTAAGTGAAGTGTTTTCTTCACCGTTATTTATGATCTCAAGTATCGGTTATTTCTTAACTTGCGCAAGCACGAAGTCTTTAATAATTTCTGATAAACGTTCCGGCGCTTCATACATACTCATGTGGCCTGCTCCGGAAATCGTTGCCTTGGTTACATTCGGCTTATCGGACGTGAAGGTCCGCCCGGCAGGAATCAGACCGTCTTCCGAGCCGGCAACGAGCAACACCGGCAGTGCGGTAGCCGAAATGACATCACGGCGGTCAGGTCGCTCGCGCATGGCCAGTGCGGCACCGGCCGCGCCTTGCGGAGGTGTTCTATAGCCGATTTCCTTCGCCCGCTGCAACAGCTGCGGTGCTGCAGCAGGAGCGAAGAGTCCAGGCACCAGTGCGTCCACAAACGTAGTAATTCCATCGTTCTGGATCGTACTGACACTTTTCAGGCGTTTCTCCTTGGCTTCTTCACTGTCAGGATAACCCGTGGAGTGAATCAGTCCGAATCCCTTCAAACGTGAGGCATGCCGCTGGGCGAAGGACAGCGTTATGTAGCCGCCAAGCGAATGACCCAGCAAGTAACATTCAGGGATTTCCAGCGCATTCAGCAGGGAAAGAACATCATCGGCCATCTGATCGATGCTGTACGCTCCGAGCGGAGCATCCGAAACTCCGTGGCCTCGCAAATCCGGTGCGATCACCCGGTAGCTTCTACTCAGATAAGGGATGACCTGCTCCCAATATCCGGAGCTTCCGCAAAAGCCGTGCAGCAGTACGATAACGTCGCCTTCGCCTTGATCACTGTAACAAATATTGGTTCCATCGCATCGAACATTTTCCATGGGCTGATTCCTTCTTTCTATGTAGTAGCTATACAAGGTATGCGGATGAGTCTGCAATTAAATGGAATGCCATTTGCTTGTCTTAATTATTTAAGCAGAACCGCCCGTCTTGAAACTTGTCTCCTCTATTTCAACCCAAAGCCTTCTGCCGCAGCTGCGGCAATCTCTCCAGCCATAACCATTACCCTGTGCAGCGGCGTCGTCTGCAGGGTCCGGTAAGGGCGGGGCCCGTTAATATCGACAATTGCCGCAAGACTATAATGCCCGACTGCCGGCAGACTCACACCGACCGACTGCGCTGGCCGCAGCGGCTCACTGGCTGCAAAATAACAGCCCAGTGCCGCCGGCGGTCCAAGACAAGCATCAATGGCAATAATTATCTGCCCCGCGGGAATCCCCGATATCCGGTTGACGAGAGTATCCGCATCGCAAGGCGATGGAAGCGTGCCTACAACATTCGGGAAGCCATGCTCCACCAGTCTGCTTCCGGTCAGCGGTCCAAGGGCATCCCCTGTGGAGCGGTCGGTACCGATGCACAAGAATGTGACCTGCTCTGCCGAGTGATGATCCGCAATGCTTTGGAAGAAGGTAATCAGCCCGGCCGCATCTTTTTTAACCCGTTTTCTGCTCTCCTGCTCCCTGATCGCCAATTCCTGACTCCCTCCTGTCTATATAAGTTGAACTTTAGATTTACCGAGCCGGCATAGAATGCAACTGCGGTGAATGTTTGGACTTCCGGCCGCTGTTGTCCACAGATTTCTTGATTTATACCGCTATTTGCGGTTGAAATCCGTAGACTGCTTATGCTTTCGAAGAGAGCTTTCCTACGGAAAGCTTTCAGGCGGTCGCTATCGCTCCTACAGTTCCAAACTTCCCCTCCGCTGCTTTTGCCTCTAGGTAGTTCTTTAGTTCATCTTATATAGAAACCTTCGTTTATTTCTTTTAATTTAACATAATTTAGATGAAGCCAACAAAAAAATGGTGTTTCCTTCCCCAATCATGATAGAATATTTGAATCCAAACACAGAGAGGACTGTTTAACCCCATGGATTTATCGCAGCCCAGCCAGGAAAATGTGGAATATATGATCGAGGGCATCAAGAGCAAGCTGAAGATGGCCAGCGCCGCAGCCATGCAGGCTTCTGCTTTCTCAGTGAACAACTATGAGGATATTCTTGATATTTATGAAGTTGCCATGAGCAGCGACCGGCTCAGCATCTCGCAGGTGGAGGCGCTTGTCTCCGAGCTTGGACGTTTGCGTAAGAAATAGAAACAAGTGGAAACGGCTTCGCCGTCCTCAAAAGGGCGGTATCCGTTTCAGCGAGAAATAGAAGGATAATTTATAGCGCGAAGCATATAAATTCTTATATTCTTCAAATAACCTGTCATGCACAGGAGCTCCTTGCCTACGATTCCATCCGCGCGNCAGCGAGAAATAGAAGGATAATTTATAGCGCGAAGCATATAAATTCTTATATTCTTCAAATAACCTGTCATGCACAGGAGCTCCTTGCCTACGATTCCATCCGCGCGGATGGCCGTCAGGCAAGGAGCTCCTTTAGGATTTATTATGCTTACAAGTACAATGCAACGGGCAAGATTTAACGCTTACGGCAAATCAATCAGTATAAGTTCCGCTTCGCCCTCACTGCCAATGCTTTTGATCGTCAAGTCACAACCCTTGCGGATATGTGCGGCATCGCCTGCTTTCAGCTGAAAAGTGCCATCTGAGCAAGAGATCTCAACATCCCCGGAAATAAGGAAGATGTGCGTCCGCCTGTCTTCTTTTTGTGCATAATGAAGCTCCCTGTTCGTGTCCAGCACCGATAGATAGACAGTTGCATCCTCGCCCACCTTCAATGTGCCTTCCTCACCACTCCCCGAAACGACCGGCAGCAGCGTGTTGCTCTTGAACTCACGCGGGAAAAACTTTGCATCCCATTTCGGCGCAAGCCCCGGTGTGCTAGGAAGCAGCCAGATTTGCAGAAACCGCACATTGTCGCTCTCCGAAGGATTGGTCTCCGAATGATTAACCCCGGTTCCCGCACTCATGACCTGAACCGTGCCTGCCTGAATATCCGCGTGATTGCCGAGGTCATCCTGATGCTTCAGTACCCCGGAAACGACATAGGTGATAATCTCCAGATCATGATGCGGATGCTCATGCATCCCTTGTCCCGGTTTCAGCTCATTGTCATTGTGTGCGAGCAGCGCACCAAAGTGCGCATTGCTGGGATCATCATAATCGGCAAAGGAAAAACTGAACTCACTGTGAATCCATTCTCTATTCGAAGTATGTCTTTCTGCTGACGTAACTACTTTTATCATAACCATGCACCTCCAAAGATGTTGGAACCTTCTCCGTGCTTAACGGGTCGAAACCGCTCTTCGATTTAAATTGTTATAGGCGCTTTAATTAAGTATTTCTTACCCTGTTCCTTTCCCGGTCAATCATTAATGATTATTACTATCAAGTGTGAGCTTTCGTATTTCCGCATGAGGATATTTGTAAAGCTCCATATTTCGTTGTTTTTAATAGGAAAATCTTCCTTTGTTCACGTATCCTGCTCTAGTCTCTCCCATTCTTCTCCATGCTTGTCTGCTGTTTCAGCCTATACGCCAACGTTTATATACGAAGTAAGATACTTCAGGCTATCCTGAATTCGAATGACGGCAGCCGCCTAATTTCGGAATACCATAATCTAATGAGGAGTGATTAGTCATGAATAAAGCAGAAACGGAACATCCGGTAGAAAGCGGAAGCACTTTTTTCAAAGGAATCTTTATTGGTGGTTTGCTCGGCGCTGCCGCTGCGCTGTTGTTCGCCCCTAAGCCCGGCCGTGAAATGCGCAGTGACTTGTCTGATAAGCTTACGCTGGCTACAGACAAAACCAAAGAGGTTGCAGGTGTCGTAACGGACAAGACCAAAACAATTGCGACTACGGTTGGGGAAAAAGCGACCGATCTCGCAAGCACTGTATCGGCCAAAGCCTCCGACATCTTCACTACCGTAAGCGACAGCAAACAGCAAATTGCTGCCACCTTGGCGGAAACAGGCAAAAAACTGGGCGATTCCATCAGTGAAGTCTCCGAAAATGTTGCTTCTGACGTAAAAGATGCGTCTAAAGAGGTAGCTGAGGAAGCTAAGCATGTAGCCGATGAGGCCAAAGCATCCTCTAAAGAGGTAGCTGAGGAAGCCAAGGATGCCAAAGAGGAAGTAAAAGCGTCTTACAAGTCTTCTTACTAAACTACGGTGATTCAAGGCTTGATCTAAATTTGAGAACAGCCAGCTCACCGCAGCTGGCTGTTGTTATGAGGAATGCAGCTTCTTCTTCGAAAGAAGCTGCATTTTTATCAAAGCCCTTATACGGCTAAAGAAAGCAGGGACGCCTTATGGGAGATGCAGGCAGCAAGACCAAAACCTACGAAGTCGAAGAGCATCCCTTTGAATTGCGGCATGAAGTCAAACGGCTGAACGCAAGGCTCGACAAAATTGCCGATTCACTGGAAAAATCCGAATTCAAGGATATCCTTGAGAATTATACGGATCCCAAAAAGCGGATTATTACGAATCTTATGGCCGGGATATCCCGGGGTCTCGGGCTTTCACTCGGTACATTCGTAATCCTCGGCTTACTGGGTTACATTCTCAGCCTGTTTCTTGATGTACCCGTTATCGGTGAATATCTTGGAGAAATCAAAAAGTATATTGATGCCAACAGTTGATGCCAATAGCTGATAACATCGTTATCCACCCCGCTAAGCAGTTTGTTCAGCAGACTGCTTAGCGGGGTGGATGTGTATGTCCGCTTCAGGCTGAATACAAACAAGCAGAGACGGCTTCGCCGTCCTCAAAAGGACGGTATCCGTTTCTGCGAGAAATAGAAGGATAATTTATAGCGTGAAGATATAAATTCTATATTTTAAAAAAGACATACCCTTCCCCGGCGGGGATAAGGCATGCCCTAATCTTGGGGACTAGCGATAAGAATCAATAGGTGGAGTTCGCCATGATCTGTTTCAGCTTCTCGGTGGCCCGCTTCTGGATCCGTGAGACGCTCATTTGTGATACGCCGAGCTTCTGCGCGATGGCACGCTGCGACTGGCCATCCTGGAACGCCAGCAGCAGCACCTGCTGCTCTTGCTCCTTAAGCTGGCCCAGCGCCTGCTGGAGATCCATACGTTTCTCCACAGTCTCGTAATCGTTGGCTTCGGAGCTGATCAGCTCACCGAGCGTAGCGCCCGTCTCCTCTTGCGAGAGGGGCGAATCCAGCGATACGTAATGATAACATTCCCTGCCGGCCAGTACTTCCACAGTTTCTTCCACAGTAAGATCAAGATAATGGGCGATCTCTTCCACAGCAGGAGAACGTTCCAGCCTGATGGTAAGTTCATCAATGGCCTGCTGCACAAGGGCGCCTTTCTCTTTAATCCGTCTTGGGACCTGTATGTACCAGGATTTATCCCGCAGGAAATTTTTCATATGCCCGATCATGCTCTTCATCGCATACGGCTCAAACGGAATGCCCAAGCTGATATCGTATTGCTGCAGCAGCCGGATAAGCGCCATCTGCCCAACCTGATACAGATCTTCATAAAGATCCGGACGGTTGCGGGCAATTTTCCCGGCAGCCATCTTCACCATCGGCTCATATTTCTTGATCAGCACGGTGGCAATTTCATTATCCTTGGTCTGCTGATATTCCCAGATCAAACTTACTGCTTCGTTCATGGACTCTGGGGGAGTCACTTTATCACTCATACTTTCTCCTCGCTGAAATTAAGCCGCTTAGTCAGGGTAACGACTGTCCCTCTCCCTGCTTCACTCACGACGCTTACGTCATCCATGAGCGCTTGCATTAAATAAAATCCCAGTCCGCCAACCTGAACGTCACTCAGCTCTTTATCATGCAGCGTAATGCGTCCGTCGGGCGAATCCAATCCGTCAAAGCTCTCCCCTTCATCTTTGACGGTGATGGACAAGGCACTTGTTCCTACTTCAAAGATTACATCGACCAAACCATCTTCTTGGCCGTACGCATATAAAACAGAGTTATTACAGGCTTCCGAAACCGCTACCTTCATATCCTCAATATCTTCATAGGTAAAACCCATTTTTGAGGCAATACCATATAAATTCAGTCTAACGATATCGACATATTCTGCACTCGCAGGTAACTGAAGAACTACTTTTTGCACGTCATCACTCATCCTTAGTTCGATCCTTTCCTAGTGGGAATTCTCTTGGGGGGCAAAAAACTTAGAAATACCGGTCATATCAAACAGCTTCTGGATTTGCGGCGGAACTTCTTCAACGGTAAACTTAACGTCCATCCCGTGTCTTGCTTTGAGGATCGAGAGCAGGATTCCAATACCGGTGCTGTCAATATATCTCAAGTCTTTCAGATTAATAACGAGGTCAAGCCCCGTATCTCCCACAAGCGGCTCCATGACCAAACGGAAATCGGGAGCAACAGACAAATCTAGTTCTCCAATCAGGGAAACCGTACAAACGCTGCCTTCAGTTTCGGTTTTTGCATGGAACTTTTCGCTTTTATGTGTATTCATAGACAACTCTCCTGATTAAATGTTTTCTTTACCAATAACCCTAAAGACCTAGGTTTGAAACAAAATAACTAATTCTGCATCATTGGCAAATACTGGTTCATGTTTTGAAAAGGGTTCTATTTCTTCCATTGATGTGACTATCCTGTCTTGAATAACGGGCAATAATTTGTTTAATGCTGCTGAGCTTCAGCGGCTTGCTGATATAACCATCCATGCCTGAAGCCATACAACGGTTCTGGATACCCTCCATGACGTTGGCCGTCATCGCGATGATGACTGCATTCTCGGAGGATGGCCCATGGCTGATCCGGATTTTGGAGGTCGCCGTCAGACCGTCCATAACCGGCATCTGCAGATCCATAAAAATAAAATCATAAGCATATTTCATTGCCAGCTCCACCGCCTGGCTGCCGTCCTCGGCGATGTCGGCGTCATAACCCAGCTTATCCAGCATGCTGACCATAAGCCGCTGATTGATCGGGTGGTCGTCTACAACCAGGACTTTTCTCCGCCATCTCTGGTTATCCACGTCTTCATATGGCTCCACCTCTTGAAATCCCCTTGCCAGCTCATCCTCAGGCAACGCTGCCTGAATGGTGAATACAAAGGTCGCCCCTTTCTCCTCCATCGATTCTACGCGTATGTCGCCGCCCATCATCCCGACAAGGGATTTGCAGATTGCCAGCCCGAGACCGGTTCCACCGTATTTGCGTGTCATAGAAGAATCAAGCTGGGAAAAAGGCTTGAACAGACGGTCACATTTTTCCGGAGAAATCCCGATGCCCGTATCCTTCACGGTAAATTCAACTACCAGTTTATTATCAGCTGTTGGCACGCTGGATGCAACAAGGTAAACTCCGCCTTGATTGGTAAACTTCACTGCATTGGCTACTAAATTGATTAGGACCTGACGCAAACGGGCCATATCTCCGTAGATCAGCTTTGGAAGATTCTGATCAATGAAATAGGCCAACTCCAGGTTTTTCTTTCCTGCTTCGGCAGAAAACAAGCTAAATACCTCCTGAACGGTGGTCTGTAGCTCAAATAACTGCTCTTCCATTTCCATCTTGCCGGATTCCATCTTCGTGAAATCAAGAATATCGTTAATGACCGTAATCAGGGTATCAGCGCTTTTGCGGATAATCTCTGTATACTCCTTCTGCTCCGGAGCCAGCTCAGTTTCCATCAGCAGGTCAATCATACCCACCACACCGTTCATCGGCGTGCGAATCTCATGGCTCATCATAGCCAGGAACTCGGTTTTGGCATTAGCGGCAATCTCCGCCGCTTCCTTAGCCTTAACCAGCTCTCCGTTGATTTTCTCCAGCTCCTGCGTCTTTTGCTGCAGCAGCATAGACTGCATCTGATGTTTCTTGTTAGTTAAGTGCATGTTAACGAAGCCCTCAATCTTGGACTTCAAGATCTGCGGAATGAAGGGTTTGACCATATAATCAATAGCCCCGGCAGAATATCCCGCAAACAGATGCTCCGCCTCTTTGCTGTTGGCAGAGATAAAAATAATTGGAATATCCTTCGTCTTTTCTCTGGCTTTGATTAATTTGGCGGTTTCAATACCATCCATACCCGGCATTTGTACGTCCAGCACAATCACCGCAAACTCATATCTTAACAGACATCTCAGCGCTTCTTCACCGGAATTGGCTTTGACAAGCTTATAGTGTTGACTCTCAAGCACAGCTTCAAGCGCCAGCAGATTTTCAGGACGGTCGTCAACCAGCAATATATGAATTGGTTCTTGAACCCCCATAGGCCCCTCCTATCCCGCTATTTGTTCTTACGATAGATTTTTTCTACTCTATCCAGTGGCTCATAGCTGTCGCTATACCTGGTGAAGTGGATAGATTCTTTGGAACCGAGCACCAGTACTCCGAACCGGCTGAGGCTCTCATAGAACAAGCCGTGCACATGGTCGCGAAGTTCATCATTGAAATAGATCATGACATTCCGGCAAAAGATGACATTAAATTCGTTGAATGAGGTGTCTGTTGCCAGATTATGCTCTGCAAAGATAATATTTTTACGCAAGTACGGCTGTAGAATGACTGAATTGTATTTCGCTGTATAATATTCAGAGAATGCGCGGGTCCCGCCCGCCTCCATATAATTCTTGGTATACTGCTTCATCTTACCGATCTCATATACGCCTTCCTTAGCCTGCTGCAGCGAGCGTTCGTTCATATCAGTGGCATAGATGCGCGCCTTGTCGTAGAGCCCTTCTTCATGCAGCAGAATCGCCATGGAGTATACCTCTTCACCAGTGGAGCAGCCTGCATGCCAGATCCTGATATAAGGATAAGTTCTCAGCAACGGGATCACCTTTTGGCGGAAAGTTAAAAAGAGGCCTGGATCGCGAAACATTTCCGTCACGGGGATGGAAAGGCTGTAGACGAACCGTTCAAAGCAAGCGCGGTCATGCAGCACCTTCTCCTGCAGCGCAGATATGCTCGGCACATTCTCGGCATGGACGTGATGCCAGATACGCCGTTTCAAAGAAGGCATGGCGTAATTTCTGAAATCATATCCGTACAAGCGATGCACGCCGCTCAGAAGCAGCTCAATTTCAATCTGCTCCAGCTCCTGCTTGCTTCCCGATTGGGTGAGCTCCTCATCATATCCCCGTTCCATAGCTGTCATGTTATCAAGGCTCCCTTGCATTTGCCGTATTTCCGGTCTGTTGTTTGTTGGTGCTGTAATGCTATTACCCCAAATTCACGCTTACGAATACAACCAAACGCGCATTAAAGAAAGTAGCTGATCGGTACCGATCGGTTTCTTCATATAATCCGAAGCTCCCGCTTCAATACACTTGGCCCGGTCTTCCTTCATCGCCTTGGCCGTAAGCGCGATTATTGGCAATTTATGATACTGCGGCATCTGGCGAATCCGGCGCATCGCCTCATATCCGTCCATTTCCGGCATCATCATATCCATGAGGACGAGATCAAAATCTTCCTGTTCGACCAGCATATCGAGTGCTTCCCGGCCATTCTCTGCGAACTTCACTTCCATGTGGTATTCTTCCAGCACACTGGAGAGCGCAAATACGTTGCGGATATCATCATCCACGAGTAAAATCTTCTTTCCCTCAAACAGCTCTTCTTTATTGTGCAGCTTTTGCAGAATTTTACGCTTATCCTCCGGAAGATTGGCTTCCACCCGGTGGAGGAACAAGGTCGTCTCATCCAGCAGTCTCTCCGGTGAGCGCACATCCTTGATAATGATCGATTCGGCATATTTCCGCAGCTGCGTCTCTTCCTTGCTGTCCAGATCCTTGCCTGTGTATATAATGATCGGCAGATCATTCAGTTCCTCATCATCGCGGATCTGATCAAGCAGTTCGAAGCCATTCATATCGTCAAGCATCAGGTCGAGAACCATGCAGTCGTATTTCTGCTTACGCAGTTCACCGAGCGCTTCTTGTCCGGTTGAAACCGCCGTAATGGCGACATCATCATGGCCGATAAGCTCCATAATGGAACGGCGCTGAATTTCATCATCCTCGACAATCAGCAGATGCTTCAGGGTACTGGCTGTGTAGCTCTCGATTTGTGAGAATGCCCGCTCCAGTGCCTGCCGGGTCGAAGGTTTTCTCAAGTAAGCCATCGCGCCCATCATTAGGCCCTGCTTCATCTCATCATTTACAGAGATGACATGAACAGGAATATGCCGCGTTTGTGATGCGCCCTTAAGCTCTCTGAGTATCGCCCAGCCGTCCATAACCGGCAGCTGGATGTCCAGAATAATCGCATCCGGCAGGTGGGATTTGGCCATTTGCAGCCCGATATCCCCCTGCAGCGCCACCAATCCCTTGAAACCGCGTCCGCGGGCCATATCGAGCAATATTTTGGCAAAGCTCTCATCATCCTCGACAATAAGCAGAACCTTATCGTTTGCCGTCAAATTCTCACGGTCATCCTCCACTATCACTGGATTAAGCGGGGCAGGTATGACATCTCCGGATTTAGCAGGTTGTAGTTCTTCCACGTATTCCGCCAGTGTCGCCGCCTCTTGGGCCGCGGCCGCCTCAACTGCCCCTGGAAGCAGGCGGTAATTCCCTTGGACCGGCAGATACAGCGTAAACGTGCTACCTTGTCCCTCACGCGACTCCAGCCCGATGGCACCGCCCATCAACCGTGCTAATTCGCGGCTGATCGACAAGCCAAGACCGGTGCCGCCATATTTGCGGCTGGTCGTCCCATCCACTTGCTGGAACGCCTCAAATACGATATCGGTCTTGTCTGCAGGAATCCCGATACCGCTGTCTTTCACAGCTATGGAAATATACTCATACTCCGGCGGAAGGAAGGACGGTAATTGAGCAGGCACTGCATGGCTTACCTCAAATCCTACATAACCCTCGCTGGTAAATTTAAAGGCATTAGACAACAGATTGCGCAGAATTTGCTTCAGGCGATGACTGTCTGTAAATAAACTGTCCGGCAGCGGCTCATTAAAGGAAAGACGCAGAGACAGCCCTTTCTTAAGGGCTTGAGGAGCAAAATTCTGTTTCACAAAGGTTTTGAGCTCCGTCAGCGGAACTTCTTCATAATTCAGCTCCATCTTACCTGCATCAACCTTGGAAAGATCAAGAATTTCATCAATCATCTTCAGGAGATCCGCACCGGACATATAGATCGTGTGCGCGAATTCAACCTGCTTTTCCGACAGGTTACCCTCTTTATTCTCGGTAAGCAGCTGTGAAAGGATAAGCAGACTGTTCAGCGGAGTCCGCAGCTCATGGGACATGTTGGCCAGGAACTCCGATTTGTATTTGCTCGTTACAGCAAGCTGCATCGCCTGCTTCTCCAACTGGACACGGGCGTGCTCAATCTCATCCTTTTTCTCTTCAACCTCCTGGACCTGATCCTCCAGCGCGCGGGTTTTGGATACCAGTTCACTATTGTAGTGCTCCAGCTCTCCCTGCTGCCGCTGCAGCAGCTCCTCCGAACGTTTAAGCGCATCGGTCTGCTCCTCCAGATTCTCGTTGGAGCGGCGAAGTTCTTCCTGCTGGGTCTGGAGCTCCTCCGACTGGCACTGCAGTTCTTCCGTGAGCGCCTGTGATTCGCGCAGCAGCTCCTCCACCACGAGTCTGCGGCTGATATTGTTCAGGATGACACCGAGATTATTCGTCAGTTGATGCAGCAATTCATTCTGCAGCGCGGTGAATGGCGTAAAGGAGGCAAATTCAACAACGCCAAGCAGTTCATCCTCAAACAACAACGGATAAATAGATATATGTTGAGGATGGGAATCGCCAAACCCTGAGGAAATGGAAATATAATCGTCCGGAGCCTCTGTCAGTTTGATCGGCTTCTTATCCAAGGCGCTTTGTCCGACAAGCCCTTGGCCGATTTCAAACCCTTCCTTCGGCTTGTCGCCCCCTTCACCGGCATAATAGCCGCTTGCAGTGAGCAGATTAGGATTGTTGCTATCCTTCAAGTAAACCGCGCCGTATTGGGCTCCCAGCACAGGAGTGAATTCGTTGATAAAGGTCTGTGACACCTGATCAAGTGAACTGACGCCGCGCAGCAGTTCTGTTACCTGTGCGATATTCGCATTCAGCCAGGCCTGATCGCTCTGAGCCTGCGCATAAGCTTTTTCCAGCTGCTGCTTTTGTTCGATGTCCTCCGCCATCTCCTGAAATACTCGGGCTACATCACCGATTTCATCCTTAGAGACTACCTTGAGCCTGCGGATCGCCCGCATCTTGCCGTTTCCGAAGCTCGTAATCATCATGGAAACGACATTAAGACCGCGCGTAATGCTTGGAATCACCCAAAGGACGACACCAAGTCCAAGCAGCAGCCCCACAATCATAATCAGCGTTACCATTTGAATGGATCTTTCATAAGCTTTCTGCGCGGTGGCATTTTCTTCGGTCATCTGATAGGCATTATAATCAGCGAGGGCATTCAGACTGTCCAGCACCTCGTTCTGAATGGCCTGTCCCTCTGTGTTGCGGTAGGTGTTGGCATTCTGAAAATAACCGGCTGTAAGCATCTCCAACGCTTTATTCTGATAGTTCAGGTAAGCGGAATTAGCTTTTTTAATCCGGCTCAAAAACTCCATTTCCTCCGCAGCACTCATCGAAGCTTCTATGGTCTTCAAATACCCTTCCGCCTTGATAACTTTGCCGTCTATCTCAGTTTTCTGGGCACCCACAGACAGCGTATCGGCATTCAGCATCGATGTGGTCAGGATCCGCGCCATATCATTGACTTCGCCCCGAAGTCCGGAAATCGCACGCCCCTTGCTGTATCTGTCCTGAAAGCCGTCTAGCTGGTTGCTCATATAATTAAGCCGATCGTATCCAATCAGCGTAAGTGCCAACATAATTGCCAGCATCGCGCTGAAGCCGATCAGCAGCTTGGCCTTTATCTTCATTCCTTATCCGTTCCTTTCTTCAGCGTGATCCACACCAGGCATTTGTCGTCATCACGTTCCTGGTCCGCTTCATCTGTGAAAAAAGCCTCCTGCATAACCTCTTCACGCCATTCGTGGTCCCCGTTCAGATTCCCGATCATAAAGTCCAGCTGCTCTTCCTGTTCACCTGGGGCCATTTCCAGCAGACCGTCAGTGTACATTACCAGATGCCCTTCCTCTTCGAAACTCAAACTCTGCGGCTGAATATCAATTCGGTCGAACAACCCGACCGGATGGCAGTTGCTCTCCAGCAGCACTGGTTTCTTGGCGTTGCCTTCAAAGAGCAGCGCCGGCGGATGTCCGGCATTTACATAGTCAATTCGCTTCATTCGCGTATCAATCACAAGATAAATCGCGGTAAAGTAATACTGGACCAGCTGTTTCTCGATATAGAGCTGGTTAAACCGCCGGTTCAGCTCTTGAATTACCTTCTCCGGCTCCACGTACGTAGTCACAGTATCCTTAAGCACAGAGGCCAGAAACATACAGAAAAGCGACGAGGAGATCCCGTGTCCCATCATATCCAGCAGGATCACAGCATACCTGCCGTCTCCCAGCGGATACCAGGCATACAGATCACCGGCCAGTTCAGCGGAAGGCTGATAGATGGCATGCGCCTCCAAAACCTCATCCGTAATTGGCAAACTGAGTACAGCATTCTGCACAAGTGCTGCAAGCTTCAATTCATCCTGCATCCGCTGATCCCGCTCTTTATGCCAATCCTTCTCCCGCTTGAGACGGAGCGCCAGCCGGATACGCGCCATAAGTTCAACCTTGTTAATCGGTTTCGTAACATAATCCACAGCTCCGGCATCCAGTGCCTCCGCCAATTTCTTGGAATCCCCCACAGCGGTAACCATAATAATCGGAATATCCCTTAGATGCTCATATTGTTGAACCACACGGCAAGCCTCGATTCCATCCATCTCTGGCATCATCATATCCAGCAGAATTAAATCGATATCCGACTGCTGCGGTCCTTTTTTTTCGCCTCCAATGCCAAGCAGTTTCAGCATTTCTTTGGCGGATGATGCTGTTATGAAATTTCGATAGTCTTCTTTTTTCAGGATTTCACGGATAATGATTACGTTAGTCGGGTTGTCATCTACGATTAAAATTCTCAAGCATCTTCACCTCGCACGATTAGTATTAGAGCCGTACAAATCCCTTACATCTATAATTCTATCATACGATATTTGAACGCCGTCTTTCCAATTGTCGACAATCTACCAGGAGAGTAATATATTGTATCAGCATTCAACAAAGTAACCTCCAGCCCCACTAATTATAGTGGAGCTGGAGGTTACGCTATCGGGCTATAGGTTCTCATACAACAAACCGGCGTTTATTGCGGGTTTCTTTTGGCAATGACGAGAACCTTGCCTGAATCAAGCTCTTTCTCGTAGAAGCCTGCTTCTGCACTGCTAAAACCCAGCGAAGTAATTTTGAAACGGAGCGCATCCCCCCGCGAACGGAAAAGATTGGCAATCGCGCCAAATAACCCTTCTTCACTGAGACTGACCTCATTAGTATCTGCAGCATCAACGATACGGCCCTCACGGTCCTGATCGTGGCTAATGACATAAATGTCATCTCTGGAATAGCCGCTGCTGCGCAGCCGATTCACTTCTTCGATCGCCTGAACACCATTTTCCAGCAGCTTGGCATACGCCTGTGTACCGATTGAATCCATGAAATCACGCTCCTATGGTTAGATTAATGAGGATAATGCCTGATAAGACAACTGTTCCTTCATTAACCTTATTTACGGACCGTGAAACAGGTCAGGAGGAATTTCCATCAAATAAATCGATACCCTCCCACTCTCCTGTCTGCGGATTGCGGTAAATCTTCAGCGCAGCGCTTCCTCTTAAATAGACATCGCCGTCTTCAGCTACAAAATCCGGAGTTCCCAGCAGCTCTTGAAAATTGTTTCGCGCCGGATCCAGTTTTTCTTCATTCAGCTGCAATCCGTATTGCCCGGCCTGTGCCGGCGTTACGTGAACATACAGCACGGCCCCTTCACAAACTCCTGCCGACATATCGGCGTATTGATATTCCAGGCATTCCTGCCAGGGATCAGGAGCAATACTAAGCGGCGAACCTTTAGCCAGCAGCAGTTCTTCCTCCGACATATAAAGGGATGTCCCTGCCAAAGAATTAAAGCTGCTGATATAAGGGCTTACCCCCATACTGCGTTCAATGGCCAGCACCACTGGCGGCTGCACGGTAAAAAGGGCGGCAGGAACATGCTCCTTCTGCGGAGACGGTGTTAAATATGGAGAGAGAAGACTTAGCAAAAGAATGACAATGTTCATGGAATCATCCCGCCTTTCTCACTGCCGCCTACTTAGTTAATGCCGGAATTTTTGCCATATAGCAGCTGCAGCGTCAACGCCTTTAAGCGCCATTCCTATTTTCCCCGGACCTTTTTTGGCATATGCGGCATCATAGGATTTCACTGTACGTTCTTCGGCAGGTGTCAGCGGAGCATCTTCTATGGAGACGGCTTTGGCTTTCTCCTTAAGCTCGCGTGATTTCCGGTACTTCTCAATCACAGTCACAGATACCTGCTTCACGGTAAGCGTCAATTCGTTCATTACATCGCCAAGATTTTTCACTGAATCCATAATAGGATCGATCTTTTGAATCTTGCCCTGGACGTCGGCCGTAATATCATTGGCATGTCTGACGGTTGTTTTCACTTCATAAGTAAGCTCATCCACCGTCTTTTGGACTTCCTGCAGAGTCTGGCTGACCTTGTCGAGGGATTCTTTCGCTGATTTTAAGGTTTTAATTAAAAAGAAAACGAGTACGGTGAATGCAATCGCAACAAGTGCAACGCTAAGTTCAATGATCATTACGAAAACCCCTTCCAAATCATAAATGTCGGCTTGCTCTGCCTTGATACTGCATAGTTACCCTTACTTACTTAGGCCGAAACAGCTTGTCAAGCGACTTAAAGACTACCTCTCCTATTTTGTTTCAAAGGGGAGCGACCCGTTTAAACAATGACTACATCACCACACAGAAAGGATGACATCACATGTTGAAATGGTCAGTAATTCTGCTGGTAATTGCATTGATTGCCGGTGTATTCGGTTTCTTTAATATCGTAGGGGCGGCAGTAGGAATCGCTAAAGTATTGTTCTTTATCTTCCTCGTGCTGTTCATAGTTTCGCTCTTTACAGGACGCAGAGGAAGATCATTGTAACTGTAAAAGAACATTAAAAACGACATCACATTTCAGGTGCTAAGGACCCGGACTCCGAAAAGGAGTTCGGGTCTGATTTATGTATAGCGGTTGCCGCTGTCTGATTATGCCAGAGATTCCTCCCCTCCCTTTTCCTCCATACATCATATTCACCATGCAGAAAGTATAGGCCTTTCCACACGGATTGTCACCCGTAAGTCGCCTCCATTCCTCTGTTCACGATAGTTTTCATAAAAAACAAAGGGGTTGGTTCATTGTATCCACTTTTTGTTTACATGCTTATTAACACATCGCAAACATGGTAAATATACGCAAAATCAAAACCAACTCTGGGAGGAATCACAATGAAAAAATTAGCCAGCTTAACAGTAGCAATGGGTCTTATGGCTTCCATAGCCGCAACGGCTTCAGCTGCAGAAGTAACCAACACAACAACTGTAACGGAAACGACTTACAGCCCCCGGTTTGAGACAGTAATCACACAATCAGACCTTAGACCAGCAACTCCTCAGATTATTTTGACAAAAGCAACACCTTTCTACGCTTCCATGAACAGCCCCGTTGCTACGGGTTTTCTCGGCGCTCAAACCCTTGACACTACAGGAAATATCCTGGTTGATTCGAACGGCAATGAATGGAGAGAGATATACACCTGGTTGGGCATGCGCTGGATTAAGGTTCCCGCCTCCGCTTATGTAATCACTCCATAAATCAGTTTTACGAGCAGCGCCCCGCTCCCAAACTCATACATAGCCATGCGGGGACTTGCCTTTTTAGTATAGATACACCCTTATGAGGGTGTATAGTGAAACAGCCTGCGGACATCCAAAAGTCCTGACGGGCTTTTTTTCTTTCATGCCCTAAACACAGGAAAGGCTATCCCTCAGCAGAAAATTCTACTGATGGGATAGCCCCACAAAACATCCGCCCTAGTTCACCCGTCACAAACTTGCGATGCTGTCGCTTCCTGTATGCATTTATATTTAGCGGATGACCGAACCTCCGTAAAGGAAACGGTTCACCCAAGAAGCGCTTAATTTATCTACCCGTACCCCGCCTGAAGATACGGAATACGTTTGCAGCATTTGTCCGTCACCCAGATACATGGCTACATGTGAAATTCTTGCCGCAGATTTGTCGATGCCTCCATAAGCAGAAGCTGAACTTCCTTTATAATCCATGAAGAACATCAGATCCCCGCGTTTCAGGGCGGAAATATCTGTGACAGTGTTGCTGTTCTGCTGTACCCAGGCTCCCTGTTGACGTGAATCAGCAGGCAGTTTCAAATTAGCTGCATCTATGAAGATCTGCCGGATAAAGTCGGAGCAATCGAAAGTGCTCGTATCGCTTCTGCTTGATCCGAACTCATAGGGAGTTCCAAGATAACCCATGCCCGCGGCAATGACCCGTTCAATCACTGCTGATTGTGACGGAGCCGTTGGATCTGGCGCTGGCGCTGGTGTTGGATTCGGTGTTGGTGTTGGCGTTGGTGCTGGAGTAGACGTTCCGCCACCTACCGAGATATATTGATCTGCAGCACTTGTATAGCCTACAGTTCCGTCTGCAGCTTTTACTTTGTACCAGTAACTGTTCGTTTCTTCCAGAATAGCTACTTGATCGCCTCTATTTAAATACCCCAGTACTTTTCCGCTTGTAGAAGGCAGTTCCCGAAGACGGACCGAAGCTTGTATAACCCCTGTCTGTCCGGAAGATGTATTTCCAGATCCCGAACCCACTCGAATATACTGCTCTCCCGCGCTGGTATAACCAACGGTTCCATCCGAAGTTCTGACTTTGTACCAATAGCTGTTCGTTTGTTCCACAATTGTTACCTGTTCACCTTCGTTTAAATAACGAAGCACACTACCGCTTGTGGAAGCGCTCGTGCGCAGACGAACTGAAGATTGTATAGTACCGGTTAATCCAGACGTTGCTGTCACTGCGAAATCTGAAGAAACCGAAGCTGCTTGCACCTTTTGCGGGCTGAAAACTCCCAATGATACTGCAAGTGATGCTGAGACCAGTAACGTTGCTGCAATCTGCTTATGTGATGTGATCATAGCGTTCCCCCGCTTAGCAAAATGAGAAAATCAACAACGGCGCGCGCTACGTTTGTTGCTTTCTGCCCTCATTATAGGCTTAGCCGGGAATTGGAACATGCTCCAAATTTCACAAAAAAGCTTGCCACTTTATGGTAAGTACCAGGTCTATAGTCTTGAATTCTCCTTGGATTTGGTGGAAATTACAGATAACTAGAAGAAATTAAGGATTTTTAACCTTTAGGTTCTACATGGACCTGCACATTCATTATATTATGCAATTTGCTCATTCTATCTTCAATGGAATCGCTGATCTCATGACCTTCCAATACGGTAATTTCGGCATCCACTTCCACAACAACATCCACCAGCACATGATTTCCATGAACACGGGCCTTGAGGTCCTTGATCCCTTCCACACCCGGCGTCCGGGCAATCGTGCTGCGCAAATCCAGCAGCTTATCTTCATCAAAGCCGTCAGTCAACCGGTATGTCGAATCACGAAAAATATCCCAAGCTGTCTTGGAAATCAGCAGACCGACAGCAACCGCAGCAGCGGAATCGATCCATGGCAGTCCGAACTGTGCGCCAACGATTCCAACAGCAGCACCGATACTCACCATTGCATCGGAAAAATTGTCCTTAGCCGCAGCCATGAGTGCACTATTGTTAATCTGCTTCGCCAGCCGCTTGTTGTAGATATAGACTCCCATCATGGCAACCGCACACACTACCGCCACACCTGCTGACCAAAGCTGCGGCACCTCCTTGGCTCCTTCAAATAAAGACCGGACCGCTTCTACAATAACCTGAATACCGACCATAGCCATAATAAAGGATGCCAGCAATGCAGCTACGGTCTCGGCGCGGAAATGCCCGTAAGTATGATCCGAGTCAGGCGGCTTCCGCGAGATGCGCAGCCCGATTAGTACCGCAAGTGAAGCGACAATGTCCGTCAGATTATTGAATCCGTCTGCAAGCAGCGCGCTGGAAGCGAACAAGTACCCGCTGACCAGCTTTAAGGCGGACAGAATAAGATAAGCAATAATGCTGATCAAGGCCCCCCGTTCACCTTTGCGTATATCTTCATAAATATCGGCCAATTCCTGTCCCCCCTATACCCGGTTTCTTTACTGCCCCTCCGGTAAATCATGCTTTGATTTATTCTTGCCCTTGTGACTGCATTTAAAAACAATTAGAATAAAGTAAAGGACTTGCTTTATAAGGGGGTTAAAATAATGAGCGAAAGTAATGATAAACCAAAGATCAACTTGGCTGATGCCATCCGCCAGAAGCTGGAACAGAAGAAACAGCAGTCATCCGCTAAACCGGGTTCTTCCTTTCAAGCCGGTTCAGCGAAGCCGCTAAAGAGTCAAAATAACAAGAAGCCAAACAATCAGCGCCGCCGTACAGGTGGTTCTTAGGAATTATGGCATGTGCAAGTCGCATTTCACACTATATTTGAACATAAACGGCTGCGTTATCCCTCACAAGGGGTAACGCAGCCGTTTTGCTATGAACGAATTACTGTTCATTCTTTCAGTTATCTCTTAAGCTTCCACAGGATACATGCGCTGGCGCATTTCCTTAATTTCCGGGTTCTCCAGATATTCATCATAGCTCATCGAGCGGTCGATAACTCCGGTAGGGGTAATCTCGATGATGCGGTTGGCAATCGTCTGGATGAACTGATGGTCATGCGAAGTGAACAAAATGGTTCCGTCGAAATCAATCAGCCCGTTATTCAGCGCCGTGATAGACTCCAGATCCAAGTGGTTGGTAGGCTCATCAAACACTAGCACATTCGCACCGTTCAGCATCATTTTGGCCAGCATACAGCGGACCTTCTCGCCTCCGGACAGGACGCTTGCTTTCTTCAGCGCTTCTTCACCGGCAAACAGCATCCGGCCGAGGAATCCGCGGAGGAAGGTTTCATCCTGATCCTTGGAATATTGGCGCAGCCATTCTACCAGGTTCATGTTTACCCCGTCGAAATAGCTGGAGTTGTCTTTCGGGAAATAGGCCTGGGTTGTTGTTACTCCCCATGCATATTCACCGGCATCCGCTTCCTTCTCACCCATGATGACATCAAACAGCAGTGATTTAGGCTGTGAATATGGACCTACAAAAGCGATCTTATCCC
Organism: Paenibacillus paludis; assembly: GCF_042610515.1. Lineage (NCBI taxonomy): Bacteria > Bacillati > Bacillota > Bacilli > Caryophanales > Paenibacillaceae > Paenibacillus > Paenibacillus paludis. The sequence goes on from NZ_JBGJZP010000030.1 coordinate 27,123, forward strand.
CTTTGTTCACCACAAAGCTGATTTCATCGAGCAGCTTCTCGCCTTCAACGGATTTGCTCAGCCCGCTGATGGTAAGCAGCTGCTTGCCTGCTTCACGTTCCGGCTTGAAGTTGAGGAACGGATATTTCCGGTTGGAGGGACGGATGTCGTCCAAAGTAATTTTCTCCAGCTGCTTCTTACGCGAAGTCGCTTGTTTGGACTTGGAGGCATTGGCCGAGAAACGCTGGATAAATGCCTGCAGCTCCTTCATCTTGTCTTCCTTCTTCTTGTTCGAGTCGCGCTGCAGGGCCTGGGCCAATTGGCTGGACTCATACCAGAAGTCGTAGTTGCCGACATACATTTGAATTTTGCCAAAGTCGATGTCCGCAATATGTGTACATACCTTGTTCAAGAAGTGACGGTCATGGGATACGACGATAACGGTGCCTTCGTAGTCCATAAGGAAGTTCTCCAGCCAGCCGATGGATTCAAGATCCAAATGGTTGGTAGGCTCATCGAGCAGCAGGTTGTTCGGACGTCCGAACAGGGCTTGCGCAAGCAGCACCCGTACCTTTTCGTTGCCGCTGAGTTCGGCCATTTTCTTGTCATGCATTTCACGCATAATGCCCAGACCGATCAGCATGGCCGCCGCATCCGGCTCGGCATCCCAGCCGTTCAGCTCGGCAAATTCGCCTTCAAGCTCACCGGCGCGCAGTCCGTCAGCCTCTGTGAAATCACTTTTGGCGTATAGCGCATCCTTCTCCTTCATGATCTCATAAAGACGGGTATGCCCCATAATTACCGTTTCCAGCACCAAAAATTCATCGTACTCGAAATGGTTCTGCTTCAGTATCGCCAGTCGTTCACCGGGGGTGATATGCACGTCCCCGATATTTGCTTCAATTTCACCGGACAAAATTTTCAGGAACGTCGATTTGCCGGCCCCGTTCGCTCCGATCAAGCCGTAGCAGTTGCCGGGTGTGAATTTTATGTTTACATCCTCAAATAGTGCGCGTTTTCCGTAGCGGAGTGTTACGCCGCTTGTGCTAATCATTAAGCATTACCATCCTTTTCACTTAGGGTTTCGGCTCATTATAGCATAAAATCAAGCAAAAGAGGCCCAAGAAGGAACTGCTTTGCCGTCTTTTTCAAGCAAACTGGACGTTTCCGGGCAAAATACAGAGATCCGTATAGCGTCCAACATCAAATAGGCCGAATTGCGGAAAATCCGTGCTTGCCGCTTGCCCGGCCGGGCTATTGGCGGGAATCACGCTCTTCGGGATGCACCACCAATGTTTCACCGTAACCCAGTGTGCGGATACGCTCTGCACGGATTCCATGAGCCTCGCGGGCCAGCTCCATCCGGTCCAGCGCTTCCCGCGCCGTATCGTCAGCCAGCCGGAAGGTGCCGAAATGCATCGGGATCATCAATTCTGCTCCTACATCTATAAAGGCCTGAACCGCCTCTTCGGGATTCACATGCTGTGAATTCATAAACCACTCCGGCTCGTAAGCCCCGATCGGCATCAGGGCGACATGGAGCTTAAACCGGCTGCCTATCTCCTTAAAGCCCGGAAAGAAGCCGCTGTCTCCGGCAAAATACAGATTCGGCGGAAGCTTCGGCTTTGCTCCGTCCCCTTTCGGATGTTTGCCGGGGTCGGCAGGCTCCAGCACATAGCCGCCCCAATGGGACGAATTCGTATCGAACGGCGTCCGCCGGGTCCAGTGCTGGGTTGGTACAAATGTAAGCTTAACCGCCCCCAGTGTGAGCTCCTCCCACCACTGCATTTCCAGGCAGTTGGCGAAACCTTTGCGCAGCATCTTCCGCTTCAGGCCCACAGGTACAACGAGCGTTGTACCTGTCCGGTATAATTTGCGGATGGAGGCAATATGGAGGTGGTCGTAGTGAGAGTGGGAGATCAGAATCAGATCAACCGGCGGAACCTCACCCAGCGGGATGCCCGGCTGGCCGATCCGTTTCTCAAAGCCGAGCCGCCGCGCCCATATCGGGTCGGTAATAATGTTCATCCCTTCATATTGCAGAAAAAAAGTCGAGTGCCCGATCCAGGTAATCGTGGTCTCCAGCCGGTTCCCGGCCAGATAAGATACCTGCGGCGGATGGTTTGGCACTTTATAGGTATAATCCTTCTTCTTGCGGCGGCGTTCCTCGCGCCACTGGCGGAATTCCTTAAGCGTTTTGTCTGTACTGACATTATCGACGTTATTGTATCGGATTTTAGCCATTCCAGCACCTCTCCTTAAAAGGCTTGCCGGAAGAACTACAGGGCAAGCTCAATAGCTTTACTATATGATTCCGCATAGTCATTTGCAAAATTCCAAAGGCAAAGTAGGGCTGCAGTCAACTTGAAAGCAGCGATGAACCTCTGCGCGTCCGGCCAGATGCACCTTACATTTAGTACAAATTTTACCCACTTCCGCCTGGACTTAAGCGGCTTCCCCGGTAACCCTTTTGGATTTGAGGCATGAAATGATGTAAAATGCGGGTAAAGAACACGGCACGAATGCCGTTCAAGGGGGAAGCCTAACGTATGAAGATCACATTTATTGAACCGACTCCAAGTCCAAATACGATGAAGCTTCATCTGGATGAAAGCCTGGAGCCCGGAATACGCCGGACCTATACACCGGAAAGCCAGCGCACCGCGCCCTCCTGGGCACGGGATATGCTGAGCATTCCAGGCGTCACCAGCATTTATCATGCTGCCGATTTCGCCGCGCTTGAACGCAAGGGCAGCGCCGATTGGGCGGCAATCCTCCGCGAGGTGCAGAGCCGTTTCGGTGCTGACGGCCTAAGCGCGGATTTCGACCTCGCTGATGAGAATGCAGGTGCCCACTTCGGAGAGTCACAGGTATTCGTGCAGATGTTCCGCGGCATCCCGATTCAGATCCGCGTCAAGACGGGCGCGAGTGAGGAGCGCATCGCCCTTGCCGCCTGTTTCACGCAGGCGGTGACGGACGTGGCCAGCGCCGTGATGATCAAGGAGCGCAAGCTCACCGATTACGGCGTGCGTTACGGCGAGCCGGCCGACATTGCGCGCGAGGTGGAGCAGGAGCTGGAAGCGGCGTATCCGCAGGAACGCCTCGACTCGCTCGTGCAGCAGGCCATCGCGCACGGGACCGCCGGCGAGTTCATCGAGCAGCGGCAGAAGAAGGATCAGGCCGAGCTGCTGCGAGACCTGAAGCATGAGGATTGGCGCGTGCGCTACGCCGCGCTGGAGGATCTGGCTCCTACGGCAGAGCTCCTGCCGGAGCTGCGCACGGCGCTGCACGACCCCAAGCTGCAGCTCCGCAGGCTTGCGGTCGTGTACCTTGGCGACCTTCGCACGCCCGAGGCGATGGAGCTGCTCTACGAGGCGATGAGAGACAGCGCCCCGGCGGTGCGGCGCACAGCCGGCGATACGCTCTCCGACATCGGCGATCCGGCAGCGACGCCGGTGATGACGGCGTCGCTGACAGACGCCAGCAAGCTTGTCCGCTGGCGGGCTGCACGTTTCCTCTATGAGGTCGGCACAGCTGAAGCCGAAGAGGCACTGAAGGCGGCAGCGGACGATCCGGAGTTCGAGGTGGGCCTCCAGGCCAGAATGGCGCTGGAACGCATCTCCTCCGGTGAAGAAGCTGCCGGAACCGTCTGGCAGCAGATGTCGGAGCGCCGCCGCAACTGACGCCAACACCCCTATATTTGTCATTGCTTGCGATGCCAAGTTGCATTATACTAATTCCTGTTGTGTTCATAGTATAAAGATAGCCTCATCATACCTAAGATGAGGTAGAGGTCGCGAATATTAAGAGTACGCGCGTGGAGACGTTAAAGAGCCGTCTGTGAAACGCCGCCGAAAGGAATATCCGCCGAAGTCTCTGCAGCCGCTCTTGTCAGCTGCAAGACTGGGGCCGTCGCCGAAAGGCACGGAACTGTCACAGTGCACCGCCGGTCAGAAACCGCGGGCCGCCACTGTGTTGCGCTATCTTAACAGGGAGTATGATGCGGAGCTGTAATACAGGAAACCGCAGAATCCGTCTGCGGTTTTTTTTGCGCTTTCAGGATGCCCCCTCCCTTATAAAGGGAAGGCGACTCAGCACTCCCTATTCATGAACAGAAACATGATCATCTGAAGGAGTGTCCTATTCATGCAAGCTAAGCGAGATAAGCAGCAGACTGCGGGTCACGGCAGCTCCCCTGCCCCCACGGCACTGCGCAAAACATTCAAGGCAAGGCATTTAACAATGATCGCCTTAGGCGGCTCAATCGGTACAGGTCTGTTCCTGGCCAGCGGCGGTGCCATCGCCTCATCCGGCCCGGGCGGAGCGCTTCTGGCCTATACAGCGGTTGGTATTATGGTTTATTTCCTGATGACCAGCCTTGGAGAGCTGGCCACCTATCTGCCGGATTCCGGTTCTTTCAGCACCTACGGCACCCGGTTCGTCAGCCCCGCCTTCGGCTTCGCCATTGGTTGGAACTTCTGGTATAACTGGGCGGTTACGATTGCCGCCGAGCTGTCTGCAGCAACCGTCATCATTAAATACTGGTTCCCCGAGAGTTCCTCGATGCTCTGGAGTCTCCTGTTCCTGCTGCTGATGTTCGGCCTGAATATCCTGTCTTCGCGCGGCTACGGCGAATCGGAATATTGGTTCGCGATTATCAAGATCATCACGGTCATTGTCTTCCTTGGGGTCGGTGTACTCATGATCTTCGGCATCATGGGTGGTGAAGCCGTAGGCTTCAGCAACTTCCAGCTCGGGGGCAGCTCGTTCCACGGCGGCTTCTTCGCCTTTGTCGGTGTGTTTATGGCCGCTGGTTTCTCCTTTCAGGGCACGGAGCTGGTCGGTGTTGCCGCGGGTGAGAGCGAGAATCCGCGCCGCAATGTTCCGCTCGCCATCCGTCAGGTATTCTGGCGCATTCTGATTTTCTACATCTTCGCCATTCTCGTGATCGGCCTGCTGATTCCTTACACGAATCCCGATCTGCTGCGGGGCGGCATTGATGATATCGGCGTCAGCCCCTTTACCATCGTCTTCAATAAAGCAGGGCTGGCCATTGCCGCTTCCGTCATGAACGCTGTTATTCTCAGCTCCGTGTTGTCTGCCGGAAACTCCGGAATGTACGCTTCCACCCGCGTCCTGTACGCGATGGCCAAGGACGGCATGGCTCCGCGCGCCCTCGGCAAGCTGAACCGCCGCGGCGTGCCTGTAGGTGCCCTTCTCGTAACCACCGCTGTCGGTATGCTGGCTTTCCTCGCCTCATTCTTCGGCGACGGCGCTGTGTACAACTGGCTGCTTAACGCCTCGGGGATGTGCGGATTTATCAACTGGCTGGGGATTGCCGTCTGCCACTACCGCTTCCGCCGCGCCTTTGTGAAGCAGGGACATTCACTCGATGAGCTGCCTTACAAGGCCAGATGGTTCCCGTTCGGCCCGCTGTTTGCCTTCGCGTTATGTCTGATTGCCGTATTCGGACAGAATATGGGCGCCTTCACAGGTGATTCAATCGACTGGTACGGCATTCTGGTCTCTTACATCAGCCTGCCACTATTCCTCTTGATTTGGCTGGGCTATGGCTGGTTCAGAAAGAGCAGCCTCATCCCTCTCGACAAATGCGATCTCAGCACACACGCAGAGTAGAATCCTTCCTCGATTTATGCGGATTCTTCCTGTTACCGCCTATTCACGCAACAAAGGGATGCCTCTTTCGCCAAATGGCGAAGAGGCATCCCTTTTCTGTAATTATTATTCCCAAGTCACATATACCTTCAGATCGCCCGTGTTATCGAAGGGCGAGCTGTTGTACGAAAGATGGTCCATTCCAAGCGCGTACAGCTCCTGAAGATCAGTCTTCAGCGATTTCTCGCTGCCGTCATAGCGGAACAACAAGGACGCCTGGCCGGAGGCAATGGCCTGTTTGGCAAGCAGCATTAGCTCTGAGCCGGAGCCCACAATCAAATCCTCCTGATACAGACTGTAGTCAAGCTTCCGCTCAAGCTCCTGATATACAGCCACGTTTGGGCCCCCGCGGCTGATCAGTTCAGACAACGTTTGAGCATAGCCGACAGATGAAGCAGGGTATGACTTGGTCCACTTGTGGTCAAGGCGCATCTGGGCATCGGTTCTCATATAGTAAGCCGTGCTAAGAGCGCCTTCCTTATTTGGCGTCGGATCATCCCAGGTGGTATCCAGGTGGTACCAGCGCCCTTCCAGCTGCACCAGATTCCAGGCATGCGACTGGGCAGCTTTCCCTTTCGCCTTCGCCGTTCCTTCAACGATTTTATTGGGTATCCCCGCGCCCAGCAATAGTTTATATGTCAGGAGAGAATAACCCTGGCATACCGCACTGCCGCTCTGAAGTCCTTCATATGCGGTGTATTTGCTGTAGGAGTTATCATACTTCAGATGCAGCACGACCCAATCATGAATAGCCTTTATCTTCTGGTGATTATTCATTCCCGGCAGTATGATCTGCTTCAAGATCTCTTTTACCTGTTTATTTACAAAAGCTGTCTGCTGCAGCGTCTCACGGTATTCCACCTGTACCGTCACATTAGCCGAGCTGCTGCTCCCCCGGTAGGAAAATGCGTAACTGTCAATGGTGTAGTATAGATAAGGGTCGCTGCCCATCGCCTGATCTATCGCACTTTGTACCTGGGCCTTCAGCTTGGACGTCTTACCCTGATAAGCAAAGGTTATGGTCTCTCTGCGGTTATTCATCGCAGCGGTCAGCTTCTGTGTCATTTCGGTTACCGAGCGCAGCGATGCTGAATCAGCGGCAGCATAAGCCTGCCCCCAGCTCCAATAGAGACCAGGCGGCAACGCAGCAAAAACCAGCATTCCTCCAAGAATAGCCTTCATCAACGGCAGTTGTTTCTTCTTTCCCATATCGCTTCTGTGCCCCCTGCTGTAAGTAATAGCCCACTTATTGGTTTGTACTTTTATAGTAGATGCTGAACATTTGCTCGCACAACCTTAAACCCCACGTTAGCTTAATTTATTCCGCCAAAAAGCTTCATATTCACTATTATCGGCCCGACACACCCGGAGGATAAGGCCTTTTTTGAGTGAAAGCTCCTATATAAGTTGAACATTAGATTTTCAAGTTCATCTTATATAGATGCACGCAAAAAAACTGCCCCCGCAGATAATCCCTGCCAGGGGGCAGTGTCTCTTCGATTCAATCTATTATTATGCATCATTGGGTCATGGATCGTCAAACCGTTACCAGGTACACTTCTCCCGCTTTCATTTCCAGGGCATTCCCTGCCGGCAATAAGGTACCGTCAGGATGCTGTACCTTAAGTTCCTGCTGCTGATAGTTCAAGCGGCAAATCCCATCCCGGCTGGCAGCAATGACCGCAGAAACCAGCTTATGGTTCCTCCATTCGATATCCAACTCATAGCCGCCCCGGGCCCTAAGTCCTTTGACGCTTCCGTTCCTCCAAGCGTCCGGCAGTGCGGGAAGCAAGCTGATTTCACCCAGATGACTCTGCAGCAGCATTTCTGCGATGCCGGCAGCCGCACCGAAATTCCCGTCAATCTGAAAAGGCGGATGGGCATCAAACAGGTTAGGATAAGCCGAGCGGGACAGAAGCGTGCGGACAAAGCCGTAAGCGGCCTCTCCATCCTTCAACCGTGCATAAAGGTTAATCAGCCAAGCGCAGCTCCAGCCGGTATGTCCGCCTCCCGAGGCGATCCGTTTCTGCAGTGATAAGCGGCTTGCCTCCAACAGCTCTGGAGTATCCCGCACATTGATGAACTCTCCCGGATATAGTCCATACAAATGCGATACATGACGGTGTCCCGGTTCCGATTCGGCGAAATCCTCGTTCCACTCCTGCAGACGTCCGTCATTGCTGATCTTGAGCGGAGACAGCCGGGAGAGCGCCTCTTCCAGCTGCTGCTGAAACTCGGAATCCACGCCCAGAATCCGCATAGCATGGAGGCAATGCTCAAACAGTTCGCGGATTAAGCTCATATCCATCGCGGAGCCCATCGAGACACTGCACGGCTGGCCATCTTTCGTCATAAACCGGTTTTCCGGCGAAGTGGACGGGTTCGTAACCAGAAGACCGTCCGGACCTTCCACCAGCCAGTCAAGGCAGAACAATGCTGCCCCTTTCATGAGCGGGTAAGCAGTCTCCGCCAGATAAGCAGCATCAGGATTAAAGCTGTAATGCTCCCACAAATGGCGGCACAGCCACACGCCGCCCATCGGCCAGAATGCCCAGCTGGCATCTCCGCCTGAAGGAGAAGAACTGCGCCACAGATCAACATTATGGTGGGCTACCCAGCCGCGGGCTCCGTAATGAACTGCCGCCGTCCGGGCTCCCGTTTCACTGACCTCCCGGATCATATCGATCAGAGGTTCATGGAGTTCGCTTAGATTGCCAACCTCGGCCAGCCAATAATTCATTTGGGTATTGATATTGGTTGTATAATTGCTATTCCATGGCGGTGTCAGATGGTGGTTCCAAATCCCCTGTAAATTGGCAGCCTGCGTGCCGGTACGGGAGCTTCCCATCAGCAGATAGCGGCCATATTGAAACAGCAGCGCTTCAAGTGCAGGATCTTCCTGTCCCGCCTTATACTTCATGAGCCTCTCATCAGTAGGTAATCCGTCTCTCTCCCGCCCGCCGAGATCCATGTCGACCCGGTGGAAGATTCGTTTGTGATCCTCTGTATGACGCCCCCGCAGCTCTTCATAGGACTTGGCAGCTGCTGCCGCCAGTCTTGCTTCGCAGCTCTCTGCCGGGCTCAGAATGTTTCCATTCCTTGCGGTGCTGCGCTTCTTGAGATGTGACGCTTTGCTTCTCAGTTCTTCATAATCGGTGCCGGCAGCAAGAAGCAGCTGCACACTATCCGCCCCTGATATAACAAGTTTGCCATCTGCATACTCTACGCTTCCTCCTGTGAGAATTACCTGCAGGTGAAGCTCAAACGTTAGACCCAGCCCATCCTCATACAGAATGGCACCCGGATGATCCTTATGATAATTATCCGCAATATGTGTAGGACAGCTGCCCTTAAGGACAAGCCCGTTTTCTCCTTTTGGTTCCACGGAGTGCTTCAGCAGGCTGTCCAAAGAGAGTGCAAGCCGAAGGCCCCCCTTAACACTGCTCTTGGCCTGAATGACACAAACACCATCAGGTGCACTGATCCAGGCTTCGCGGGTGAATCCCCCCGTCTCCGTGTGATAGGACACTCTGGCAATCCCGCTGTCCAGATCCAGCTCACGCTGATAATGGCTGAAATTCTCCGCACCGTCATGCTCCAGGTAAAGATCTCCCAGCGGCAGATAGGCCTGCGTATTTACGCCTAGCATGCGGGCGTTAATAGTTGCTTCAGCTTCCGCATAACAGCCTTCCGTTACCAGACCCCGCGCTTTTTTCAAATACCGGAGCGCTTCATAATTGTTGGTATCCCGGGGAAAGCCGGACCATAACGTATCTTCATTTAACTGAATTCGTTCCCTGGCTGTGCCGCCGAATACCATAACACCCATGTGTCCGTTGCCAAGCGGCAGCGCTTCTTCCCAGATTGCCGCAGGCTGGTTGTATATTAATTTCCAAGGATGCTCCTTGAGCTCTTCCTTCATTTACTTGCCCTCCCCATGAGTTCAAAATACAGCAAAAGACCCTGACGAATGTCGGGTCCTTGCTGTTGCATTAGTTTTGTTTAACAAGGAGAATTGCTGCCTACAAATCTTTTCCAGTCCACAGGGATACTCTCTTTTTCACGAGTTCTGTAAACTCTTTTTCCATATCCTGAGCACCTGCTTTGTCCAGCTCAGCAAGGAATGCATCGTATACTTTATCGAAGTCAGCCGGTTTAGACAGGATCGCTTCTGGAATACGTTTGCGAACGATATCTCGAGTCTTATTAAAGATTACCTGGTATTGACCGTCAGTTGGAACAGGCATGTTGTACAAAGCGCCAGTTTCTTTGACTGGAAATTCATCTTCTTTAGGGAACAGATCTTTCCATGTTGTAGCATTGTAGCCTTTGAGCGATTCCTTCTCAGCTTCGGAGTAAGCAGCTACGATTTCTTCCGGGAAGGTTGCAGTGTAATAGTTGCCAGTAGGATCCTTCACACCATCGCCATAACGTGCACCGAAGATCAGATATTGCCCGACACCAGTTTCTTTAGCAAAATTAGCGGCATCATTGGCTTTTCTGTCTGAAATTTCAGCTGGAACTTCACGCTTGCCATCTGCATTTACAGTGTAATGCTTGCCTTCAACCCCCCAGCTTCTCAAAACCTGGCCTTCATCGGAAGACATCCAGTCCAGCCATTTGATGATCCGGACAGGATCTTTAGCTGCAGTTGTAATCGCAAGACCATAGCCGTCGATACCTGTTGACATGAAAGAATGATCTTTATACTCTTCGGACAGGGTTACAGGGAAGTGCGCATAAGTGTACTCATCTTTACCGGCTGCTTTCAGAGCATTTTCGCCATCCTGGTATTCCCATTCCTGGGAGATCAGACCAAGCACACGGCCGCTGGCCACTTTGGCCTTATATTGGTCGTCTTTTTGTACGAAGGTATCTTTATCAAGCAGACCTTGATTGTACATGCCGTTCAACCAACGGAAATATTCTTTTTCTTCAGGGCGTTTGTAGTGAAGTTTTGCTTCGTAAGTTTCCGGATCGACATAATATTCACCATCATCCGGTGCCCCTGTTGTAGTGAAGGCAGGGTTCGTAACCGTGATCATGATCTTCCAGTCATCGGCATTCAGCGTAAGCGGAATCGTAGGCTGTCCATCGGTTTCTGGATGCAGCGCCACATAATCCTTCAGCACTTTTTCATAGTCGGCTAAGGTTCTCACTTTAGGATAGCCTAGTTCCTTCAGTACGCGGTGTTGAATTTCAAATCCGCCTGTTGCGTCGAAGGATTGCTGGCCGACCCCCATGTTCGTAGGAATTTGATAGATACTCTGGTCATCCAGGCTGTATTTCAGACGATTCATGTTATCGCCATATACTTTTTTCAGGTTCGGAGCATATTTATCAATTAGGTCGGTCAGATCAATAACCAGACCGGCATCTACCAGGATACTAAGATTTCCTTTGGCGAAGATCAAATCAGGAACATCTTCGCTGGCAGCCATCATAGGGATTTTTTGATCGCCGCCGCCGCTGCCTACATCAAACTCTGCATTAATCGTTACACCAGTTTTCTCAGTAATTACTTTACCCACTTCATCCTGCATTTTGTTCCAGTTTGGACTGGCATCCCCACCAAAGAATGAGATAGTAAAAGGGCTTGTATCCATAGCAGTATCGTCTGCAGCATTGTTGCCGGTGTTTTTCGCCCCATTGTCGGCAGGAGTGTTGATAACATTTTTGTTGTTGTTGCCGCCGCCACAGCCTGCGATCAGCATAGAACTCATGAGCATGAGCGTAAAAGCAGTCTTAATGCTCTTGCTTTTCATTTGTGTATCCCCCTTGATAATTTGTATTAGTTCATCTATGCATATCAGGTTAAACCTGTATATACCATTGTTAGCGCTTGCAAATACGATATAATAATAAATCCAATCCAGCGCTTTCATTTGACGGATAAGCCAGGACGTAATTCTGCTTGGCAATTTTCCTACCAGAAATACGTCCCTCTTATCCTAGCCCTGTCTAGCAGGGATTAGGCTTTTACAGCTCCCAGTGTCATACCATTTACGAAATACTTCTGCAGGAAAGGATACACTACAAGAATAGGTACCGTTACTACAATGGTGATAGCCATCTTGATGGACTCTGGTGATATTTGCGCCATTTGCTGGGCCAAATCGTTGGCATTAGCCATGCCGCTGCCCTGGTTCGTACTCGACAGAACCTTCATCAGCTCATACTGGAGTGTCGTTAGATGCGGCTTGTTACCATTATACAGATAGGTTGTGAACCATTCATTCCATTGTCCTACCGACAGGAAGAGTGCGATTGTTGCAAGCACCGGCTTACAGAGCGGCAAGATGATTTTGTAGAAAATCAGGAAGTCATTGGCTCCGTCCAGCTTAGCGGACTCTTGCAGGGCGTATGGCAGACCATCCATAAAGGAACGGATGACGAATACGTTGAACGCAGAAACCGCACCCGGCAAAATGTAGATCCAGAATGTTCCGATCAGATTTAAATCTTTCATCAGAATGTACATAGGCACCATACCGCCGGAGAAGTACATGGTCAGTGCCAGGAATACCGAAACAAATTTTCTTGCCCGGAAATCCGGACGGCTGAGCGTAAACGCCAGCATGGCAGAGCTTGCAAGACCGAGAATTGTACCGGAAACGGTCCGCAATATCGAGATTTTGAAACCCTGAATCAGACCTGTATAACTGAAGATCCGTTCGTAGTTCTCAAGCGTCCAGGCTCTCGGGAAGATATATATGCCGCCTCTAACGGTGTCTGTAGATTCATTGAAGGAAATCGCCAGCACGTTCAGGAAGGGATATAGAGTCACAATCATGACCAACCCTAGTAAGATGTACAAGAAGATGTCGAATACACGTTCAGACTTTGACATTTGAAAAGCTTTGCTGCTCACTTAAGATCCCCTCCTTACATGATGCTTTCTTTAGTAATTTTCTTCATTACACCGTTAGCGACAAGCAGCAAGATCACACTGACTACTGAGGTGAACATACTGATTGCGGTACCATAGGAGAAGCGTCCTATTTGAATACCATATTTAAGCGCATACAAATCCAGTACTTCCGAATAATCGGTAACAAGGTTGTTCTGCAGCTGGAACTGTTTCTCAAAACCGATACCGACAAGGTGTCCAATGGACATAATCAGCAGGACTGTAATAGTTGTCCGGATACCAGGCAATGTAATGTTGAACATTTGCTTGATTCTTCCGGCCCCGTCCACTTTTGCCGCTTCATACAGCTCTTTATCGATCCCTGTAATCGCTGCCAGATAGATGATCGCATTCCAGCCAGTTTCTTTCCATATATCGGCTGCAGTTAAAATCCCCCAGAAATATTTACCTTTAGCCATGAACTGGATCGGCTCATCAATGACATTAAGCCAGATCAGCAAATCGTTCACGATCCCTCCGTCGATCGCGAGTGTCTTGTAGACAATCCCGCCTACCACGACCCAGGATACAAAGTGAGGCAGGTAAGATACAGTCTGAACTGTTCTTTTGAAGACGTTTCCCCGCAGCTCATTAAGCAAAACTGCGAACAAGATCGGAACAATGAAACCAAATACCAATCCCAAACCGCTCATTGCAAGCGTGTTTCTTAGCACAAGGTAGAAGCGTTCATCATGGAAAAGCTCCTTGAAGTTATCCAATCCAACCCACTTCTGATCCCCAAACGACTTGGCCGGTTTATATTTCTGAAATGCCATCAACCATCCCCATAAGGGCACATAGCTGAAAATGAATACCCAGATCACGAATGGAAGAGACATCAGATACAAGTACTTTTGCTGCAGTACGCTTTTCCAAAATCCGCTATTCCGTTTCGTAGGTGGGTTGGGGGTTACGCTTTCATTTGCTGTAACACCGTTTTCAGTGAGCGCTTTCACGTTCAATATTCCCCCTTCGTTTTTATATTCATATCATACCGCACCCAAATGTAAGCGAATACCCGACAGATTTCACGTAAAATCCTGTGTAAATTAGACATTCAACAACCTGCTATTTGAAATCGCTATCACCCGGAATGGAAAAGTAAATTTTTGTGCCCTTCCCTTCCTCGCTTTCGATATTCAGTCCATGCTTCTCCCCGTAATACAAGACCAGTCTCTGGTGCACATTGCGCAGACCGATCCGGCTTCGCTGCTCTTCCTCAGCTTGGGCAATTACCGTCAAAATTTCGGATAGCCGCTTCTCTGTCATCCCTGCACCGTCATCTGCCACAAGCACTTGTATTTCACCATCAGACAAAACGACACTTACCCGCACGTTAACCGTTCCTTCTTTATTCTCCAGTCCGTGGACAACAGAATTCTCCACCAGCGGCTGGATGATCAGCGGCGGAATCAGGATATCGGAGGTTTGGGCGTCGAAATCAATTTCAAACATCAGCCTGTCCTCATACCGGAATTTCTGAATCTCCAGATAGGAGCGGATCATTTCAATCTCTTCCTTCATCGGCGCACGTTCTCTGCCTACCTCCAGATTTTTGCGCATAAGCTTTCCGAGAAGTCTGACGATATTGGCGATCTCCTTCTCTCCCTTAAGATGGGCATTCATCCGGATGGACTCCAGGGCATTAAACAGGAAATGCGGGTGAATCTGGCTGGCCATCATTTTCAATTTAATTTCTCTCTGGGCGATTTCCAGTTTATTATTCTTCTCATTGCTCTCTATCACTTGAGCGATCAGCCGGTTTATGCTTCCCACCATATAGTTAAACTGCCGTGACAGCTGTCCTATTTCGTCGGTCCCATCGATATGAGAGACTACGTTCAGGTTGCCTAAGGCCACCTGATTCAGTTGGCGGCTGAGCCGGAGCAGGCGGTTGGTCGTCAATAAAGAAATGGTATAGACAAGCACCAGCGCAACAAGCAGCACTCCGACGATGATCACCAGCCCAAGAACGCTCACTTTATTCGCACTGCTAAGAATGCTGCTTCGCTCAAATACGGTAATCACCTTCAGTTGGCTGATGCTAAACGAAGGAGTCATCTCATCGACAATAACATAGGAATCTTCGCCCTTTACCATGGTTCTAAACACGCCTTTAGTTTTCGTACTCAAGTCTATATCGATATCAAAGGCATCCAGCGTAGTCCCCACCAGCTCCGGGTTCTTGGCGGCAGTAATATATCCCTGCTCATCTGTAATAAGCGTTTCAAAGGGCTCCTGGTACAGCATTCCATTCAGCTCATCGGGATTTACCTGCACCATTAATACACCGGGTTTTTTGTACTCCGAATAAGGCACCTGCCGGATGAGGCTTAACTTATTAATCGTTCCTTTTTCACTGGTTTCATATTTTTCCTTGTCGGGGATATACAGCCAGTGTATTCCTTTGGTCCCCACAACCTTCTGATACCATGATCTGGATTCAATCTCCGGAGTCAGGGGAGCGATAGACATATTATCAACTAGCGTCTGGTTATCAATGAAGAAACGGATGTTGGAGAGTTCGCGATACTGCAATATATAATCCTTGAAATCTGTAAAGTTTATATAAGCCTTCGTCAGCTCCAGGATGCTGGGATACTGCGTAGTGACAAGGGTCTTGAAATCGCCGTCGAAATAGAGCAGATTCGAAATATCCGTGGGAACCCGCAGTTTGCTTGCCATTTGACTTTTGATTTTCTCCAAATTATTGGTTGCCTGGTCAATGGCTCTGTCCAAGGCAGCCCCGCGAAAATACCCGGTTAGGGCAATGCCTATAATCAGTACAGGAATCATAACGACTACAATGTAGAACAGGATGAACTTATATTTCAGCTTCATGTTATTGATCATCCGCACTAGATTTTTCACAACGTTCCCTCCTCTCCTAATCTGTTCACCCGAATCATGGCAAACAGGCCGCTCCCTCATCTGCCGCAGATAGGGAACAGCCTGTCTATCATAATGCTCACGTTGATCGTTCGGCAAGTGCGCTGGCCAAGATTAATTATCCTTGCGGTAGGCGGTTGGGGATACCCCGACGTATTTGCGGAACTTGGCGTTAAAATAATCGGAATTCATATACCCGACTCTTTCAGCAACTTCATACACCTTCATGCCCTGTGTCAGAAATTGCTTCGCTTTCTCAATTCTCACCTTATCCAGATAGGTATTAAAATGTTCGCCCATCTGGTTCTTGAACATTTTGCCCAGATAGGCGCTATTATAATTAAATATTTGCGCAAGCATCCCCAGCTTCAAGTTCTCATTGTAGCGGCGCTGGATCAAATCGGTGATCCGTTTAATCTCATCGCCCTTTCCGCCACTGTTCATCTGCTTCGAAATTTGCTCAAGGTAGTTCCCGGCCATATTCTCGATATCGCTCAGATAATAACTGCTGTACACTTCCCCCGTGGGAGAAGGATTGCCCGCAATAAAGGAACGGATGTCTGGGGTAGCTGCCTCCAGGCGGGCAACCGTACTGCTCATGATCCGGATCAGATTATCTTTGATATACGTCTCATTGCGTTTTATAGCAACAAGTTTGCGGATGATCTGCCCGACCAGCGCCTGAATGGCTTCATTACTCCCGGTTTCAATCGCAAGCAGCAGTTCCATCTCTTCATCGCGTTCCAATTCCTCAATGTCTTCAGTCTCTTCGATCCGAACCAGCCATTCATCTGGCTGTCCGCTCAGAAGAATTTCCCTGCGTCCGAAAAAAGCTGCCTCCAGCAGCTCGCGGGCTGCGGAAAAAGACTGGCTTGCCAGCTGAGGATCGGCAACTCCGCCTCCGGAAGCGGCATAAAAATCCAATCCCTCTTTGGAAATAACTCTATTGAGGTCATTCCACAATGCTGTGCGGGCATCCCCGTCCTTGAGCGGTTCCTTCAACAGGATTCCCATATATGGAGGCAAGGTGAAGAACAATGCTTCCTCTGCCGGCCAATGCTGCTCCAGCAAGCTGCGTACACGATCTTCACTTCCGTCTTCGCCTTTCTGCGCCTGTTTCAGCTCAAGCAGTACAATTTCACAGCTCCACCCCGTAAGCCCTAGTCCGGCTGCTGATTCTGCCGTGTCAAAACCATTCTCGCGCGGCTGAAGCAGCTCGCGCAGCAGCGCTTCATTGCCGCGTACCGGGAAATCCATCTGAAGCTGGCTCAATTGCTCCTCCTGGCTTATCGTGACACGCAGATCATGAAGATAGGAGATCAATTCCTCTTCGTCGACCGGCTTCAGCAAATATCCGTCAATATGATAGGAGATCGCCCGTTTGGCATATTCGAAGTCAGCATGACCGCTAAGAATAATCACATGGCAGTTAGCGTTTTCTTTGCGCAGCTCATTAATCAGCTCCAGGCCGTCCATTCCAGGCATGCGAATATCTGCGACAATCAGCTTGGGAGCAAAGCTATGGAACTTATCAAGCGCCTCGAATCCGTTTGCCGCCGTCGCCACTACGGTGTAACCCAGCTCCTCCCAAGAGATTAGTGTACGCATCCCCTCCCTCAGCTTGGGCTCGTCATCTACAATCAGCACTTTTATCATTAGTCTTCAGCCCCTAAGAAGCGTAGTTCCGTAAGGACAGCTCAAGCGCTGCCCTATCGGGTATCGCGGGCAGATCGTCAGCCCCATTCTTGCAAGCCCAGTTATTTCCGGTATGCAGCCAGTTTATCATTCAATTCGCGGGTCTGGCCGTATACGTCCTGGTAAATACTGAATAATCCATCATAGACCGCAACTTGCCCGGCATTCGGCTTAAACACTTCTGCAGGACGGATGAATGCTTCTGCACATGCACCAAGGGAAGGGAACCAGCCGCTGCCGTAGGCAGCCAGCATTGCCGCACCCATAGCCGGGCCCTGTTCACTCTCCAGCTTGATAATCGACGCATTGAAAATATCAGCCTGCATTTGCAGCCAGGCCTCATTCTTCGCACCGCCGCCGATCGCCACAATCTCTGTAATTTCCTTACCCGATTCACGCACAATTTCAATCGACTCGCGCAGGGAGAACGTAATTCCTTCCAAGACCGAACGGGTGAAGTGGGACAAGGTATGGCCGGAGTCCATGCCGATGAAGCTGCCGCGGATATTTGCATCTGGATGAGGCGTGCGTTCACCAACGATGTACGGTGTGAACAACAGCCCGCCGCTTCCAGCCGGCACATCGTTTACACCTTTCAGCAATTCGTCAAAGCTCTTCTCCGCTGCAAAGGTTTCTTTGAACCAGGTAAGACTATGTCCCGCAGCAAGAGTAACGCCCATAATATAATAGGCATCCTTCTCCCCGTGATTAAAGAAATGGACCTTACCTTCCAGATTAAGATCCTTGTTGCTCTCATAGGAGAGGACCACACCGGAAGTGCCGATGCTGCACATCGTCCTGCCTTCACCCAGAATACCGGCGCCGAGCGCGCCGCAGGCGTTATCCGCACCGCCGGCAAATACCTTAGTGGATGTCAGAAGGCCGGAGGCTTCAGCAATCTCAGGCAGCAGCGTTCCCGTCAGTTCGAAGGACTCTACCAGTCTAGGGCACAGCGAGACCGGAAGTGAGAAAGCTTCGGCAATTTCCGTACTCCACTGCTTCGCACCTACGTCCAGCAGCAATGTACCCGCCGCGTCGGAATAATCCATCGCATAATCACCGGTTAGACGGAAACGCACGTAATCCTTCGGCAGAAGGAACTGGTGCGCTTGCGCCAGCACCTCTGGCTCATTCTCCTGAACCCACAGGATTTTGGGCAGTGTGAACCCTTCCAAGGCGCGGTTTCTGGCAATGTTGATCAGCTTTGTTCCCAGTTTCTTCTCTATTGTACGGCATTGTGCTGTAGTGCGGGTGTCATTCCAGAGAATTGCCGGACGCAGCACATTACCTTCGCTGTCCACCAGCACCAGACCATGCATTTGCCCCGAAAAGCTGATGCCGTCCACTTGCGAAGGATCTACACCAGACACCTCGATCAGACGGCGGAGGCTAACCAGCGTTCCTTTCACCCAGTCCTCGGGATTCTGTTCACTCCAGTTCGGCTGGGGTCTGCTAAGCGGGTAGGCTTCGGAATGCTCGAAGGCCACCTTTCCCTGCGGATCAACCAATACAGTCTTTACCGCACTGGTCCCCAGGTCTACACCGATTACATATTTCATATTGATCCTCCTAAAAGTTAATGAAGAAACATCATTTACAAGAAAAGGGGCTGCCGAAGAATGCTCTCTTCAGCAACCCCCGTTGCGTTAATATCGGCTGAACTAAAGTCTGAGCCGTAAGCTCAAGCCCTAATCCTACTCAGCCAGAATGTATTGGTTCAAAGTAGCTCTGAGCAGTTCTTGACGTCCGGACTCATTGCGGCGCGGATTTTCGTTGTTCAGTGCGTATTCGGCAAGCGAAGCCAATGTTGCTTTGCCGGAAACGATGTCTGCCCCTACGCCTTCATTAAAGCTGCTGTAACGTTTCGCGATGAAGTCTTCAAATACGCGGTCTTCAAGCAATTTAGCGGCAACTTTAAGGCCTTTGGCATAAGTGTCCATACCGGCGATGTGCGCCAGGAACAGATCCTCAGCTTCGAAGGAAGGACGGCGTACTTTGGAGTCAAAGTTGATTCCGCCTTTGCCAAGTCCGTCATTCTTGAGTACTTCATAAAGCGTAAGAGTTGCATCGTAAATGTTAACCGGGAATTCATCGGTATCCCAGCCCAGCAATGTATCGCCTTGGTTTGCGTCAAGCGATCCAAGCATGCCGTTAGTGCGTGCTACACGCAGTTCATGCTCAAAAGTATGACCGGCAAGTGTTGCATGGTTAGCTTCAAGGTTCAGCTTGAAGTGCTTATCGAGGTTATATTTCTGCAGGAACGCAATTGTTGTTGCTGCATCGAAGTCATATTGATGTTTGGTAGGCTCTTTTGGTTTAGGCTCGATCAGGAATTGGCCGTCGAAGCCGATTTCCTTAGCGTAATCTACAGCCAGGCTGAACAGACGTGCAATGTTATCCTGCTCAAGACCCATATCTGTGTTAAGCAATTCCTCGTAGCCTTCACGGCCACCCCAGAATACATAGTTTTGTGCGCCCAGACGTTTACCAACTTCCAGACCCTTCTTCACTTGTGCAGCTGCATGTGCGAAGACATCAGCATTAGGAGTGGAGCCTGCACCGTGCATATAACGCGGATTAGTGAACATGTTGGCTGTGTTCCACAGCAATTTCTTGCCGGAAGTCTTCATGCCTTGTTCAAGGATATCTACGATGGTATCAATGTTGCTGTAGAACTCACGCAAAGATGCGCCTTCAGGAGCGATGTCCACATCATGGAAGCAGTAGTACGGCAGGTCCATCTTCTCCATGAATTCAAAAGCCGCTTCAGCGCGGGCTTTAGCCTTGTCCAGGCCACTCAGGTGATTCCAGCTGCGGATTGCAGTTTCTGCGCCGAACGGATCGGAACCGCCAGCAGTTAATGTATGCCAATATGCCATTGCAAACTTCAGGTGCTCTTCCATGGTTTTGCCGGCTACGATTTCTTTAGGATTGTAGAATTTGAATGCGAATGGGTTGGTGGAACGGCTTCCCTCGTAAGAGATCTTGCTCACTGTTTCAAAATAAGCCATTTGTAAAATCCTCCTCGATATTTTGCTTCGCCCGCAAGCGTTTACAGCATCATCTTAACACATCTTCAGAACTTTGTATATTGGTTAAACAAAGTTTTAAACAACTTTTTATTTGTCTATTTCTTGTCCTCCGCGAGTAGGGCCAAAACCCCGTCCCCTGCCACTCTATCGTTTAACATGACCATAAAGTACCCTTTGACAGCAGCGCCTATGCGTTGCCATTCGTTTGAACACAATGCTGGCAAGCCTCAGAATAGCCTGAAAAAAATCCTGAATTCTCTGTGATATATTGAAAGAGCAGTCCTCTTTCCCGCGCTTTCTTCCGTCGCTTCTTGTTGCATTTTTCCGCACATCACTCTAGACTAAGTGGCATACTACTCTAATGAGAACGTTGTCAAAAAAGGAAGTGTACTTCGTGAAAGTTACCGGTGACCAGGCGCTGGTCAAAAAAATCAATAAGTCGATTATTTTACATATGATCCGCACGCATTCTCCGGTCTCCCGGGCCAAAGTCTCCGAGATGACCGGCCTTAATAAAGCAACCGTGTCCAACCTTGTCGCCGAGCTTTGCGGACAGGAGCTTGTGACTGAAGCCGGCCCCGGGGAATCCAGCGGCGGACGCAAACCGCTCATGCTGCATTTTAACAAAATGGCGGGAAGCGTCATCGGCATTGAGCTGCGCGTAAAGCAGCTCACGGCGGTGCTCTGCGATCTGGACGGCGGCGTGCTTCACGAGCGGGATTGCCGGTTGGATGCCCATGATTTCCCTTATGTTGTGAATCAGATGAAGGCTATCATTGCGGAGCTGATCACCAAATCCCCCGCGTCGCCTTACGGTATCGTAGGAATCGGAGTAGGTGTGCCGGGGATGGTCGATGAGAACGGCGTGGTGCTGTTCGCCCCCAACCTTGGCTGGGAGATGGTGGATTTACGTTCCATTCTGGAGAGTACCTTCGCTGTTCCCGTCACGATAGACAATGAAGCCAATGCGGGTGCACAGGGAGAGCTTAATTTCGGAGCAGCCCGGGGCGTGCGCCACCTGCTGTATATCAGTGCCGGTTCAGGGATCGGATCGGGAATTATCATCGGGGGAGAGCTGTACAAGGGCGCCCGCGGATATGCCGGAGAAACCGGGCATATGACCATTGAAGCGGAAGGCAAACCCTGCAGCTGCGGAAGCCGGGGCTGCTGGGAGCTGTATGCCTCCGAGAAGACCTATGACAACTCAAACTTGTCATTGCCTGCCCGCACTACCACAGAACTGGTCCGCCATGCGCTGGACGGGCAGGAGGATACGCTGCGCCACTTCTCAACCATGGGCGAATATCTGGGCATTGGCGTCACGAATCTGATCAACAGCTTCAATCCGGAGCTGATTGTTATCGGAGGAGCCCTGTCCGAGGCCGAGCCTTGGCTGGGCGAACCGCTGCGCAGCGTAGTGGCTAAGCGTACGCTGCCCTACCATAAGCAGCAGCTGGAGATCACTTTTTCCAAGCTGGGCAGCCGCGGGACCATGATCGGTGCGGGCTTTTCGGCCGTGATGCATTTTCTCGGCAATATCAGGGTAACCCTGTAGACAAATTGACGTAAATTTGCCGCATTTAAAGCAGCCCAAAGTGCAGCAATAAGCAGGGCAATCCTTTATAATTAGGTCATAACTGTGTGACATATGTCACCATCACCCCTTTTTCTGAAAGCGAGAGTGAGTCTATGACCTATGTTGATACGTCTGATCTTTCAGCGCAGATGTTCATCACTGTGCTGCTGCTGCTGCTCATCATTGCTCCTTTAGTCAGTCTCGGTGTACTGCGTCTGTTCCAATCGAGGAAGAAATCGGGATTCATGCTTATTATCAGCGGTGTTGTTGTATACGCTATTTTTCAAGTAATCATGTCCTTTACCCAAGCTTAAGCGAGAGCTTCGAATCCTTTGCTCCTGCCCGTACAAAAACTAGCCGGCATCACAAAAGCAGACTATTTTTTGTACGGAAACTTGCTCCCCGGACTGCCTCAGCTCCGTTCTGCGTCATTTAGAGAAAGACTGCAGATGAAACGCTCGACTCCGGGATATTTTTCCCCCAGACTCTTAACTGCAAATCCGCTATTCCTGTAGAACCCAACGGCGTCATGGTCTGTCTCCGCGGTTATCGTGTCATATTCAGCAGTTCTGCGGAGTTCCTCTACCATCCTTCTGCCGATCCCTTTCCCGCGCCACTGCTCCTGAACTGCAAGATGCCTGATCTCCGCCGCTTTCCTGGAATGCCGCATGATTCCGATGATCCCTGCCAACCGTCCATTCTCAAAGCAGCCCAGCAATTCTGTACAATCATTTGCAATATATCCCGCAAGCACCTGCTCGCTTTTCTCATCAAGCTCCTCATCGGCAGCCCACATGCACTCGGCCAGCAAACGTTTTACTTCCCCATAATCCTTGTACTCCTTTAAATTCATTAACAAGGTTTGCAGCATCCTTTCATCGGTTGGAGATCCATATGTACATTGAACGATTCGGACGGATACAAGCCCGGCAACGCAAAGACCGCCCCCATCTCGGAAGCGGCCGGTATCCTCTTATTCAAGAGCAAAGGCTGTATTATACAGTTGCCAAAGCCTTGTCGAATTGCGTTTTGTTCATGCCTACGATTTTGAAATCGCCGATGACGGTTACAGGTACAGCTCTCATACCCATATCCCAAACCTGCTGCGCGTAATCATCATTCTGCTCGATGTTGCGTTCCTCGTAGGATACACCCTTCTCGCTCAGGAAGCTCTTCACCTGACGGCAATGCGGGCAATTGGTTGAAGTGTATACAATTACATTTTCCATAGTTGATCTCCTCCTTAATTTTATATGAACAGTATAGATCAGGGTAGTATCTATTGTAGCACCGGAGTGCCTTTTATTCCAAATAGAGGGTTACAAAATAACCGCACTGTGCTCCAGGCTTTCGATGTATTTCTCAGCATCCATAGCTGCCATGCAACCACTGCCCGCTGCCGTAATGGCTTGTCTGTAACGGGTATCCTGAACGTCGCCGCAAGCAAATACGCCAGGAATATTGGTTTCGGAGGTACCCGGATTGGTCACGATATACCCACTCGCATCCGTTGTAATTTGACCACCCAGGAAGGAAGTATTCGGATGATGGCCGACAGCTACAAATACACCGCTGGCTTCAATGAATTCCTCTTCGCCGGTTTCATTATTAAGAACCTTCAGACCGTTCACGCCTTTGTCGCCGGAAGTCACTTCCAGTGGAGTACGGTTCAGCCCCCAGGTCACCTTGGCATTATCGCGGACACGATCCTGCATAATTTTGGAAGCTCGCAGCTCTTCACGGCGGTGCACAAGGGTAACTTTCGAAGCAAAACGGGTCAGGAAGCCAGCTTCCTCAAGGGCGGAATCACCGCCGCCGACAACGACGATCTCTTTGCCGCGGAAGAAGAATCCGTCACAAGTCGCACAAGTGCTGACACCGCGTCCGATGTTGTCCTGCTCACCGGGAATGCCGAGGTATTTTGCCGTAGCACCTGTCGATAGGATCAGTGTATCTGTAGTCAATGTTCCCATACCTTCAACGTTCAGCTTGAACGGACGATCCCCCAGCTCTACGCTGTTCACCCAGCCTGTAATAAACTTTGCACCGAAACGCTCAGCCTGCTTACGCATATTGTCCATGAGTTCAGGACCCATAATACCTTCAGGGAATCCGGGGAAATTCTCAATTTCCGTTGTAGTGGTAAGCTGACCACCCGGTTGCGGACCTTCAATCACCAGCGGATTCAGGTTGGCGCGGGCCAAATAGATAGCAGCAGTCAGTCCGGCCGGTCCGGTACCAACGATAATGGATTTGTACATGACTATATCCTCCTTGAGATGGACGGTTAAGCGTCAATCCTTAATTAAAATTATTATAATGTAGTACTTATTATGATCACCCAAGAAGGAGTTGTCAATATGCCAGACACGCTGTAATCGTACCCATTTTGTGAACAATTCAATTTTAAGCAATTAAATTTCCGGAATACCCTGTAGGTTTGTCGATTTCAGCTTTTATTAGCGTAAAAGTCTTAATCCGTTCAGGATCACGAGAATTGTGCTGCCTTCATGGCCAACAACACCGAAGGGGAGCGCGATCCCCTGCAAAAAGTTGCCCAGCATCAGGCTGGCGATCACGGTAACAGCAAAAATCATATTCTGCTTCACAATACGCTGCGACCGGCGGGCCAGCGCAATGGTCGAAGAAATCTCTTCAATATTATCGTTCATCAGCACCACATCGGCAATCTCAAGTGCCGCGCCGCTGCCCTTCATACCCATCCCCATGCCAACGGTGGCCGTTGCCAGAGCCGGAGCATCATTGACCCCATCACCAACCATAATCACATGGCCATATTGCTCACGGAGCGCTTTAATATGACTTACTTTATCTTCCGGCAAAAGATCGGCAAATACCATGTCCACTCCCGTTCTTGCTGCCATTGCCTGCGCCGCCTCTGCCCGGTCCCCGGTCAGCATAGCCACCTTAATTCCCAGCTTCTGCAGCTTGCGTACAGCAACTTCCGCCTGAGGACGCACCGTATCCTGCAGCGCAATCATCCCGGCGATTTTGTCACCAGCCAGAATCAGCGACACGGTCTTTCCTTCAGCCTCGAACTGCTGCCGCAAGGTTTTCCAGTGCTGTACTGGTTCGTCATCCCTCTGAACTGCCGGCTCATCCAAAAGATTGGATTTGCCGATTCTCCATTGTTGGCCTTGAACCGTACCTTCAATCCCCCAGCCGGTTACGGATTTGCTCTCCTGGATATTGTACAGCTCCACCTGCTCCTCCTCAGCCATGCGGACAACCGCTTCCGCCAGCGGATGGCGTGACAATTTCTCAATGGATGCGCTGACCGACAGCAGCTCCCTCCGGTCATATCCCTCTCCGGCGATAAAATCCGTCACCTGCGGAATCCCCTCAGTCAGCGTTCCGGTCTTGTCAAAAGCAACCACGGACGTCCGCGCCATATTCTCCAGGTGCACGCCACCTTTGAACAGGATGCCTTTGCGCGCACTTTTGGAAATGGCCGACAGCATGGCAGGCATGATGGATGAGACCAGCGCGCACGGTGAAGCCACCACAAGAAAGACCATCGCTTTATAAAAAGTATCGCTCCAGCTCCAGTCCAGCAGATATGGCGGCAATGCAATCAATGCAACCGTTGCAGCCACAACCACCCGGGCATAAATCGACTCCAGCCGTTTAATAAACCGCTGTGAATCCGGCACTTCGTTCTCCGCCTCTTCCACCATCTTAATAATCTTGGCAAAAAGGGTGTTCTCTGCAGCCTTGGTAACTTCGATATAAAGCGGGCCTTCCCCGTTGACGGTCCCGGCGAATACTTCACTTCCGGCTGTTTTCTCTACCGGCAATGATTCGCCTGTGATCGAAGCCTGATTGACGGCCGATTCACCCCGACACACTTTACCGTCAGCGGGAATCAGTTCACCGGGCCGCACCAGCAGCAAATCTCCGATGGCCAAAAGATCAATCGCAACCTCGTTCATTGCCCCCTGCTCAATGCGCACTGCCGTGGCCGGCTTCAGGGCCATCAGGGAGGAGATGTCCTTTTTACTGCGCTCCATGGTATAACTCTCCAGAGCACCGCTCAGTGCAAAGATGAAGATTAGCATCGCACCTTCGTTCCAGTAGCCGATTGAAGCGGCGCCCAGAGCGGCAGCGATCATCAGCAGGTTGACATCGAGGTCGCGTTCCTTGACCAGTGTCTCCACACCTTCCTTCGCTTTAATCCAGCCGCCTACCGTATAAGAGATCACGTAGAGCAGCACTGAGAGGATTTCCGACCAGCCGCTGGTTGCCCAAGCAATCAGCATAAGTAATCCGCTGCCCAGGGCAGCCTGCATTTCGGAATTGCCCAGCATAGCCTTCGGATCGAAACGTCGCGGCTCCGGTGTCCGGGGCTGCTGCGCGTTGCCTTGGCG
Source organism: Paenibacillus paludis (assembly GCF_042610515.1). Lineage (NCBI taxonomy): Bacteria > Bacillati > Bacillota > Bacilli > Caryophanales > Paenibacillaceae > Paenibacillus > Paenibacillus paludis. The sequence goes on from NZ_JBGJZP010000030.1 coordinate 53,268, forward strand.
CGCTATTGGTTTTGGCATTTGTTTGGATGTTGCTTGCATGAATAATCACCTTCCTGATTGGTTTAGGAGCATTGGCATTCTGTCCTTGACAAGATGAAGAGCAGCCAACTGAGAATGAGAGCCATTATTAAAGCCCTTAAAATGACACATGCTGCCCCGGCTCAGCCGGGACAGCATGGTAAATGAGAATGATAATCATTGTTGCAATAATGCAAATATATTTCCTCAATGCAACTTATAGTTATACTATACCACTTTCCGTTCGAATGTAAACCCGAGACTAGCCTTTTTTTTGAGGGGGGTTACGGGGATGACGACTACAATATGGGTGGGTGGGTGGGTGAATGAATGAATGAATGAATGACGAGTATGGGTTGCGTGCTTGGGGTAACTGGGTATTGTGAGCAACGGCGTAACTTGGACATTGGGTAACGTAAGAATCAAGAGAACAAGGGTAGGATCAGCAACGCGGGGATCATGAGCACAGCGCACATTGGTAACTGAGGGATTGTGGAAATCAAGAGCTTGAGGGTAACCTTAGCACCGCGGCATTGAGAGCAACAATGTACGTGGGCAAATGGGGTAACAGGAAATCAAGGGCTTGACGGTAACCTCAACATCGCGGGTCGTGAGCAACAGTATACGTGGGCAATATTAGAAACGCGGGGTCTAAAGAAACTTAATAAAATGAGCACTTGAGTATCCATCCTTGATTGCATCTTTAAAAGTCCCTTCGTCTCTCAAGCCTATCCTTGTCCTACCAGTGCTCCCCCTCCCTTCGAACGCAAACATCCCCATGTTTACCGCAGCAATGCGGAACAAGGGGATGCATCGGTTACCACATTTTCAATTACCTTAAGAATCATGGAAGGATAATTGGCTGAACCGATTGGATACGAGTACGTTGCCTGCTATCCGATAGACATAAGTGTATTTACTGCAACTATTCACGGCAGAAACAAACGTTTTGGTGAAATAGTTGTAGTTCATGCAGCTAAAAATAGCCGATTGCTCCTCTGCGGGCCAATTTTGCTTTTTATAGCTGTATTGAATGCAACTATAGCTCAATAAAGCTAAAAAAGTAATGAAATAGATGTACAAAGTGCAATTATCCCACGAGACCTCATCATCATTCGGTTAAATTGCAGCGGCTTCTACCCCCAGCCAGTATCAGGCTAAATAGCTGCCGGGGAGGTTAGTCTTATGTCCGGATGCGGGCTAATCGTTGTACAGATGCCCGGAATACCAGAAATCATTTGAACAGGCACACCAATGATAACGGATATGCGAGCCGCCGCATAAAATGGCGGATATTCGCTGGACAGGCGCCCGGCCGCCGGCTATTGCCAGAGCGGGAGGGCGCCCGGAAATCCTACAGCCAACCGCCGGCGGCTGGATCTTCGTTATGGTCCTGCCGGGCCATCCAGGTCAGGCAGGCTGCCCTGAGCAGCGCTTCGGTCCGCTGGCCAGCGCTGCAAAAGATCCCGCTCATGCCGATCGCATACAGATCGGCAAGCGCGGCCGCCGCCGGTGCCCCCGCGGCGAGCACCACCGCCGCCGGCTTCACGCGCCGCACGGCGGCCAGCATCTCTCCCGCCGCACGGGCAAAGCCCTCGGCGGAGCTGGCTTCCGGCGCGTGCCCGCAGGCCGCGCCGTCCAGCACAAGGAAATCGGCGATGCGCGCGATTTCCCCGGCGGCGTAATGCGCACCGGGCGCGATCAGCGCCCCGATGCGGCAAGCCGCCGCATAAGCGTGGCCGAGTGTCTGTTCGGCCACGTCCTCGATGAATTCGCGCATCACCGCGAATTCGGGCGCGCTGGCCGGATAAGGCGCCAGCAGATCCACGCGGCAGTCGCTGCCCAGCCGCTGGCTCTCCGCCACGGCGGAGAACAGCGCTTCGAGCTGCGCATCCTGAAGCACGGCCAGCCTTGCAGGCAACGCGGCAAGCTCCGGGGTATATAGCAGGGTGACCGCGGTCCAGGCCCCGTCTGCTGATTCCAGCAGCGCCAAGGATGCGGCCCGCAGCCGGTAATAGATCCGCTGCAATGTCCGTTCCGTCTGGACTTCATCCTCCCCTGTCAACCAGCTGTCATACAGCTCGGCTAGCTCGGGAGTATTGAGCCACTCTTCGCTCCGGATCAGACAAGGGCCCACCGGAGCCGTTCCGGCATCCTCCCGGAAAAGCGGGCGATCCTCACAGCCGTCACGCAGCACCAGAAAGGCCGGACGTTCCCCCGGACGCTTGAAATAAGCACGGTTTAGTGGACCCATTCCCTTTTGCCGCTCCCCTTCGTCTATAAATTCCGCAGCAGCGGAAGCCACGGATGCAGCCTGGCTCATCTCCACTCCTATAGCCCGATCACCGGCGTTATACTTGAACGGGCGCTCCTCATTACTCCGAACATGATCCTGCTGTTGTTCACCCTTCATCACCGCACCCACCTTTTTGGCATTGGATTGCTGCCGGCCGCCGTTTTAGGGACGTGTTGACACCGGCATGTTACGCTGCTTCTTTTTATAAATACGGGAATGGGCCATGAAATATGCAAGCGTTGTCAAATGAGTAAGTTCTTAACGGTTGCAGAAGCGTGAAATCACCCGGCGCTCCCTTGTGTAAGGCATATGCTTTGAGGGGAAACGATATTCTGCATTCCTTCAGCTATGCAAAAAGGCCATCTGCCCCATGCACCGCCCTGTCAAAGTATGAACAGGATCATGCAGGCGAACAATCACCTAGAATTAATCTGATTCATAATTATGAAGGAAACGGCTCCGCATAATGGCAAAGGCCTTGATAGCCTGCAGCGAAGCGCTGCAGGCCGTAACTATTTAAGTGCAGTTGCTGTGCTGTCTTTATTGCTGGCTGGCAGCAATCGCCTGCTCCAGATCATACAGAATATCGTCAATGGATTCCGTACCAATCGACAAACGCAGCAATTCAGGGGTCACACCTGCTGTTGTCTGCTCTTCGGCAGAAAGCTGCTGATGTGTAGTGCTCGCCGGATGAATAATCAGTGACTTGGAATCACCGACATTGGCCAAATGGGAGAACAGCTTCACATTCTCTATCAGCTTGACGCCCGCTGCGGCTCCGCCCTTAATTCCGAAGGTAAGGATTGCGCCTTGCCCCTTTGGCAAATACTTCTGGGCAAGTGTATAGGAAGGATGGCTCGGCAATCCGGCATAGCTGACCCATTCCACATTCTCATGGGCTTCCAGATACTGTGCAACCTTCAGCGCATTCTGGCTGTGACGCTCAAGACGCAAATGTAAAGTCTCCAGCCCTTGCAGCAGCAGCCAAGAGTTAAACGGCGAAATCGCAGCGCCCAAATCACGCAGCAACTGCACGCGGGCTTTAATAATATAGGCAATCGGTCCTACAGCTTCCGTGTAAACCACGCCATGATAGCTTGGGTCCGGCTCGGTCAGCCCCGGGAATTTGCCGCTGGCTTTCCAGTCGAATTTGCCGCCGTCCACAATGATTCCGCCGATGGAGGTACCATGCCCGCCGATGAATTTGGTAGCTGAGTGCACTACGATGTCGGCTCCATACTCAATCGGACGAAGCAAATACGGGCTCGGGAAGGTATTATCCACAATCAGCGGAATGCCATGCTCATGGGCAATGGCCGCCACGGCTTCAATATCCAGTACATTTCCCTGCGGATTGCCGATCGTTTCGGCGTAGAGTGCCTTCGTCTTATCTGTAATCGCACTGCGGAAGTTCTCAGGATTATCCGAATCCACAAAATGAACCTTGATGCCCAGCTTGGGCAGTGTGGTAGAGAACAGGTTGTATGTTCCGCCATAGAGACTTGCGGAGGACACAATTTCATCCCCTGCACCGGCGATGTTCAGAATAGAGAAGGAAATTGCCGCTGCCCCTGAAGCTGTGGCAAGGGCTCCTGCCCCGCCTTCAAGCGCGGCAATCCGCTGCTCGAACACATCGGTGGTCGGATTCATCAAACGGGTATAGATATTGCCGAATTCCTTGAGCGCGAACAAATTGGCTGCATGTTCCGCATCACGGAACCCGTAGGAAGTGGTCTGATACAACGGTACGGCACGCGATAAAGTAGTTGGATCGATCTCTTGTCCTGCATGAACGGCTAAAGTTTCAAACGACAGCTTGCGGTCTTCTGACATTGGTATTTCCTCCCATTCATAATTGGCAACCGTTAACAATTTAATTAAGAATTGAAACTATTCTCTCACAAACCATGTCATTTGAAAAGAAAAATATCTCATTATTCCACTGTGTTTTATTTTGTTTAGAGGAACTATTGATTTGATCGCACTCCCTCCCGTGGATAACGCTTTCAATTTTCACTATATATCAGGCTTCATCGCTATGTATCGGACTTTAATCGTAATCGGCAAGAGTGTCTAGCCGGCAAATTGATTTCGCCGCATATAGAAGTATACCAGATTGTCTACCAGCTCCTCATCTCTACAAAACCCCAACGCTGTCAGCAGGCGAAGGGATCTATCGTTCCCCGGATCAACTGTAGCTTCAATGACCTCAAGCCCCATCTCTTCATAACCAAAGGTGATCACCGGAAGGAGTGCTTCGGTCATCAGTCCCCTGCCCCAGAAGTCTCTGGACAGATCAAAGCCGATTTCTGCTTTGCCCTCAGGTCCGGTTGTCCAGCAATGATAGCCGCAGGTCCCTGCCAATTGATCCTGCTGCTTATCGAATACTCCCCAGCGGCAGCCCGAATCGTCGATGTGAAACTGGATAATTTCATCCGCTTCGCTAATGTCCCTGCAGGGCGGAATATCCATGTAACGCGTTACTTCTTCCTCCGAGAAATGGCGGAATACCGCCTCACGATCTTCAATCGTCAGCAATCTTAACTTCAACCTGTCTGTTTCAATGACCGGGTAATTCATCTTCGTCAATGATCTCTCTCCTTCGCACTCACTTGCTGCACCAAATTCGCTGGAACTTTGCCTATCATTCTATCATATTACTCAGCGCTTATGGACCATCAGGTTTTTGTTATGAAGTATTTCCCGCATAGAAAAAAGACTCCCGCTGCAAGCAACGAAAGTCTGAGAGGAACTAATCAAGTGTCATAACTGACCAGATAATGATGAAGCTCTGTGTTATAGCAGCCGACGCTGTGTTCGATCAGCCTGCCTTCCCCGTCGTAGGAGTTGCGCAGGCGCTTGAGCACATGCGTCCCCGGTGGAAGCTTCAGCAGCAGACAGACCTCAGGAGGTGCCGGCTCCACAAAAAAACGGTCCTTGAAGTTCTCCAGCACAATGTCGTTCTCCTCCAAAGAGTCATACAGCGACTGGATATCCGCACCCATTTCTTTGGCACCTCCGCCGGGCAGCGCTTCTGCTGTCAGGAAGTGTATCAGATGAATATAAGGCTGTCCGTTCAGAATGTAGAGACGTTCGATCCGCTGGCAATACGGACCGTGGCGATGGTATTCCTCCGTACCGGCATCATTCGTAATGAGCTCAGACACCAGCAGTCTTTTTTCCAGCTTATGTCCCTCTTCTACGAGCAGCTCTGTAAATTTTTTGCCCTTGGAGAGTTTCTGATAGGAGGTATTGCGCATCACAATGGTTCCGACGCCGCTTTTCTTTTGTACATAACCCTCCTGGGACAGCTCCTGGACCGCGCCGCGGACCGTCATTTTACTGACACCGAATTCCTTTTCCAGCTGCGGCTCGGAGGGAATGATGCTCCCCAGAGGATATACACCGTGCAGAATCCGGTCTCTGAGGATTTTTTGAATTTGCTGATATAAAGGACCTTGCTTGCGTTTCAGTGACACGCGCCGTTCACTACCTTTCAACATCTAAGGTATGGTCAGACAACGCCCGGAGCACCTCACCCTCGGTAAAAAGCGCGGTGTCGCCTTGGGTGGTGTGGGCCAGCATCGCCGCCGCTGCTGCCATATTAACAGTTTGCTGCCACGGGTACTGCTGCAATTCCCCATGGATGATGGCGCTGGCAAAAGCATCACCGGCGCCAATCCGGTCAAATACAGGGAAGGTCAGCTTACGGGAAAACTCGAATGTACCTTGATGATAGATATATCCCGTTAAGGAATGCGTATTGTCAGCATTAATCTCACGGTGGGTTCCCGCTGCCGTTCCGATTCCGAAGCGCTTCGCCACCTCAGGAATTGCTTGCTTCAACTGTGTTATTCTATCATATTCTCCAGTTCCGATGCCAAGAATAAACTGCGCGTCCTTCTCATTCATCATCACCGTATCCGCCAGCTCCAGCAGATCTTCATAATGCGGGCGGGCCTTGGCATAGCCATCCGTACCCCATAGCCCCGGGCGGTAATTGCAGTCAAAGACAACCTTGCCACCGGCGCTTTTCACCTCCGCAGCAAGCTGCTTCATCTGCTTGCGCACTCCTTCATTCATAGCCAGCGTAATGCCGCACAAATGAAGGACGTCTACACGGGAGGCAAGAGCCGCCATATCATAATCGCCCGCCTCGGCGGTATTGAAGCTGCTGCCCAGCCGGTCTGTGTAAGTGACTCTGCCGGGGCGGGCTCCAAAACCATTTTCCAGAAAGTACATCCCCAGCTGCTTGCCGCCCCGGCTGATCAGTGACGTATCCACCCCAAGCTTGCGCAGATAAGCTATCGCTGCCTCACCTACCGGAGTTTCCGGCAAGGTGGTTATTATAGCACCGTTATGGCCATATCTGGCCAGTGCTGCCGTTACATTAACTCCGCTTCCGGAAAAAGAGTACTCCAGCCTGCTGCTCTGGACCAGCGTTTCATAGCCAGGAACCTGCAGCCGCATCATCACTTCGCCAAAAGCAGCAATCCTAGGCATACTGATCCACCAGCGATTTCATAGTTTCGAGCAGTCTGCTGACATCCTCTACGTTCGTATTCCCGGTCTGCGGGTCAATAATCGAGGAATAGACATGCGGGATGACCTGCGGCACGCCTGCCTGCAGCGCAATCTCCAGGATGGGGCCAAAGTTGTCCATGTCGATTCCACCCGTAGGCTCCAGAGCAAAGCCGGCTTCCCCGCAGGCCTTGGCAACCGCACGGTACTCCTCTTCCAGCTTCAGCCCCTGCATCGGATAATATTTGAGCGCATTGCCACCCATGTCACGAACCAGTGCAATGGCGGCATGAACCGGCACAATGGCTTGCGGCTCGTTCCCCGAGCTGATGGGACCGGTCGATATATTTACATAGCCCGGCTTTCCGCAGGGAGAGACCAGGCTGTTGATCCAGCTGCCTTGGGCTCCCAGATTGGCGCGGGTCGCCCCCACTGCCGGAAATACCTGATTGATATGGCTTCCCGGATAGCTTTTGGCAATCTCCGCCACAACTGCCGCCTGCCGGTTGTCTCCTGCTCCCAGGCCGATGGATACGGCATCTTGAATAGCTCGACCATATTCCGTCATGGCGGCTGCCGCTTCCTCCGCCGTGGCGTAATTTTTGGAGAGCACGCCTACCAGGACATGCCCCTCCGCTGCCGCATAAATCTCCTTGGCGTTCTCAATGCCGCCTGCCAAGACATTAAGTGCGGCTCTGTTCTTATACAAGCGCTGCTGAATATTACTCATTCGGTTTCCCCCCCCCACGATTTCGCTTATTCTGCTTACGATGACCTGAAGATCATCCCCTTGCAGAGACCTTGGATCGATATCGAAATAGCCCTGCTTCACGCCATAGTCCCGGGTATACACCGCAATCTCACCTTCACGCAGCCCGTCATTGACGGTCTTGGCGTCCACCCCCGCAGCGGAGGACTCAATCTGGATGCGTCCACGGAATATGGCTCTGCCTGCTTCATCCTGCACGATGCGGACCGAAACTCCGGGCATTTCGGCCAACGGCTGAAGGACCTCCAGAGCCTTTTTCTCCAATTCGCTGCTGTCGGCCTTGTCCTGATATTCCTCAAGGGCCTGGAGCAGCCCGAAGGTTGTCTCTTTGCCGACCTTCATGCTGCGGCCGATCCCGTGCAGTTGTACCTTTAGCCACTCGACATATTTCTTCTTGCCGGCGACAATGCCTGAGGTCGGACCTTCAATTGCCTTCGAGCCGCTGTAAATGGCAAGATCGGAATATTGGACATACTTCAGCAGATCCTCTTCCGCAGCCGCATCAACGATTAGCGGCACCCCTCTGCGCCCCGCAACCTCCCAGGCCTCTTCCACGGAAATCATATTCTTCTGGACAGTATGATGGGATTTGACATAGAGAATGGCTGCGGTGCGCTCACAGATCGCCTGCTCAATATGCTCTTTGCGGCCTTCATTGGCGTATCCGGCCTCCACCACCCGGCCTCCGCCAAGGAATACCATGGTTTCGACCGGAGCTCCATACTGCACATTATGACCCTTCAGCATAATAATCTCGTTCTTCAGTACCGGCTCCTGATGCAGCCGGAGGCTGAGCCGCGGATCTCCGCCGGTCACAACGGCTGCCACCGACAGCGCGATGCCGCTGGATGCCGAATTCACGACAACCGCGCCTTCGGAACCTAGCAGCCGGGCAATGTAATCTCCGGATTTGTCCACGAGATCCGCAATTTCCACATACTTCTGTCCGCCCTGCTTCATCGCCTCCATCACCGTATCTGTTGGTGCGGATACGCCAAGGATGCTCATTCTTCCACTGGCATTAATAACGCGCTTCAATCCATATCTAGCATGTAATGAGTGACCCATTTGCAAAGACTCCTTTAGCCTCAATATAGTGGTGCGCGACCCGGACATCGCCTTCCGAGTCCTTAAGCTGCTTCTCGCCGGCCTCCAGGGCAAACAAGGTCAGGTTCGCCTGCTGGCCTACTCTGATCTGCCCAAGCTCCGGCTTGCCCAGCCACTCCGCTGCGCTGCTTGTGACTGCGCGGATGACCTCTTCCAGACCGTAGCCGAGATACAGAAATTTCGTCAGCACGTTCGACATGCTGTACACCGGCCCGTTCAGACGGTTGCCCCGGTAGATATCTGTGCTGATTGTATTCAGCGCAATGCCTGCCGCCTTGGCCTGCTCTGCAATCCGGAAGGAGAAGCTCGCGGTGCCATGCCCCACATCCAGATGAACCCCGCGGGCGGCTGCATCCAGCAGCCCATGCAGCGGTGTGCCGTCCGCATGGAACAAATTATTGGACTTACCGTTAAGATAATGGGTGATCACATCACCCGGCCGCAGCAGCTCCAGCACTTCGGAAATAGCCGGCGGCGAGGAACCGATATGCACCATGAGCGGAAGCTTCGTTTCTTCCGACAGTCTGCGTGCCAGCTTGAGCGGCTCTATGCCGCTGTCTTTGACGACACTTTGGCTGATGCGGGCTTTCAGACCGACAATGAATCCAGGATACGCCGCTGCCGCCTCCAGGGCCTTGGCCCGGTCAATCCATTCCAGCTGCGACAGCTCATCTGTCCGTTCGAGCCCAATCCGTGAAATATTCAACAACGCAAACACTCGTGTTGCAGCCTTCAGACTCTCAGTATAAAAAGCCCCGATCCGGTCTGAACCGCAGCTTCCCGCATCCACCAGCGTCGTTACCCCCTGCTTCACACCAATATCATCGATGTCATCGCCATAGGGATCAAGCTCAGGCACGGCATGCACATGCAAATCAATCCATCCGCTGGATCCATATAACCCTGAACAGTCCAGCCCGGTCTCTCCTTCAGCCTGGCCTGGCGGTGTAATGGCGCTGATGATCCCGTCCCGGATGGCGATATCAACCATTCGCCCGTCAACAAGCTGCAAATTGCGCAGCACATTCTCTGTGCCCACTCTTCCCATCTCCTTCTTCAACCCGGATAGCAGCATATTTGAATTTAAACTTAACTTGCTGCTCCATATTAAAGATTATAATGTTATAATGTTTATATTAGCATAAGTTTGATCAAGAAGAGAACAGTGATTTATTATTTAAATAATTCTAATTTGAACATCTTAACGCTGGAGGGACGCATAATGGCAAAATCCGCACTCAAGTCATCCTTGCTCGCCAGATTCCGGTTGAACTGGAATCATCTCAAATCCAAACTGCTGATGAAGTATGCTTTATCCTATATCCTCATGTTCCTTATTCCTTTAACCGCCGTAACTATCTTCGTCTATGAAAACGCTGTAAAAGGCCTCCGTGTCGAAATTGAGCAATCCAATGTCAACCAGCTCAACCAGGTGAAGAACACTATAGATACCCGTATGGTCGAGCTTCAGGAAATTTCGGGCAGAATTGCCTATGATAGACACCTTACTCCCTACATGGTAAGACATCCTTATTACAGCCTGGAGGCGATCCAGGCGCTGGCGAACTACAAAGCCAGCAGCAGCATTGCAGAAGACCTCTTTCTCTATTTTCATGATGATTCCAACATCTATTCTTACCGCGGACTGGCCGATCTTGATGTTACGTTCAATACCCTCTACCAATTTGAGCACTGGACCCCGGAAAACATACGTCAGGCGCTTAACGAGACCAGACAGCCGTTGATGCGTCCGGCGGAGAATGTGACTGTCAACTCCCGCAAGGAATCCATGCTGGTCATGCTCGTTCCGGTTAAACCAAATGATCCGTTCCCCTATGGGACCGTTGTGTACCTGATGAAAGAATCGAAGCTGACCGGCGTCATGGATTCGATTCTCAGGAATTTCTCGGGAAGCAGTTATATCTTCAGCGCCTCCGGTGAGGTGCTGACGACGAACAGCCACGGCGTCAACCTGCCCAAGGAGGAACTGAACACCTTATCTACACTTGAGCCGGGCATACATAGTCTCGAGCTGGACGGTGAACAGTATTCTGTCGTCTCTGTACAATCCGAAGAAAATGGCTGGACCTACGTGACCACGATGCCAAGCTTCCAATTTTTTAGCCGCGTTGCCCATGTCCAGACGCTGATCCTGCTCGTCTTCTGTATTACGGTCATCACCGGCATAGCGGCTGCACTGCTGCTGGCCAAACGGCAGTACCATCCGATCAAGGATCTGATGGAGTTCGCCAAGCTGAGAGGCAGCGACAACGAGTCTCTCAAGCTCCGTAACGAATGGGAATGGATCCGGCAAACGCTTCATGAATACAGTGCCAGAATTGATCTGCAGGAGCCGTTTGTCCGCAATCAGTGTATGCTGCTGCTGCTCAAGCACGGCAAGCCGGATGATCCCGAGATTGAACAGATGATTCTTAGCGCCGGCCTTAGGCATCCGCAAGGACAAGACCTCTATTTCTCGGCCATCCTGTCCTGGGATAACACTGAGCCGGGGGCCGGCTCCTCACATGAACGCCATCTGCTGCAGGAGATGCTCAGCAATATATGCCTGCCCGGTCCTGATGCCCAGATTTTCGGTGTTGAATTCTCAGCCAAGAACCAGTTTGCTCTGATTATTTCACTTCCCGGCGATGAGGAAGGACCGGTTCTGAGCCGCATGGAGCAGGTTATTGAAGCTATTCAAGCTGTGATTCGCGAGCACTCGCAGCTGGCGCTGAGCATCGGTGTCGGCATGGCCTACAGGGACTTGGCGCGGCTCAATCAATCCTTCATCGAAGCCGCTGCAGCGCTGGAGCACCGGATGATCCGGCGCAGCGGGCAAGTGACCTACTTTGAGCAGCTGACCGAGCCGAATCCGCCTGCCGCCGAGAACTTCTGGATTCCGCGCAAATCCATGCTGAAGCTGGAGCAGAGCCTTAAGCAGGGCAATGAATCCGTTGCCCGGCAAATGATTGCTGACACCATCGACACAATCAAGGATGAGCCGCTGCAGGCTGGTCTGCTGCGCTGCATCTGTTTCGATCTGCTGAACGCTTTTCTGCGCACGGCCTCCGAGCTTGGTATGGACGAAGTGTTCGCAGATATGCCGGGACTGACCTCCTTCGAGACTCTCGAAGAGCTGGAGAGCCGCCTGCGCTCTCTGGCCACCGCCATCTGTGAGCAGGTTGAGCGGAATACGGAGACAGGTGAGTCCACATTAATGGACGACATACTTGCTTACGTAGACCAGCAGTTCGCAGATTATACACTCAGCCTGGAGCATGTGGCGCTGAAGTTCGCCATATCGACCTCTTATTTAAGCCGGAGCTTCAAAGAGAAGACCGGCAGCAATTTCTCACAGTATATCTGGCAGCGGCGGGTGGATGAGGTCATCCGGCTGCTGGAGAATACGAGTGCACCGCTTAAGGAAATCATTGAGCAGGTGGGTTATCTGGATGCGCCGAATTTCATCCGCAAGTTCAAAAAAGAAACCGGTCTGACGCCGGGACAGTACCGCAAGGACCATGCCTTGAAGGGAACTGCTGCGAAAAGACCGGTTTAAATTGGCGAAGCTTCCGCCCTTTCTTTATATGTTTTGGGGCCCCCGCAAAGTACCTGAGTAAACATCCAAGTAGAAACTGCTTTGCCGTCCTTTTTGTAGGACGGTATCGTTTCAGCGAGAAATAGAAGGATAATTTACAATGCGAAGCATATAAATTCTGCCCTGAAAATAAAGTTTCTTCAGAACACCAAAGTACACATACCAAAACAAACCCCATGTTTTTTATTTTTTTGAAATCGGCTGTCA
>NZ_JBGJZP010000031.1:0-62780 GCF_042610515.1 Paenibacillus paludis
TGACAGCCGATTTCAAAAAAATAAAAAACATGGGGTTTGTTTTGGTATGTGTACTTTGGTGTTCTGAAGAAACTTTATTTTCAGGGCAGAATTTATATGCTGCACGCTATATATTATCTTTCTATTTCTCGCTGAAACGGATACCGTCCTTTTGAGGACGGCGAAGCCGTTTCCACTTGTATGCATATTGGACAATGAATGATTTAGGTGTATTCTCTGCAACTATTGGAGCTAATTCAGCCGGAAACCAGAGAATAGATGTAGTCTGTACAATTAAAAACAGTGAATTTGAGTCTTTCGGCTAAAATCAGCTCAAATAGATGTACGGAATACAATTAAAGGCTGCGTGGCGGGAGAAATTCACTATTTAACTGTACAGAGTGCAATTATCGAACGTTGAGGAGCCGAAGGGCAGTCAGCCGCTGCAAATCTCATGGTTGCCGTACCCCTGCTGATGCGATAAAACGCATAATACACAGTAACTGTACAGAGTGCAATTATCGAACGTTGAGGAGCCGAAGGGCAGTCAGCTGCTGCAAATCTCATGGTTGCCCTACCCATGCTGATGCGATAAACGCATAATACACAGGCTGCTTTTCCATGATTTTGCAGACGGTCCATAAGCAATAGTTAAAACTTTGCGATTCGTGTTATGTTTTATTACATATAAAATCTAAATTTTCACTTTTATCTTTCCATAACGGTTCATTTTATTTATAATGTTACATAAAGTAACATAAATACGGAATTCATTATATATGAACTTGTATAAGGAGGGGTGGCATGCATCTTACGGTTGAAGAAGCGTTGTCCATTTATCCTTTATCCGAAGCCAGACTGATTGCCGGCTCCAAGGGGAAACACCGGATTATCAAGTCGATTAATGTGATGGATGCCCCTGATATCTCAGATTGGATCAAAGAAGGAGAAATGCTGCTTACAACAGCTTATCTGATCAAGGATAGTCCCCAGGATGCCTCTGCACTGCTGCAGACGCTGAACCGCCGCGGCTCCGCCGGCCTTGGCATCAAGCTGGGCCGTTTCTGGGACGCTGTTCCGGAGAAGCTCGTAGCTGAAGCGGAAACGCTGAACTTTCCGCTGATCGAGCTGCCGTTCCAATTTACGTTCTCGGACCAGATGAACGGCCTGTTTCGCGCCGAGCTGTCGCGCAGCACAAGCGTGCTGCAGAGCATGATGGAGAAGCAACGGAAGCTGATGCGGTTTGCGCTCCGCTCGGGACGCTGCGGTCCGTTATTTGACTCCGTATCCGAGGTGATCGGTTACCCGCTGGCGGTCATCAGTGCCCGGGGCGACGCCATTTACAACAATTCGGAGTATTCAGCGGCGTTACTGCTGGAGGGCTGGCCTTGGCAGAACCGCAATGGGCGCTTCCGCATCGGTGACAAGGTTGGTTTCCGTATCCCGCTGCTGCAAGGGGAGAAATGCACAGGTTATCTTTTATATTGTTCTATTGATCCTCTGCTGCTACCTGTGGAAGAAAGCCTGTTTGTTCAAGGAGCTGAACTGATTTCTTATCATATTCATGCGGGTTATGAGGACTATTTCGAGCATGCTGAGCACCGGGAGTTCAGTGGACTGCTGCGCCGTTGCCTGAGCGGCGGATTGTCGTGTAACGATCTGTCCCAGGCTGCCGCCAGGCTGGAGGTGACGCTGCTGCAATCCCCTTTCCAGCTGCTGCTAACCGATACGGCCGCCACCGGGGAATCCAGACAAGGCGAATTGCTCCGCCTTAAGGAAAAGTTCATCGAGCATCCGGTACTGAGGGAAATGAAAGCTATTCATGTCGTTGTGGATGAAGGTCTGCTCTCGCTGTATCCTGCGGGTCAGCACAGTCCCGATCAGTTCCGTGAGCTGATCAATGATTGTTTTCATAATCTCAAGTTCGGCAAGGGTTATTATCCGCAGGCAGCTGTGAGCAGCACCAAGGTTAAGCCGGAAGGTCTGAAGGAAGCTTTTGCAGAGGTCAAGGAATGTATGGGCATGGTGCAGCACTGGGGTGCGCACGGAAATGTGGTGCATTACAGACAGCTTGAACTGAATCTTCTGCTGAGTCAGATACCGGCAGAAACAATGGAGAAATATTGCAATGGCAGCCTGCGTGGACTGCTGAGCCGGGAGCCGGAATATATCAAGGAAATGCTGCACACGCTGGAGGTCTATCTGGACAATGACGGCCATGTAAATGAGACAGCCAAAAAGCTGTTTATTCACCGCAATACCGCAACCTACCGGATCGAGAAGCTTAGCGAGCTGCTGGATGTTGATTTCAAGAAGATCAATGATTTGATGAGGCTGAAGCTGGTATTCCTGTTCCGCAAAATGCTGGAGCGCGAAACCTGAGCGGCTGTTGCGAAATGTATGGCACAAGAGCCGCCACCCTGAACGGGCGGAATTACGGAGGAGGGAGCAAGCTATATGAGTACACATGATATTGTACTGCACATCCACGACAATGCTGCCCCTGCGGTGCTTGCAACCCTGATTGGGGTGGAAGGTCATTCTTACCGGAAACCGGGAGCGGCTATGCTGTTTTTTGCAGGAGGAACCCTGGGGAGTCTTAGTCCGGGTTGCCTGGAGAGCGACCTGGAGCTTCGTACGCAGGAGGTTTGGGATCGCTGCCTTCCGGAACTGGTGGAGTATGACATGCTGTCTCCCGATGATTTTTCCTGGGGGGAGGCTGTCGGCTGCGGCGGCAAAATCAAAGTGATTCTTGAACCGGTCCGTGGAGAGCTGCGCCGGCTGTTGGGAGAAATCTATATGCGGATGGCCGCAGGTGAGAGCCTGATGCTTCTTCGTGAAGCTGCCGCCGTTGCAGGGTACCGGTATACTGTCGAAACTTTCGGCGCTGAACAACAATCTTTTTCTAATCAGAGAAGTGCAGGGGGGAGCTGTCTGGTGGAAAAAGGGCGGAGTCCGCTTCCCGGAACATCGGCAGCAGCCGGTCCGTCGCTCGAACTCTTCAACACTCTATTCGTGCCGAAGCCACGGCTTGTTATCTTTGGCGGTGGACTGGATTCCCGTCCCGTGGCGGACCTTGCGGCAAAATCAGGATTTCGGATTGCCGTCGCTGACTGGCGGGAAGGCAGCCTGCAGCATGAATTTCCCGGTGCCGAACGGGTGATTTGTTCCCCGTCCGAGGCAGCAGCCCGTCTTAGGATAACCTCTGAGGATTATGTGCTGATCTGCAGCCATCAATCCCAGCGCGACCGACAGTTTCTGGAAAGTCTTCTGCCGGTGTCTCCGCGTTATATCGGAATCATCGGCTCCAAGGTCCGGATTGCGCTGCTGCTGGAGGGGCTGGAGCCGCCTGCATC
This sequence comes from Paenibacillus paludis, assembly GCF_042610515.1. Lineage (NCBI taxonomy): Bacteria > Bacillati > Bacillota > Bacilli > Caryophanales > Paenibacillaceae > Paenibacillus > Paenibacillus paludis. Next base: position 3,336 of record NZ_JBGJZP010000031.1, read on the forward strand.
GCTGCACGCCCCTGTAGGGCTGTCTATCGGCGCGGAAGGGCCGGAGGAAATTGCAGTCAGCATTGTGGCCGAGATTATTCAAATCAGAAGGGCAGGCTCGCGTGAGCTGCCGAAAGGAGTGGAGAGCGTTGAAAGTAGCCGGTATCTATCTGGCAGCAGGGCAGAGCAGACGAATGGGAGTATCCAAGGTGTCGCTTCAGCTATCGCAAGAGGTGTCACTCGGGAGCGTCGCGCTCAGTGAACTGGACCGCTGTGCCCTTTCGCCGTTAATCGTTGTCGTGCGGGCCGATGATGACCTCAAATGGCTGCCTCCAGCCGGTGAGCGGAGCACTAGGCGTACGGAAACCTGCCTGACCGCCCACTTGGGCTTATCCTTTTCCCTGCGCTGCGGGTTGAATGCGATCCTGCCTATGCAGCCTGATGCCGCCATCGTGGCTTTGGCTGACCAGCCGTTTATTACTGCGTCTTTGGTGAACCGGCTGATAGACACTTATGAGCGGAATCCGGGGCTGGACTATGTAGCCAGCACCCATGAAGGTTTGGCCATGCCGCCGGCGCTCTTTTCCAAAGAGATGTTCACGGTGCTCCAGGGACTGGACGGCGACAAAGGTGCGGCAGGGATTTTGCGCTCGCCCGATTATAAGGGGATGGTGCTGGAGACGGATTCCGCCCATTGCTTTATGGATGCTGACACAGAAATGGATTTTGGGGAGATCCGCAAGGAATGGAGCCTTAGGAGTGGAAGCTGACATGGTTTGAGCGGTTTATAGATATATGTTAGAAACAATCACATATTTCAAGCTTATCCAGCCCCTTTATAGTGCGTAAAGCACAAAAAAAGCTAAACTTCTTATAAAATAGCACAAACGTATGTTATATAAATTTACGTAACCTTCAGGTCTCAGTATAGTAGAGATACATTAATGGCTGCGGTCATTAGGAGAGATTTCCTGGAGGAGGAGAGTTATGAAAAGAAGGGGTCAGGGATTTACTTTCAGCTTCGTGTTAATGTTCCTCATGGCGTTAGTCCTGGCAGGCTGCGGAAGCAACAACAATGCGGCTTCAAATGCAACAGAAGCACCGGCGGCAACCAATGCGGGTACAACATCAGAGGCGGCAACAACAGAGCCGGCAGCAGAGAAGCCGACGGTTGCTTTTGTCTATATCGGGCCTCCTGGTGACGGCGGTTATACGTATCAGCATGATCAAGGCCGTTTGTACATGGAGAAAGAGCTCGGCATTAAAGCGGACTTCGTAGAGAATGTTCCGGAAAGTGCCGATGCAGAACGTATCATCACGGAGCTAGCACAGTCCCATGACATCGTATTTACTACAAGTTTTGGATATATGGACTTCACACTGAGTGTAGCGGGCAAGTTCCCCAATGTGAAATTCCTCCATGCCTCCGGCTACAAAACAGCGGAGAACATGGGCACTTACTTCGGAAAAAATTATCAAGCGAGTTATCTGAGCGGTATCGCGGCAGGCAAAATGACCAAGAACAATCATCTTGGCTACGTAGGAGCTTTTCCGATCAGTGAAGTTATCTATAATCTTAATGCATTCACGCTGGGAGCACAGAGTGTCAACCCGGACATTAAGGTGGATGTAGTGTGGACGAATACTTGGTATGACCCGGCAACCGAACGCCAGGCGGCGATCAGTCTTCTGGATAAAGGCGCGGATGTGCTGCTGGCGTATCAGGATTCTCCGGCCACATTGCAGGCGGCCAAAGAACGTGGTGCGTTTGCTGGAGGCAATGACTCCGATATGAGTAAGTACGCACCGGACAATTATTTGACCAACCCTGTATGGAACTGGGGTCCTTACTACGTGAAGGCTGTCCAGTCCGTAATGGACGGAACGTGGAAGAGCGAGCAATACTCCGGGGATATGGCGGACGGCATGGTAGAGCTTGCGCCGTTTGGCAACAAGGTTCCTGAGGATGTGAAGCAGCTGGTGGAAGCTGCCAAAGCCAAGATCATCAGCGGCGAACTGGATGTGTTCACAGGACCGATCTCCGATAACAAAGGCAATGTTGTGGTTCAGGAAGGCCAAAAGCTGACGCTTGAGGAAGTCCTCTCCATGGAATGGCTGGCCAAAGGCGTAATAGGCACGATCTCGAAATAATTCGTTTTCTACAATTGCATACAGTATGGCCTTATGGGTGGGGCGGGTTCCGGGAAGGGGAACCTTCCCCACCCGTCCTACAAGTATAAGGAAAGGAGCGTCCCATAATGCAGAATCATTCAGTTGAAATGCGCGGAATTGTGAAGAGGTTCGGAGCCGTAACGGCAAGCGATCAAGTCGATTTTTCGGCAAATGCGGGTGAAATTCATGCGTTGCTTGGTGAGAACGGAGCAGGGAAAAGCACGGTCATGAGCATGCTGTCAGGGGTATACCGGGCGGATGAAGGCGAACTTTTCATTCACGGTAAACTGGCCAAAATCCGTTCCCCCAAGGATGCAGCATCCCTCGGCGTAGGCATGGTATTTCAAAATTTCAGACTGGTGCAAAGTCTCACGGCAGCAGAGAACATCGTGCTTGGCGAAAAGTCGTCTTTCTGGCGTGGAAGCAAATGGATGAAAAATAAGCATTTGGAGATTGAGGCGCTGGCTGAGCGTTTCGGGCTGAAGTTTCCGGTAGACTGCCCGATCTGGCAGCTGTCTGTCGGTGAACAGCAACGTGTGGAAATCGTCAAAACGCTGTACCGCGGCGCGGATATCATCATTCTGGATGAGCCAACCTCCGTGTTAACCCCGGGTGAGGCGGAGCAGCTGTTCGAAACGCTGAAGGTAATGAAGCAGGCGGGGAAGACGGTGATCATGACCACACATAAAATGAAGGAAGTTATGGCTTCTTCCGACCGTATTTCCGTTATGCGCAAAGGGAAAATGATCGCTACGCTGAACACGGCGCAGACAGATGAACTGGAGCTGGCCCGGCTGATGGTGGGCCGGGAGGTTACGATCAGCCGCCAGGAGCGGGAAGTTACCCAAGGTGAGGCTCTGCTGGTTGTGCGGAATTTGGACGTCGCTGCCGATCACGGCCGTAAAGCGCTGGACGGTTTGTCCCTGACTGTAAATGAAGGGGAGATCGTAGGAGTCGCAGGTGTTGCCGGCAATGGACAAAAGGAGCTGGCGGAAGTGCTTACGGGGCTTAGGACTTGGCGGAGCGGCGAGATTATATTTGACGGCAGTCCGGTAAAAGCGGCTTCGGTGCGGGGCGCAATTGATTCGGGAATATCTCATGTGCCGGAGAACCGGATGAAGAGCGGCCTTGCCGGACGGCTGGGCTCAGTGGACAATCTGCTGTTCAAGTCCTACCGCAGTGAAGAGCACTCCAAACTCGGCTTTCTGAAGGCGGCGAAGAACCGTTCCTGGTCGCGGGAGCTGGTTGAGCGCTTCAATGTGAAAACTCCCGAGCTGGATACGCCAGTCCAGCAAATGTCGGGCGGCAATCAGCAGAAGCTGCTGTTTGCCCGGGAGGTCAGCCACAACCCTAAGCTGATGGTGGCGGTTCACCCGACGCAAGGTCTGGATGTGGGCGCGACAGCCGGTGTCCATGAACTGCTGATGGAGCTGCGCGGCTCAGGCAGCGGAGTGCTGCTCATCTCGGAGGATCTGGATGAACTGCTGCAATTATCCGACCGGATATTGGTGATTTATAACGGTTCGATCATTGGGGAAAGTGACCATGAGACTGCAGATAGAGAGAGAATTGGCTTGCTGATGGCCGGGATTCAGAATAGGGAGGAGAGCGCCGTATGAGTCCGAAGAATATAAGCAATGCTGCAGTGCTTGATCCTGTTCCGGCCAAACCGGGCAACCGGTCCAAGCTGCGGCTGGAGTATGATTCAAGCCGAACCCGCTCTCCGTGGTGGACTCCCGTTCTGTCTGTCATTCTGGCCCTGCTGCTCTGCGCGGTGTTTATTGCCGCCAACGGTATGAGTCCCGTGGTCGTATACGAGAAGATGTTCCGCGGTGCTTTTGGCACCTCTTACGGTCTTACCGAAACGATGGTCAAGGCCATTCCCCTGCTGCTCTGCGGACTCGGCATTGCTGTAGCCTACCGGATTTCCGTCTGGAACATCGGCGCGGAAGGACAATTGACGGTCGGAGCGATGGCAGCTACGGCAGTGACGATTTATTTTCCCGATTTGCCTTCATTCTGGTCCATTTCCCTGATGCTGGTGTTCGGCACTGCCGCAGGTGCGCTCTGGGGACTGATGACGGCAATTCCGCGGACGCATTTCGGGGTCAATGAGCTGATTACATCACTGATGCTGAATTACGTTGCACTGCTTGCCCTTGATTATGTGGTATTCGGGCCCTGGAAAGATCCGAAGGGCTTTAACTTCCCGGGCTCTCCGATGTTTACCGCCGCCCAGTCCCTGCCGGTTCTCGGTACCACAAGGCTGCACATTGGGCTGATCTTCGGCCTTGTCGCTGTGGCTATCTATTATCTGATGATTAAGTTTACCCGCTGGGGTTATGAGCTGCGGCTGATTGGTGCCAATCCGACGGCTGCCCGTTATGCAGGTATCCATATCAAACGCCATATTATTGTCGTAATGCTGATTAGCGGCGGTCTTGCCGGAATTGCCGGAATGGCAGAGGTTTCCGGAGTTACGCATAAGCTGATGCAGGGGATTTCTCCGGGTTACGGATACACTGCGATCATTGTCGCCTGGCTTGCCAAGCTGAATCCGCTCGGACTGATTGTCACTTCGATTCTTTTCGGCGGCCTGATTGTCGGCGGCTATAGTGTACAGACCATCGGACTGCCTTCGTCCATTTCGGAAATGCTGCAGGGCTCGATCCTGTTCTTCCTGATTGCAGGGGATATGATTCACCGTTTCCGCTTCCGCCGGAGCGCATAGCTGTTTCTGCTGAGAGAAGGGAGTTAAGCCATGGATTTCACTACACAGTTATTAATAGCCGCCATTTCCGCCGGAACGCCGCTGCTGCTGGCTACACTAGGAGGCATCCTGAATGAGCGTGCAGGGATTATCCAGCTTGGCGCTGAAGGGCTGATGCTGATGGGGGCGGTAACCACCTGCATCATCTACATCCGCAGCGGCAGCCTGCTGCTGGCTCTGCTCGCAGCGGTGGCCGTCACCGCCTTGCTAGGCCTGGTGCATTCGTTTCTCACCGTCACACTCCGGGCGAACCAGACGATGTCCGGCCTGGCCATGACCTTGTTCGGCAGCGGGCTCAGCGCCTATCTGGGCAAGTCCATCAGCGGATTGCCGCTGCCGGGAACTTCGCCGAAGCTGGATCTAGGCTGGGTCAAGTCAGTCCCGGTGATAGGAGATCTCTTCGGCAGGTTGGATTACCTGACCTGGTTCAGTCTGTTGCTCGTTCTGGTGCTGCATCTGCTGATTCACCATACCTCCTGGGGACTGCATTTACGTGCGGTCGGGGACAGTCCGGCCACGGCGGATGTTATGGGGATCCGCGTGCAGCTGATCCGCTACAGCTACGTGACAGCCGGTGCGGCATTGATCGGCCTTGCGGGTGCGGATATGGTGCTGGCATACGCGCCAACCTGGAATGAAGGCCTCACGGCAGGACGCGGCTGGATTGCCGTCGGGCTGGTGATCTTCGCCAGATGGAATCCGCTGCGTGCCCTCTTTTGCGCTTATTTCTTTGGTGCACTGGATTCGCTCGGTTTCCGCCTTCAGCTGCTCGGCAGTGCAATTCCGCCTTATTTCCTTAAGATGATTCCGTACGTCGTAACGATTCTCGTGCTGATGTACCTCGGTTACCGCAACCGCAACAAACCATCCGGCACGCCGGAGTCACTGGGTACACCTTATATCCGCGAGCAGCGTTTTTGACGCAGCGGCGGTGATTGAATCAGCGAGATGAATATAATGCATGGAAGAAATGCCAACTGGTGAGGAGGCGGAAGTGATGGGAGCTATATGGAGTGAAAAGCCGGCTCCCCCGGCAGTGCATCAGCCCCGCAGCCTGCAGGAGGCATGGGAGCTGAAGACGATATTAGGCGAAGGAGCCGTATATGTATCCGGCGGAACGCTGCTGCGGACGCAATGGGAAGCGGGGACGGCTCCTCTGCCGCAGCAGATGATCGATTTACGGAATATCGCCGGGATGGGTGAAATCGGACTCGCCGAAGATTATTTAACCATAGGTTCTCTGGTTTCGCTGTCGCAATGCCGCGGGAACCTGGATTTGCGGGAGATCACTCCGGCGGTGCAGGAGGCGGCGCGCAACATCGCCGCACCCGCAGTGCGCAATCTGGCTACACTTGGCGGCAATATATCTTCCGGTTATGGAGATATTCTCCCGGCGCTGCTGGTTTACGATGCCGAAGTGGCCTCCTTTGACGGCAAATTCCTTTCGGTGCAGCCTGTCGAAGCCTGGCTGAAACGCCGCTGGAGCGGAGAGAAGCCGGCAGCTGAACTTCTTGCCGGGATCCGCTTTCCTTCGGCAGGCTATGAACACGAGGAGTGGAGTAAGCTGGAGATCTTTCGCAAGGTGGGGCGGCGGGATGCCTTTACAGCCTCGCTCGTTACCATAGCTGTTGCGGCAACTTTCGATGCCGCAGGCCGCAGCTTGAATGGTGTCCGCATTGCAGCAGGCGGAGGTACCAGCAGACCACAGCGGCTTCCGGCGGCTGAAGCGGTTCTGGAGGGTGCTGTCTACAGCGACAGTCTGATGGCTGCAGTGTACGAGGCGGTGGAGAGCAGCTTTGACTCATATAGCGATCCTTTTGCCACCGAAGCCTATAAGCGGAAAACCGCGGGCAATCTCATCGTTTCTGAATTGTGGAAGGGCTTGAATGCAGGCGGAGGAAAGTAAACGTTATAGAAAATTAGGTGGATTGGGGTGAGGGGAATGCTGCTGAACAAGGAAGCCAGCGGAAGCCGCTGGCGTACACGGCCCGACGGGCAGGGGAAAGTATCCGGCAAGCTGCAGTATTTAACCGACATGAGCGCCGAAGGGATGCTGACCGGACGGGTGCTGCGCAGCCATCAGGCCCATGCCCGCATTCTGTCTATCCGCACGGCAAAGGCACTTGAGGTTCCTGGAGTACATGCGGTCATTACCCATGAGGATGTGCCCGGGCTGAACGGCTTCGGCATTGCTCTGCCGCATCAGCCAGTATTCTGCAGCGACCGGGTGCGTTATACCGGCGACGCGATTGCTGCTGTAGCTGCGGACAGCGATGAAATTGCCGAATATGCGCTTTCGCTGATTGAAGTAGACTATGAGCTGCTGCCGCTGCTGGAGGATGCCGAGGAAGCCATGAAGCCCGAGGCGATCCTGCTGCATGAAGAGGGTAATGTGCTTCATCATACGGAATACCGCAAGGGCGAACCGGCAGCGGCGTTCGCAGGCTGTGCCCATGTTGTGGAAGAGACCTACTGGACGCCGCGCCAGATGCATACGTACATGGAGACCGAAGGCGGATTGTTTATCCCGGAGTCAAACGGAAGGCTTACGGTCTACTCAGCAACACAGCATGGTCTGATGGACCGCAGGCAGCTGTCGCGGATACTGAATCTCCCGGAGGAGGATATCCGGGTCATTTCCAGTCCGATCGGCGGTTCGTTCGGCGGCAAAGACGAGTTGAATGTCCAGCCGTATGGAGCGCTGCTCGCACTGCGGACCCGGCGTCCGGTCCGGCTGCATAATTCCCGCGCGGAATCGGTGCGCGCCGGGCTGAAGCGCCATCCCATGAAGATTACAATGAAGACCGGCTGCGACAGCGAGGGGATGATCATGGCCCATCAGGTGCGGATTATTTCTGATACCGGGGCCTATGCGACACTGGGGGCGGAAGTGCTGAATTTTGCCACAGAGCATGTGGTAGGTCCCTATCAGATCCGCCATGTGGAGGTGGAGGGCTTTGCGGTATATACGAACAATGGTGTATCCGGTGAATTTCGCGGCTTTGGCGGCAATCAGGCGATCTTTGCCCTGGAAGGGCAGGTAGACCGTCTCGCTGAACGGCTGAATCTGGATCCGTGGGAGCTGCGCCGCCGGAACTTGCGGCGCTACGGCGATCCAGGGCCGCTTGGGCAGGAGATCGCCCAGACGCACGGGGCGATGCAGGTGTGGGAGGCGCTGGCGGCATCTCCGCTGATGCAGGAAGCGGAGTTGCCTCATGTTGGAGCTGATGATTCAGAGGCTCCAGGTACTCCGGCTGCGATGCCGAAGGAGCCGTGGATTGTGACCGGAACCGGCGCAGCGATCGCCATGCACGGCGCAGGTCTCGGTTACGGTATTCCCGATCCGGGAGGCGGACGGCTGTCGCTGGCACTGGACGGCAAGATCGAGGCTGTCTTCGGCTACGAGGAGTTCGGCCAAGGGCTGATAGCGACATTGGAGCAGATGCTGATCGAGCAGTACGGATTTGCCGCAGATGACCTTAGGATTGTCATTGGCGATACGGATGTAGTGCCGGACAGCGGCTCCAGCACTGCTTCCCGTTCCACAAGCATGATGTGGATGGCGCTGAAGCGGCTGCATCCGGATTTTACAGCCCGGCTGCTGGAAGCCGCAGCGGCCAGGACGGGAGCAGCGGTTGAAGGCTTGAAGCCCGGCCCCGGAGGAATCCGGCATAAGGATGGCGGGCTGCTGCTGTCCTATACGGAGCTTGCGCGCAGCATCACAGAGCCGATTGTCTGTGAGACAGTGTTCAAATATCCGACCACCAAGCTGGAACGGGTGGGTGCCCATTTTCTGTACACGTATTCCGCCATCGCGGTTAAGGTGGAGATCAATCTGCTGACCGGACGGGTCCGCGTGACCGATCAGTATCATGCGGTAGCGGCAGGTCCCGTTGCCAATCCGCAAGGCTATCTGGGACAGATTGAAGGCGGCAGCAGTATGGCCATCGGCTTTGCATTAACGGAAGATGCGGTAATGGCTGGCGGCAGCTATGTAACGAAGAACATGGATACGTATCTGGTTCCTACGATTGTCGATATGAACGGCAGCATCCAGGTGCAGCCGATTGAAGATTTACCGGAGCATGATACTTACGGCCCCCGCGGCATTGGGGAAGTCGGTTCGGTCAATCTGGCCCCCGCAGTCGCTTCTGCTGTATTCCAGGCGGTTCACAAACGGGTCAACCGGCTGCCGATCGAGCCCGAATGGCTGCAGGCTACGCCGTTTATTCCGCAGAAGGCGGTGAAGACGCATGTCGGATAACTACGAATTGGACATCAAGGATAGTCAACCTGGACTTGCGCCAAAACAGGCAGCGAGGGATAGCGGGGCGGGGTTCACATTGAACTGCATCATCAACGGCAAAGCGGTATCTAAGGAGGTTCCGCCGTCCCGCCGGCTGCTGAGTATTCTGCGCGAGGATTTGGAGCTTACCGGAACCAAAAGATCCTGCGAAATTGGCCGCTGCGGAGCCTGCATGGTTCTGATCGACGGCCGGCCGGTCAACTCTTGCCTGACGATGGCTTATCAATGCGAGGGAACGGAGATTACAACCATTGAAGGGCTCAGTGAAGCGGGGCTGCATCCTGTGCAGCGTGCTTTTCTGGAAGAGGGAGGATTTCAGTGCGGCTACTGCACACCGGGGATGGTGATCTCGGTAGTCGCCCTGCTGGAGGAGAATCCGTCGCCTTCGCAGGAGGAAGTGGAAGAAGCGCTGTCGGGGAATATTTGCCGCTGCACCGGTTATGGCGGGATCTTGCGTGCAGTAAACAAAGCGATAGAAAGCGGGGCGGACCGATGACTGTGCCGGATGATTTTTTAACGCTGGATAAGATTAATGGGCTTGGCAAAGAGGAATTCGTGAGAATCCTTGGAGGGATATTTGAGCATTCACCCTGGGTGGCGGAGGGGACTTACGGGCATATTCCTTTTCAGTCCGTGGAACAGCTGCACGGTGTCATGCTGGAAACGGCGCGAAGTGCGGAGCGAAGCCGGATTGAGGAGCTGCTGAGGTCCCATCCTGATCTGGCCACGCGGCTGCAGGTCACGCCGCTGTCGGCGGCAGAACAGCAGGGGGCAGGTCTGGATCAGCTGACGCCTGTTGAGTTCGAGCGTTTGACCGGGTTGAATACGGCGTATACGGAGAAGTTTCATTTCCCTTTTATTCTCGCTGTACGCGGCAAAAACAAGGATGACATTATCAAAGCGATCGGGGAACGGGTCAACCGTTCATTGGCGGAGGAATGGGAGCAGGCGCTCTATGAAATCGGCAAAATCACCAGCTTCCGGCTCCGCGATCTGATAACGGAAGAAAAATGATGCATTTAAAACGATGCAGCTAAAACTGAATCAATGCTGCATTCACTACACAACCCGCAGGAGGGATCACCATGCCGGAACGGATGAAGGTACACGCCAAAAGACGGCAGAATGAGCAATTGGATGAGCAACTGAACAGACCACTGAACGGACATTGGATTAAACATCGGATTGAACTAATAAAGCATGGAACGAAAGGTTCCAATAACTTCAACTTTGAAAATTCAACGGAAAAAGCTTGGCAGTGGGCTGGCATCCGTGTGATGGATATATCTCTCTTGCTGAAGTCAGGTTGGAAGGACGGGGGCCGGTGCATGCTCCGCAGGATATATCTGCGGGATGGACTGCCATGCCGGATTATAGTTAGTACCGTGGTTCCCGGAGGGATTCCGGCATGAGCGGGCGGCTGACTACCCACGTTCTCGACCTGTCCGGGGGCATCCCTGCTGCCGGCATGGCACTTCAGCTATGGAGGCTGGAAGACGGGGCAGCTTCACTGCTGCGCGAAGCCGTAACGAATGCCGATGGCAGATTGGACGCTCCGCTGCTGGAAGGTGCAGAACTGGCAGCCGGCAGCTATGAGCTGCTGTTTATGGCCGGAGATTATTTTCGCAGCAGCGGTTTGCTGTTTGAAGCCTCCGGAGAAGGGAACAGTGCTGATGGAGCCGCCCCTTTCTTTCTCGAACAAATCCCGATCCGCTTCAATATAACTGATCCGTCCGCCCATTATCATGTTCCGCTGCTGGTAGCTCCCGGAGGGTACAGCACGTACCGGGGAAGCTAATGAAATCATAAAGATCAGATGACCGGAGGTGACCGATTCATGGAAGTAACCTATGAGCTTATCATCAAAAATGGAGATGTAGTGCTCCCCGGGGAAGTGCTTAAGCTGGATATCGGGGTGAAGGACGGCAAGATCGCTGCCCTCGGCAAGCAGCTTGCGGCAGGAGCGGATACCCGCATCCTTGATGCGGAAGGACTATATGTGCTGCCGGGCATGATTGACATGCATGTCCACTTTAATGAACCGGCACTGGGCCATTGGGAAGGCTTCCGTACCGGTTCGGCGGCGCTGGCGGCAGGAGGCATCACCTGTTATGCAGATATGCCGCTGAACGGCAACCCGCCAACGGTCAATCAAGCCGCGCTGCAGCTCAAGGCAGAAGCCGCATCCGGGAACTCTGCAGTGGATTATGTGCTGTGGGGCGGACTCGTTCCCGGCAATCTGGAAGATTTGGAGCAGCTGGCGGCAGCCGGGGTTACAGGCTTTAAGGCCTTTATCTCCAACCCCGGCGGTGAAGGGGAGGGGAGATTCCGCGAGGTGGACGATGATACCCTGTACCAAGGGATGAAGAAAATTGCTGCGCTCGGCGGCATTCTTGCACTGCATGCAGAGAGCGAGGAGTTGACGGCGGTGTTGTCGGCCGACGCCCTGCGCAGCGGGCGGACCGGAGCGCGCGATTTTGCCGCTTCCCGCCCGGCGGAAGCTGAGCTGGAGGCGGTAGCCAGAGCGCTGCTATACAGTGAGCGAACCGGCTGCCGGCTGCACTTCGTGCATATCAGCACTTCTGCCGCGATTGAAATGATTCATGCTGCCAAGCTGCGCGGCCTTGATGTTACTGCGGAAACCTGCCCCCACTATCTCATCCTGAGTGGGGATAACATGGAGGAACTGGGACCGCTGGCCAAATGTGCACCCCCGCTGCGCAGCCTGGAGGAACAAGAACGCTTGTGGAAGGTACTCGCAGACGGTAAAATCGATCTCATCGCCTCGGACCATTCGCCTTGTCCGACAGAGCTTAAGCTTGCTCCCGGATTGTCTTTTTTTGAAGCGTGGGGCGGTATTTCCGGCGCACAGAGCAGCCTGGAACTGATGTTCCACGAAGGAGTGAATGTGCGTGGACTGCCAGTTACGCAGATTTCTGCGCTGCTGTCAGGACTTCCGGCGCGGCGATTCGGGCTGGATCACCGTAAAGGCTCGATCGCACCCGGGCTGGATGCCGATCTGGTACTGCTGAATCCGGATCACTCCTATACCTTGGCGGCAGAAGATCTGTTATACCGTCATAAACATAGTCCTTATACCGGAATGACCTTGTCCTGCAAGGTAATGGCAACGCTCAGCCGGGGTACGGTTGTCTACAACGCGGAACAAGGTGTGGTGGCCGAAGGCGGCGGGGAATGGCTGCGGACCTATGAAGGGCAGCCCTCTATATGAATACGCCGCTGATTCAGGCACCGGCCCGGGAGATGCTGATGCTGCTGGAGGGGCTTGCTGCTTTCAGCGCCCCCGGACCCGGGGTTACCAGGCTGCTGTACACACCGGAATGGCTTCAGGCCCAGCAGTTTCTGCAGGAGCGGATGGCCGGGATGGGCCTGGCGGTCAGGACAGACAGGGTGGGGAATGTTTATGGACGGCTCGGCGGATCACAACCGGACAGTAAAGTGATATTAACCGGATCTCATATTGATACGGTTCTGAACGGCGGCAAATATGACGGCGCTTATGGAATAGCCGCCGCCATGACGGCTCTGAATTATTTGCAGCAGACCTTCGGGCAGCCGCTGCGGACCCTGGAGGTTGTATCCTTCAGCGAAGAAGAAGGCAGCAGGTTTCCCTTGACCTTCTGGGGATCGGGCCATGTTACGGGCCTATATGATGGAAGCGAAGCTGAGACTGCCGCCGATTCAGAGGGTGTAACGATAAAATCAGCGATGGAAGCCTGCGGTTTAAGCTCGGAGCACCCGCTAGGAGATCTCCGGGATCTCGGAGATCATAAAGCTGTTGCGGCAGGACAAACGGCAGCCAGAACAGATATCGGCGCTTTTGTCGAATTGCATATTGAACAGGGGATTGTGCTGGAACAATCCGCGCTGCAGATTGGGGTCGTGCAGGCCATCGCCGGCCAGAGGCGCTTTACCGTTAAGGTCGGCGGAACTGCCAATCATGCAGGCACAACACCGATGCTGCACCGGCGGGATGCGCTTGCCGGTGCAGCGGAAATGCTGCTGGAGCTGGAACGCTCTGCGGTGGAAGCCGGAGATCCGCTGGTAGCCACTTCAGGCAGGCTTGAGGTTTACCCGGGCACACCAAATGTTATTCCGGGGGACGTGCAGTTTACGCTGGACATCCGCCACAGTGAGGCGAAAAGGCTGGAGAGCTTCTGCTCTGGAGTGATGGCTGGATTTGAGGACATTGCAGCCAGGCGGGGACTAGCGCTGGAAGTGGTCAGGACGTTGTCCACAGCGCCTGCGCCTATGGATCAAGGCCTGAGCAGGACGCTGGAACAGATCTGCCTGAGTCAGGGGAAAACCTTCCGCACCATGATCAGCGGAGCAGGACATGATGCCCAGCTGTTTGCGTCCGGATGCCGGACAGCCATGATTTTTGTGCCCAGCCGGGCGGGAATCAGCCATTCCCCGGATGAATACTCGTCGCCGGAGGAGCTGGCAGCCGGGCTGGATGTCTTAACAGCTATGTTATATGAATTAGCCTATAAAGAGAGCTGAGTTAGCCTAGGGAGAGATGATTATGAAGCGGTACGAAGATTTGTCGCCGTCTCTGCGGTGCATTATGACCCCGGGTCCGGTGGAAGTCGATCCGCGCGTGCTGCGGGCCATGTCTTTTCCGGTATTGGGACAGTTCGATCCCGAATTTACGGGTATTATGAATGAAACGATGGAGATGCTGCGGGAACTGTTCGTTACGGACAATCAATGGGCTTTCCCTGTGGACGGCACTTCACGCTCCGGAATCGAAGCGGCAATGGTCAGTTTGATTGCTCCGGGGGACCGGGTGCTGATCCCGATTTTTGGCCGCTTCGGCCATTTGCTGCATGAAATCGCCGAACGCTGCGGGGCAGAGGTGCTGACGCTTGAGAAGGAATGGGGTTGCGTGTTTGACCCCGAGGAAGTGATTGCAGCCATGAAGAGCTTCAAGCCTGATATCGTAGCAATCGTACATGGAGAGACCTCCACGGGACGTGTGCAGCCGCTGGCCGGCATCGGGCGGGCCTGCCGTGAGCAGGATGCCCTGCTGATTGTGGATGCGGTGGCGACGATCGGAGGTGTGCCCGTGGAGACGGATGCCTGGATGCTGGATGCCGTGATCGGCGGCACGCAGAAATGCCTGTCCATTCCTTCGGGCATGGCCCCGGTTACGTACAATGCACGGGCGGAGGCCAAGCTCCTGAAGCGCAAGCGGGTGGAGCGTGGCCTGAGGACCGGTGAGGTCCAGGCTGAAGCGCTGGATTTTGTGCGCAGCAATTATTTTGACCTGGGAATGCTTCAGGATTACTGGAGCCCCCAGCGGCTGAATCATCATACAGAGATGACCTCCATGCTTTATGCGCTGCGCGAAGGGCTGCGGCTGGTGCTTGAGGAAGGGCTGGAGGCCCGGCATGCCCGGCATGCGCTGCATGAAGCGGCGCTAGTTGCCGGACTTACGGCAATGGGGCTGAAGCTGTACGGAGATCCGCAGAGCAAACTGACGGTGGTGACCTGTGTGCTGATTCCTGAGGGCGTTGACGGGGAAGCCGTGCGGACAATGCTGCTGGAACGCTTCGGCATTGAGATTGCCAGTTCCTTCGGGCCGTTAAAAGGGCGGATCTGGCGCATCGGTACGATGGGCTTCAGCTGCCGGGAGAATAATGTGCTGCGCCTGCTCGGTGCGCTGGAGGGGGCGCTGCTGCGGCATGGGCATGCTGTTCCCGCCGGGCTTGGCGTTCAGGCGGCACTTGACGTATATGATGCAAAAGTAAGATAATCGGTTGAATACTGCAGCCGGTCGAATGTAGGTAACAGGTGCTGTCCGGATGAAACGGACGGCCTGCGCTTTAACCAAGAAACGGCTTGCGTCCTGCAAAGGGCAGTAAGGCCGTTTTTCTTAAAATATATGAATTTATATGCTTCTCGCTATAAATTATCCTTCTATTTCTCGCATAAACGGATACCGTCCTTTTGAAGACGGCGAGCCGTTTCCACTTGATATACAAGGTCATAGTTGTTTAACGCTGTAACTCAGTTTGTAGTTATGTGCAAGATATCGGAGGGGAGTGGAAGTCATGACTTATATTAGAAAACCTTTGGCGGATTGTGTGCCTGAGCTTGTGGCTACAGCCCGCGGCGATCAGCCGGCATCTTTGGTAATAACCGGCGGGAAGCTGGTCAATGTAATCTCCGGTGAAATTCTGGAGGGAATGTCTGTTGCGGTACAGGGGGGACGCATCGCCTATGTCGGCAAGGATGTTTCGCACACGATAGGAGCAGGCACGCAGGTCATTGATGCAGCCGGCAGATATATCGCTCCGGGACTGCTTGACGGACATTGTCATATTGAGAGCACACAGCTGACAGCAACGGAATTTGCCCGTGCGGTCCTGCCGCTCGGGACAACTGGCGGGTTCTTCGACGCGCATGAGATTGCCAATGTGTTCGGACTGAAGGGCATCAAGCTGATGCTGGATGAGATGCGCGGCACACCGCTTGCCGCTTATATGCAGGTAGCGTCCTGTGTGCCTTCGGCGGGAGCTGAATTCGAAACAACCGGCGCTTCTATCGGACCGGAGGAAGTGGCGGAGGCTTATACCTGGGGGCCGGATGTCATTGCCCTCGGTGAGGTGATGAACTTTCCGGGCGTAGTCTACGGCGATGAGAAAATGCTCGGCGAGATCCAGGCTACACTGCGGGCCGGCAGATACGTGGATGGGCATTTTACCTGGCCGTCCAGTGACTGGAGACTACCGGTCTATGCGGCAGCGGGTGTAACCGGTGACCATGAGTGTGTTACCGCAGAAGATGTGATCGAGCGTGTCCGTCTGGGGATGTATGCCAAAATGCGCCGCGGTTCCGCCTGGCATGATGTGGCGAAGACGATCACAGCGCATACCGAACACGGGCTGGAGACGCGCCGTATGATGCTCGTTACCGATGACCGCAGCTCGGAATCACTGCGGGATGAAGGACATATGGATTTTGTGGTGCGCCATGCCATTTCCCAGGGTGTGAAGCCTGTCACTGCCTTCCAGATGGCAACGATCAATACCGCCGAGCGCTTCGGGGTAGCCCGCGATATCGGCTCAATTACTCCGGGCTCCTGCGCAGATATTATTTTGCTGGACGGGAATTTGGCCGATGTCAACGTCGTTATGACCATTGCCGCAGGTGTGGTCGTGGCCGAGAATGGCATCATGACGGCCTCGCTGCCGGCATTCACCTACCCGCAGGAAGTGCTGGCGTCCGTTCATTTGCCGCAGCTTCCGGTTCCTGATGATTTTATTATCCATGCTCCCGTGGAGTCAGGC
Source organism: Paenibacillus paludis (assembly GCF_042610515.1). Taxonomy (NCBI): domain Bacteria; kingdom Bacillati; phylum Bacillota; class Bacilli; order Caryophanales; family Paenibacillaceae; genus Paenibacillus; species Paenibacillus paludis. The sequence goes on from NZ_JBGJZP010000031.1 coordinate 19,879, forward strand.
AGTGTTGCTGTCCGGGTCATTAAGGTCATCGAGAACCATGTGGAGACCGGTGAACTCATTGTGCAGCGTCCCGTGAAGGACGGCAAGCTGCAGGTGGGAGACGGCCTATGCAAAATCGCTGTATTCGAACGGCATAAAGGAACCGGCAACAAATCGGTCGGGCTTGTGGAGGGGATTGGCTTCCATGAACCGGCGGCAATCGCCATGACCGTTGCCCACGACAGCCACAATGTGCTGATCATCGGCAACGATGATGAACTGATGGCCAAGGCCGCCCGGGCTGTAGCTGAAGCGCAGGGTGGAGTGGCTGTAATTACCGGCGGCGGCACGACCTTGTTCCCGCTTGCAATTGCCGGACTTATGTCCGCAGAACCGTTTGAGACCGCAGCCGCCCAGTCCGCTGCTATCAGCAAAGCTCTGTACGATGCGGGCTGCACACTGAATTATGCTTTTATGACGCTGTCACTGCTTGCGCTTGCGGTAATTCCGACCTTGCGCATATCGGATAAAGGACTGGTACGCATCTCTCCGGAAGAGGGAATTCAGCTTGTAACATTATTTTGCTAAGGCTGTCTTAATCTTATAGTGACAAGTTTGAATTGAATAGAATGCGCTCTACTAAATGGGGTGTCTCTTAGTCTGAATGCAGACAGAGATACCCCATTTCGCTATGAAATTGGTCCTTATATGGCGGCGTGGCAATATGAGGGGAAGCCCTTTTTTGAGTCGGAAGTCGCAGGGGAAAGGTATTTTCTTAGATTTGAGGGCATATATTTAACCATTTCATCACATATTGAAACTATTTATTATAAAATTTTAATGAAAAACATTAACAAAATAATGAAAATAGACGATAATACCTATAAATTAATTAAAATTATTGCCAAATCGTGATTATCAGACAAAATGACTGAAAGTTCAAATATATGGAACGGGGTGGATGAGATGATCAAATTAGAAACGCAGGACATCGTGAATATTACTATAAAGCAAATTGCCGGTATTTTTAAAATGGAGCCGCTTGAGTTGAGATTTGTGAATGATTTTCAAGGAGAACAATATCTCTTAACGAATGACAAGCTGCATCTCAACAACCAGCATTACTGGGCAAAAGTTATGGAATGTGTTTTCGACAATCATGTCAGACCGGTTCTGATGTGTGAAGTGCTCTACTTCCTGCGCAATGAATTTCTGGAGAGCGACATCAAGCTCAGCTTCTCCTATGATTTTGCCGAAGGCGCAGACGGAGCGGCAACAGTATCTGCGGAAGTCAGCTTTAATGATTCACCGGAACTGCAGCCGGGAGAAATTGCCGAACTGATTGATTTTGCACTGTCCCTCCAGGACAAACAATGGTTTGAGGAACTGACCTCCAAATACAAACAACTGACTGCATGAGATTGGTGCACAGTTCTATCATACCCGCATTTAATAAGCCGCCCTGTCCGCAGTGTTCATCTGCGCAAGGGGCGGCTTATTTCTTTGATATATAGATTGAACTTATAATTCTTCTATTTTGGGATTGGCCGTGACTCCAGAGAATATTTGGACTTCCGGCCGCTGTTAGGTTTGGATTTCCTGAATTTAACCGCGAATCGCGGTAGAAATCCAAACCTTGCCCATGCTTCCGAAGTGAGCTTTCCTGCGGAAAGCTTTCAGGCGGACGCTATCGCTCCTCCAGTTCCAAAATTCCCCTCCGCTACTTTTCCCTAAATGTATATTCTCAAGTTCATTCTATGTAGATACTTTATTTACTATGGGTTCAAATGCACTATAAAACAGCTTACTTCAGCCAGCCTTGAGCGTTCTCACTAACCATTTGTGCCAGAAAGTCCAGCCATTCTTCACTGTCGTTCAAACAGGGGGCGGCAAGGAAGGAGTCTGCTTGTCCACCTCCGGCAGCAAATTGCTCTCTTCCTTCCACAGCAAGCTCATGCAATGTCTCCAGGCAATCGGTCACAAGTCCGGGTGAAAAAATCATCGGCCGCTGAATCCCGCGTCCGGCCAGCCCCTTCAGGACATCCTCTGTAGATGGCCCGATCCATTCCTCGCGGCCAAAACGGGATTGAAATGAGATTTGCCAATCCCCGGACGCCCAATTCATCGCTTCTGCGAGCAGGCGGGCCGTTTCCAGACACTGCTCCGGGTAGGGGTCTCCGGTCTCTGCATATCTGCTGGGAATCCCGTGAAAGGTCAGCACGAAGTAATCCGGTTTAGTGTTTATTTTACGTAGTTCTCGCAGTAAAAGCTCTTTCATGGCAAGGATATACCCCGGTGCATTATAGTAGGCTTCCATAAACCGGAGTGCGGGTACAAAACGTTTGGATACCGGTCCGGCAGCGCTGCGGCGCCCGAGAGCGGCAAAGCAGGCGGCGTCGTAGACGGATGCTGTGGTAGTAGAAGAATATTGCGGAAACAAGGGGACCACGATGATCCGGGTCACTCCGGAGGACTCCAGTTTAGCAAATGCCTGTTCCATGCCGGGCTCACTGTAGGCAAGACCCAGCTCCACCTGATAACGGCTGCCGAGCAGCTTTTGCAGTCCGGCCACCTGGGCCTGTGAATGAAGCAGCAGTGGGGAACCTTCCTTGAGCCAGATTTCGCTGTAGAGCTTGGCAGACCGGCGCGGCCTTACCCGTAAAATAATTCCGCGCAGCAGCGGCTGCCACAGCAGAGGGGGATAATCAATGATCCGGCGGTCGGAGAGGAACCTCCGCAGATAAGGGCGTACCGACTTGGCGGTGGGGGCGTCAGGTGTTCCGATTTGGGCGAGAATGACGCCGATAGAGGGCTGATTCAACGTAGTGAACGCTCCTTTACATTAACATGACATCGTTATAAAGTATCATAATCCTCTTTGTAAGTACAATACAGGACATCACATTATTATCATATGACGGAGTAAATGGGAGTATTTGAGAGATAAAAAATTTATTGAATTAAAATAAAATGAAAATAGTGATGTTTCTAATAGGGTGTGTGATTTTATGTACAGAGAAGCCAAGCTTTGATTTGATACCATCAAGCCAGAAATTGCCTCTAGCAGACATGAACTAATAAATGTGAATTAATTCACCTATATATGTGAATTGTTTCACCTTTTGAATGGGATATTCGTAAGAGCTCTTCTATGGTGCATGGGATAGCTAACGGGAGGACGGGAAAGGGGGGATGACCTCTTAGGAGGAAGCAGGATCTTCTTCTTAAGAAGGGATGAGAGACGGCCAAACGGAAGATCAGCTGTAAAGTGCTACATACTACTGGGGATATGGTAAAGGAGAATACTCATTGAAAAAACTGATTTCTTTGACTGTAAGCGCAGCCTTGTTGCTTGCGCCAATCGCTTACACAATTAATGCACCTGCACTGAATTTGAAGGTGGATGCGGTTTCTGCCGCTTCGGAAGAAGCAACGGCTAAACCGGAAGCAACACCAAAGGCAACAGCCAAACCGGCTGCAACGCCCAAAGCGACTGAAAAACCAGCAGCAACAAAGAAACCGGCTGCAACGCCCAAAGCGACTGCGAAGCCAGCTGCAACAGCGAAGCCAGCTGCAACAGCCAAACCAGCTACAACAGCTAAGCCAGCTGCAACGGCTAAGCCGACTGCAACGGCTAAACCAGCTGCAACAGCTAAACCAGCTACCACGGCTAAACCGACTGCAACAGCTAAACCAACTGCAACAGTTAAACCGGCCGCTACTGCTAAGCCTGTAACGGTTCAACAAGATGTGTATCAAGACGGGGTATATGTAGCTTACGGCGATGCTTACTCCAAAGGTACCGAAGGCGCGAAAGTAACGATTAAAGACGGCAAAATCGCTTCCATTGATCTGCTGAGAACATCTCCGAAGCTGATCGACAGAAATGTCCGTGAGAATTACAGCGGCCTCTGGGCGGCATATGGTCTGATGAAAGACAGACTGCTCGGCAAGACAAGAGTTGGAGCTGCTGCAGTGGATGCTGTTTCCGGTGCAACCCGCTCCAGCAACGGCTGGAAATTGTCGGTAGACAGAGCTTTTGAAAGAGCGCTGAAAGTAAAACCGGCTGACGCCACTTATTTCGAAGGCGACATCATGGGTATTGACCCTCAAGGTAAATATGCGGTATTTGCAACCTACGATGCCACCAAGCTGACTGCGGTTAAACTGTACCCGCTGACAACAAGCGGAGATTTCGCGGATGAAAAAACCTACACTGCAGAGCAAACTGCAGCGATTGCGGCAATCACGTCTGTACTGCTCGCAAACGGTTCGTCCGCACAACCTGTAGCCGGATTTGAAGCTGACTCCAAAGCTGCAATCCAGGCATTCTGGGATGCAGAGCAGAACGCCCTCATCAATAACACTTCCGCTTATGTTGACGGATTCTACTCTTCCTACGGTACTGCAAGAAGCGTAGGCGTGGAAAGAGCCGATATCGTTATCCGCAACGGCAAGCTGGTAGATGTGAAGCTGTACAGACTGGGTTCCAATCTGGTAGATAGAGGCACAACTGCTTATGCAGAAGTTGTAAAAGCAAATGCACCAATGACAGCCAAATTGCTTGCCAACGGTTCTTATTTGGCCAATTATGATGAAAAGGTAGACGGTATTTCCGGCGCTACCGAAAGCAGCCATGGCTGGAACCAAGCTGTAGAAAGAGCTTTCGAGAAGGCGCTGAAAGTTCCTGCAGAAGGCAAATATTTTGAAGGCAAATTCGCCGGCGTAGACAACCAGAACAAAGTCCTGCTGCTGGTCGACATTGCTGCCGACAAAGTAAGCGGCATTAAAGTAAGCCTCTTTGCAGCTGACGGCAAAATTATTGCCGATGACAAGCTGACACCTGAACAAAAAACTGTAGTCGGACTGCTGACTGCAGGTTTGCTTGAACAAGGCGTGGATTTGACGGATGTTCCGGGTCAAGAAGTTTTGTCCAAAGCGGCAAAAGCAGCTCTGACAGACGCTTTGACCAATGCTTCCAAAGTACAAGGCACTTATAAAGACGGCACTTTCACCGCTTTCGGTGATGCTTATGATAAAGGAACCAACAGAGCAGATGTAACTCTGCGCAACGGCAAGATTGTGAATGTTGCTCTTTCCCGTGTAGGTATGAATATGGTGGATTTAGGTAAAGCGGCTTATGCTGAAGTTCAAAAAGCAATTCCGCAGCTGACTACCAGCTTCCTTGCTGCAGGAACAAGAGAAGGTGTACAATCGGTAGATGCCATCTCCGGCGCTACAAGCAGCAGCAATGCACTGAAAGCTGCTGTAGACAGAGCTTACGGTAAAGCTGAAGTTGTAGAAACCGACAAAGCAGCTTACTTTGATGGAATTTTCATTGGAGCAAGTGCCGACAAATCCGTCAATGTTATGGTTACTGTCAAAAATAACATTCCTGTGTTGATGCTGGTCTATTATCTTGACGGTGCCGGAAAAGTGAAGACCCCATATCTATTAACACCGGCTGAGCTTGCGGTGAAGACAGAAATTGAGTCCACTTCCAGCACGAATGGCCTGCATAAATACGGATACCGTCCGGCAGCCTTCGGAGCCAATGATGCTGAGAAGGATGTTTCCGCCAAAGCAGTAGAAGCAATCAAAGCTGCGCTGGAAGCAGCAGGCAAATAATACAGCAACGTCTATGAGGAGGTTATTCAGGCCCTGTAAATGGCTCTGGATAGCCTCTTTTTATGCTGTAAGCAAAGGCTATTGACCGGCTTGGTACAGGCCCGGGCATAATTATGAATCGTTATCGTATAGTAATTTAAAGGGATTTCGAAGGTGAATGTCAAAAGTTTAATATACACAGCAGGATATAATACCTGCTAGTAATGGGAGGCTCCAACATGACACTAATTAAACAGCTATCTCCGCAGGACGAATTTGTCGGGTTCTATCTGTTACGGGAGCTGACGCTCAAACAGACAAACGGTACTCCTCCAAAGGATTATTTTGATATTGTACTCGGTGATTCAAGCGGTCAGATAACAGCTAAATATTGGGATGTCAGCACAACTGATAAAGAAACCTTTTTCCCTATGGCGCTGGTGAAGGTGCGCGGCATAGCACATACCTATCGTGAGAAGCTGCAGGTCAAGATTACCAAGATCAGACTGGCCAATGAGACGGACGGTGTATCGCTCACTGATTTTATCCGGTCTGCGCCAATCCGTCCCGTTGATCTTATCCATACGATTAAAGGGGTGATGAGCAGCATTGCCGATCAGGAGATTTCCGCAATCGTCTCCTTCTGTGTCGGTAAGGTGGAAGAGAAGCTGATGCATTATCCCGCAGCCAAGACCTATCACCATGCTTATTTTGCCGGACTTGCCTATCATATGGTGCGGATGCTGGAGATTGGTGATTTTCTCTGCAAACAGCGTCCGTTCCTGAACCCTGATCTGATGAAGGCGGGGATCATTCTGCATGATATCGCCAAGCCGGAGGAGATGATTTCCCAGTTTGGCATTGTGTCGGATTACAGTGTGCAGGGGAAGCTGATCGGCCATATCTCGATGGCGTCGAACTGGATTACCGAGGCCGCGATTCGTTTGGGTTTTACTCTGGATTCGGAAAAGGTTATCGCGCTGCAGCATTTGGTCTTATCCCATCATAATCTAGGCGAATGGGGAAGCCCTGTTCAGCCGCAAACGGCGGAAGCGGTGGCGCTGCATCATATCGATGCGATGGATGCCAAGCTGCAGATGGTGGAGGATGCGCTGGATACGACCCCGGAAACAGAAGAATGGACACCGTTTATCCGCGGACTGGAGAACAAGGCGGTTTACCGGTCGAAAATCTAGAATCGTCAAAAAAACGCAAAGAGCAGGTCTTCTTGAGTAACGGAGAAGACCTGCTCTTTATTTTGATCCACAGCGGGTTGCCGGGCTGTCTCAGAACTGCTGCTCAAAAGGTGCTGCAGGGAGCAGTGGAACCCGTTTTTTGCCGGGTTTCTTTGCTGCTTTTTTGGGTGGTGATTTAAAAGGAGTATATCCGCCCGAATACATCGTTCCGGCTTTATAGCCTTGACTGTCCGCGAGCAGCAGCGGTTCGAATTGCTGCTGCTGTTCCATCAGCTTCAATAAGATAATAGCCGCAGCCCGGGCATCATCGAGTGCGTCATGATGCTTCAGGCGGATACCGAAATGCTGTGAGATTACATTCAATTTATGGGAAGGCAACTCCTGGAGCATTTTTTTTCCCAGCAGATAGGTGCACATATATTGAAAATTCGGGTAGCTGGTCCCTGAGGCGTCCAGACAATAACGCAGCACGCTCATATCGAAGGCGGCATTATGCGCCACGACGATTTCGCCTTGCAGCAGCGGTTCGAGCAAGGGCCACAGCTCAGCAAAAGTAGGCTGCCCCTGGACCATTGAGGGCGTGATCCCGTGAATAGCAATGTTCATCCCGTCAAACCGCTGGCGCGGGTCAATCAGCCAGACATGCTCGGCTGTAATAACACCTTCTCTAACCTGGACAAGACCCAGGGAGCAGGCGCTGGAGCGGCTGGAATTCGCCGTCTCAAAGTCAATTGCTGTAAAGTTCATTTGGTAAAGCCCCTTATCTATCAGGTATATCATTAATACTAAAGTAGTGAGGGGGTAAATACAATCTAGCAATTTTACAAAACCTTGTGAGTATGATATTCCTTATATATGAAAAATTGGAAGAGTACATCGAGGGATGAGGAGATGAGGCTATGCAGCAGCTGCTAAAGGGTCAAAAGGTAGATGTAACAAAAGGGAAAAACGTAAATGAGCTTACATTATCCTTCGGATGGTCAACCGCTAATCAAGAGATGGGAATAGATGCCGCTGCATTTTTGTTGTCGGAGCGGGGACGCTGCGAACGTGATGAGGACTTTATTTTCTATGGAAATCCGGTATCACAGGATGGAGCCGTAACACACACAGTCTTGAACCAGGGAGATAAGGAAAGTCTCTCGGTTTCATTGTCCCGTCTGCCGCAGCAGGTTGCCCGGATCGCCTTGACATTGACTATCTATGAAGGCGAACAGCTGAATCACCGCATGAAAGATGTATCCGGCCTTTATCTGAAGCTCCAGGATCGTCAGAGCGGCGAGGAACTGCTCCGTTTTGAGTATGGCTCTGATTTATCCGATGAGACAGCGATCGTAGCAGGAGAATTATACCGCCATAACGGGGAGTGGAAGTTTAACGCCATCGGCAGCGGTTTTAATGGAGGCTTGGCTGCTCTATGCGTCAATTTTGGACTTGAAGTGGAAGAGGTAGGTTCTGCGGAGGTTGCTGCTGCAGCTGAAGTGCTGGCACCGCTTGAACCGCCTTCACCAACGCCGCCGCCAGCACCAGCCGAGCTGTCTGCTCCACCGGAACCTGTAAAGAATTCTGTCCTGTCTACCATTGATCTGCGCAAAAAGATAGTTCAGTTCACACTCGAAAAGAAGCAGTTGACCGGAGTAACGGCCCGGGTTGGGGTTGTGCTGGATATCAGCGGCTCGATGAGAGATCTGTATGCCCGCGGCATCGTGCAGGAGGTCGTAGAACGGATATTGGCCGTTGCCTGCAAATTTGACGACAATGGCTCGCTGGATGTCTGGGTGTACGATAACGAATTCAGCCGGCTGCCCCCGGTTACGGAACGGGACTTTGAACAATATGTACAAAGACATATTCTAAAAAATCCTTCGATTCATAAATTCGGGCGGAACAATGAACCTCCGGTGATGGAGGATGTGATCCGCAAGTATACCAAAGAAGATAAGGATTCTACTCCGGTATTTATCATATTTATCAATGACGGAGGCGTCTTGAAATTAACCAAAAAGGTGATTATGAAGGCAGCCGTCCAGCCGATATTCTGGCAGTTTGTCGGGATCGGCAATTCGGATTTCGAAGTGCTCGAAGGATTGGACAACATGACCGGCAGAGTCGTGGACAATGCGGACTTTGTTCACTTGGACCGGATTGAACGGGTATCGGATGACGAGCTGTACGACAGGCTGCTCAATGAATTTCCGCACTGGCTGAAGGCGGCCAAGGACAAACGGATTCTCACGACGTAAGAGGAAGTTCAACATCTTTGCAAGAATAGGCTGGCCCATGGGCTAGCCTATTCTTGTGGGTGCGCCCGGCATGGGCGATAACTTGGCGGTGAGAGTCCGCTACAGACTTGGCAGTAGGAACTGTTAGCTGAAGGCAAGGGTGTCCGCCGCGAGGCGGAATCTGAAGGAAGCCGGAAGCAAACCCTTGGTCTGACGAACAGAAATCACATAGAAGGCATCGTGGGACGGACGAGCTTGCCCAACAAAGCGAAGTCCAATACTGCCCGAATCCTAGGATGTAAATGTGGCAGATGGATGAGGGGAAGGTTATCGCTCTTACCCGGGGAGATCTCACAGACGCCCGGTAGGAGAAAAAAAATCCGAAAGACGGAGTAAAGCTTACTGTGAGAAGTCAGCAGAGGCCATAGTACCAGGAAGTTTTTTTTTTCGGGAAGGGCTGAACAATCGTAAGTCTCGAGTACAGACAGGAAGGAGAGTCGGCGCGATGAAAGCAGAATACCGAAAGGACTGCCCGCAAAGGGATAGCGTGGAACGCGAAGAGCATGCGGGAGTGCAGAGCACCGGCATTCGGGAACGTAGAGAAAGAGGCGGTGCAACGGACCTACTGGAGCAGATTCTGGACAGAGAAAATCTGAACAGAGCCTACAAGCAGGTTAAACGCAACCATGGAGCGCCCGGAATCGACGGAATGACCGTAGAAGACGCGCTGCCATGGCTGCAGGAGCATAGAGACGAGCTTTTACAAAGCATCCGGGAAGGTAGGTACAAGCCAAAGCCGGTACGGCGCAAGGAAATCCCTAAACCCGATGGAAGTGGAGTCCGGAAACTGGGCATCCCCCACGGTCGTAGACCGGGTGATTCAGCAGGCGATTTCCCAGCAGCTACAGCCGCTGCTTGAGCCGCTCTTTTCGGAGGGAAGCTACGGCTACCGCCCCGGGCGGAGTGCCCAGCAAGCCATTCGAAAAGTGAAAGATTATGCGGAACAGGGCTACAGCCATGCAGTAGAAATCGACCTCTCCAAATATTTTGACACACTGAACCATGAACTGCTGATGAGTCTTTTACGTAAACAAATCCAGGACAAGCGTGTAACCGATCTGATTAAGAAATATCTGAAAAGTGGAGTCATGGAGAATGGGGTGCACTGCAAAACGGAGGAAGGCTCTCCGCAGGGAGGCCCTTTATCCCCGCTGCTCGCGAACATCTATCTGAACGAATTCGACCAGGAGATGAAAGGGCGTGGAGTGAATGTTATCCGGTATGCGGATGATATCGTAGTGCTCGCTAAAAGCAAACGGGCAGCTACGCGGCTTCTGGAGTCCTGCGGGAAGTACCTGGAGGACAAACTGAAACTCCAGATGAATGCGCAGAAAAGCAAGGTGGTCAGCGTAGTGGCGTGGAAGCATTTCAAGTTTCTTGGTTTTGCCTTGGGAAAGAATAGAAGCGGCGTGTATATTCGCGTCCACGGGCAATCCCTCGCAAAAGCAAAGAAGAGGCTAAAAGAACTCACGAGCCGCAGTCAGGGCAGGAATGTTCGAGAGGTCATGGAGAAGGTAAAAGTCTACATTCGCGGATGGATCGGTTACTACTATGTGGCTGACATGAAACGAATATTGCAAAGGTGGGGCGAATGGCTGCGAAGGCGACTCCGAATGTATATCTGGAAACAATGGAAGAAGCCGAGAACCAAGGTACAAAGCCTGCGCAAGCTGGGGATATCACAGTGGCAGGCCTACCAGTGGGGGAACTCCCGTCTAGGATATTGGCGCCTCGCCGGAAGCCCGGTGTTGTCTCGTTCTATAACAAACGAAAAGCTCGCACAGGCAGGTTATTATGACTTTCCTGCGCAGTACGAGCTTTTACGTCAATTGCACTCAAACGGTTGAACCGCCGTATACCGAACGGTACGTACGGTGGTGTGAGAGGTCGGCTACTCAGCTAATGAGTAGCCTCCTACTCGATTTAGGGGTTGTTTCCTCTCAGCACCGGGGAAGGATTGCAGATCCAGCCGGAAACCTTTAACCAGAGTATTCCCGTTCATAATATCGGTCTCGAAATGCCGTTTGAAGCCCAGCCGTTCGTAGAGCCTGATCGCCGAGACCATCATATCCGAGGTGTGCAGGTTCAGGGTGGAGGCGCCCAACCCACGGGATCTCCGGGCGGCTTCCCGAATCAGGAGTGCAGCAACGCCGCGGCCGCGTACGTCAGGGGAGACGGCAAGCAGGCGCAGTACAGGGGAGTGGATGCCAAGCTCCGGCTTGCCGTAGGCCGTTTCCGAGGAGGTGAACAACAATGCGCTGCCGACAATCTGCTGGCCGGTTTCAGCGATGATCCGCGCGAACGGGGCATCACCGTGTACGGAATCAAGGATTGAATTCCGGTACGCTTCCCACTGCGGCTCAGACATGTCAATAGAATATTGGCTGTATGCGGACAGCAGCACTTCGGCGATGGCTTCGCGCTCATTATCTGCAGCGTCACGAATAATGATCTCTTTTGACATATTCACGATATACCTCCCTTACATAAGTCAGGTAGAAAGATCAGGCGAGTGAAGTTATTATAACTGACAAATCGCATAGACATAAGAGGAATTTAATGATTCTGATAAATGAATAGAAAAGTTCTATCCATCTTTGTGACTTATTTAATGGAAATCCGACTGAAATACACGGAATATGTGTTGACAAAAAAATATGCCGTGAATAAGATATATACAAAATCTATAAGAACGCATCGCCATAAATCATTGTTAATTCATCGGAATAGTAAAATTAAAACCGACTAAGGGGGGCTAGGTGTGAACATTGAAAATATTGAGGCCTTTGTGTACATCAACCATTATGGAAGCTTCAATAAAGCGGCCGAAGTCCTGTATATCTCGCAGCCGACAGTTACCGCCCGCATACAATCGCTCGAACGGGAGCTGGATTGCCGGGTATTTGACCGGCTGGGCAAGCAGATTAATCTCACCGATAAAGGCAAGCAGTTCCTCCCCTATGCCCAGCAGATTCTCCAGGTCTATCAAACCGGCAAGCATCAAATACAATCGAAAGGACAAATTCCGAATGAGCTGAGAATCGGCAGCACTGTCTCGGTGTCCAATTATTTGATGCCCCATCTGCTGCTTCATCTGAAGCGCAGGTATCCGCATATCACGATCAAGCTGACGACAGCGTCTACGGAAGTGCTGATCAGCAAGCTGAAGTCGAAGGAGCTCGATCTGGCTTTTATCCGTAAAGTCGTAAATCCGGCGATTCAGGCTTTTCCATTCTGCGAGGACCCTATTTCGCTCTATGTGCACAAGGGGCATCACCTGGCCAAGGGAGACCGTGCCTCAATACAGGATATCCGTCAGGAGACGCTGGTTTTCTTTGAATGCGGCTCTTTGGACTGGATGCGGCTGCACCGTGTATTTGAGAGTATGGAGCAGCCGCCGAATATTGAATATCAGGTGGATAACCTGGAGACGGCCAAGAAGCTGGTGCTGAAACAAGCGGGGATTTGCTTTCTACCGGCACTCAGTGTGCAGGAGGAAGTGGCGGCAGGGACGCTGATCCGGGTAGATATCGCGGAGACGGAAGGGATTTCGCTGCGGACCAGCCTGATTTCCCTGAACGGGGAAAATGCGGAGTTTATCGAAACCCTGCTGGAACTTAGCATAGGTAAAGCCGGCGATCGACTTCTTGTATAGATGTATTAAAAAACTCTATTAGCACATGGATACCTGCGGTGATAAAGTTAATTGCATAATCATAATCACGACTAATTCGATAGGGATTATAAAATTAAAATCCGAAAGGTTGGAGGGCATGCGATGGGTGAAGTATACCGGCTGGCAGAACAGAAGGATGCGGAGCAATTACTGGATATTACATATCGTGCCTATCAGCTGATTCGTGAACTGGGGCTGCATTGGCCGGCGGCAAACGCCGATCTGGCGATGATTGAAGACAATATTTCAATCAATGAGTGTTATGTGCTTGAGGTCAGCGGAACGATTATTGCGACAATCACTTTGTCAAAAGAAGAAGAGGTCAAGAAGTTCAGCCCGCTGCCTTTTATCAAATGGTTCGCCGTGAGTCCGGAATACAGCAACAAGGGCTACGGCGGAAAGCTGCTGGATTGGGTAGAGGAGCATATTATTCTCGGACAATTGGGCTCGCCTGAAGTCACTCTGGCAACGGCGAAAAAACATCCGTGGCTGGTTGAGATGTATGAGCGGCGGGGTTATGAACGGTTCCTGGAGCTTGACCCGCAAAATGGCGACGGCATCATGTATCTGCTGAAAAAGACACTTATAAACAAACCACATTTCATTCAAAGGGGATAGAAACATGAAGAAGTCAATCTCACTGGTATTTGCATCAATACTCACGCTGGCGATTGCCGGCTGCGGAAATAACAGCAACAGTGCAGGCGGTGGCAACACGGACAGCAGCAAGAGCGGGAATGTGGCAGAAACAGCAGCACCTGCTAATGCGCAAGGGGGTAATGCTTCGGCAGAGCCGGCTAAGGTAACGAAGATCATCGTGGGCACAGGCACAGGTTTTCCAAAAGTCTGCTACATCGACGAGAACGGCAAGCTGACCGGGTTTGATGTGGAGCTGATTAAAGAAATTGACAATCGCCTGCCGGAATATGAATTCGAACTGCAGACGATGGATTTCAGCAACCTGCTGCTGAGTCTGGAAACCAAAAAAATCGACCTGGTCGCCCATGTTATGGAAAAAAATCCGGAGCGCGAGCTGAAGTATTCTTTTAACAAAGAAGCTTACGCCCACTGGAGAAACCGCATTGTGGTGGCTAAGGACAATGAGTCGATCCATTCGCTGGATGATCTGAAAGGTAAAAAGGTGCTGACGGGTGCAACCAGTGCCCAGGCGCAAATTCTTGAGAACTACAATAAAGAGCATGACAATGCGATTAATATCGTGTACCAAAACGGTACGGCTAACGATACAGCTGCCCAGATCAGCTCCGGCCGTGTAGACGCCACGCTGGCTGCCGATTTTGTACTGCCGATCATTGATCCGCAGAGCAAGCTGAAGGCAACGGGCGACGAGCTGTCGTCGGCAGACATTCTCTATGTGCTGCGCAAGGATGATGCTGATTCGCAGAAGCTGTCGGATGCGATTGACGGTGCGATCAAGGAGCTTAAGACAGACGGTACACTGGGCAAGCTGAGCACGGAATGGCTGGGTGCGGATGTTACAGCGAATTCGGTTCAATGATTAAGCCTGTGAGTGTGGGAAGGGAGAGAGTTTATGGGCGAACCATTTGATATCAGCTATGTATTTTCATTTTTGCCTAAGCTGCTGGGGACGTTAAACACCACACTGCTGATTGTCGCCTGCTCGCTGCTGGCAGGAATTATAGTCGGTTTTCTCGTAGCTCTGCCCCGCCTGTACAAAGTACCGGTGTTGAAAACCTGCTCCGAAATCTATATTTCTTTTTTCCGGGGAACGCCGATTCTGATCCAGCTCTTCCTGTTCTATTACGGGCTGCCTGAAATTCTAAAACTGGTTCATGTGGATATGACCCGGACGCCGGTGCTTGTCTTTGTGATTCTAACCTACGGCCTGCACACGGGGGCATACATGTCAGAAATGATCCGGGCTTCTGTGATGGCGGTGGATAAGGGGCAGGTGGAGGCTGCCTATGCTACGGGAATGACAGGGTTCCAGGCTTTTACGCGGATCGTATTGCCGCAGGCGCTTGGCATCGCGATTCCGGTATTCTCCAATCTGGTGATTGCGCTGCTGAAAGATACATCGCTGGCCTTCACGCTCGGTGTGATGGAAATGACGGGCAAAGCACAGACGCTTGGCAGCTTGACACAGCATTTTATCGAAACCTACATTGCCCTTGCCCTGATCTATCTGGTCATCAGCTATACGATTGAGAAGCTGCTGCTTGTGGCGGAGCACCGGCTGCTGCGGCATGAGAAGCGGAGCACCCCTGAGAAAAAATCGTTTAGAGTCCACAAAAATTGGTCCTACCGGCGCATTATTGCGGAAATGGGATCGGGTAAAGGAGGCGCAGGATAATGAAACTGGATCCATCATTTATCTGGACGGCGTTCCTGCAAATCTTGAGCGCTATTCCTACCACCTTATATATAACAGTTGTCTCCGTGTCAGTGGGCTTTCTTATCGGCATTTGTGTCGCATTGATCCGGATTTACAGAGTGCCTGTCCTGTATCCGCTGGCGGTCGGGTATGTCACCTTTATCCGGGGTACTCCGATGCTGACGCATCTGCTGCTGATTTATTTCGGACTTCCTGTCCTTATTGACGGACTGGCCGCCCACTTTGGCTGGGGGTTCAGGTCGGTGTCGGTTCCGATGATCGGTTTTGCCTATATTTCGTTCTCAATTACAGCTGGTGCTTATATGTCCGAGGTCGTCCGTTCCGGTCTGCTTGCCGTGGACCGGGGCCAGCTGGAAGCTGCACATTCCATAGGCATGACCACCCCTCAGGCCTTGCGGCGGATTGTCTTTCCCCAGGCACTGGCGGCAAGTCTGCCCAACCTGTCCAATTCCGTTATTGGTATGCTGCATGGGTCAACGCTTGCTTTTACCGTATCCGTAGTGGATATCAACGCCAAGGCGCAGATTGTGGCTTCGACGAACTGGAAGTTCTTTGAGGCGTATCTTGCGGCGGCACTGATCTTCTGGGGGCTTACATTCCTGATAGAGCGGCTGACGTCCCTGATCGAGAAACGGATCAATCTTTACAATCGAGGTGGAGTGGCATGATCAAGCTGGAGCGTATTTCGAAGTCGTTTGGCCGGAATCAGGTGCTGAACAATATTGATTTAACCGTCACCAAAGGCGAGGTTGTTGTCATTCTCGGCCCCAGCGGCTCAGGCAAAACTACCCTACTGCGCTGCGTGAACTACCTGGAGAAGCCCAGTGACGGGGAGATTGCCATCGGCGATTTCAAAGTGAACTGCAGGCATGCACGCAAAAAAGAGATTCATCAGCTGCGGCAAAAAACGGCGATGGTCTTCCAGCAGTATAATCTTTTCCGGCATAAAACCGCGCTGGAAAACGTGATGGAAGGGCTGCTTATCGTCAAAAAGCTTCCGAAGGAGGAAGTGAAAAAACGGAGTATCGCTTTGCTGGAGAAAGTGGGGCTTGGAGCCAAGCTGGACGCGTATCCAAGCCAGCTGTCGGGCGGGCAGCAGCAGCGGATAGGCATTGCCCGCGCCCTGGCGCTGGAGCCGGAAGTGATTCTGTTCGACGAGCCTACGTCGGCGCTGGACCCTGAGCTGGTGGGCGAGGTGCTGGCCGTCATCCGCAAAATTGCCAAGGAAGGCATCACAATGATTGTCGTGACGCATGAAATGGGTTTTGCCCGCGATGTCGCTAATCACGTAGTGTTCATGGATGGCGGTGTGATTGTTGAGGAAGGGACACCGACAGAGTTGTTCAATCATCCGCGTGAAGAAAGAACGAAGCAGTTCCTGAAGCGGATTACACCGGAACTGAACTATTCCATTTAGGAGGCCAAAATATGGCGATTACAATAAGTGTCCTCGACCAAAGTCCAATTTATCCGGGGGAAACGCCGGAAGAAGCCTTCTTGCATACGATTAAGCTGGCGCAATTATCCGAGCAGCTGGGATTCCGCCGTTTCTGGGTTTCGGAGCATCATGACTCCGGGCAGGTAGCGGGTTCTTCCCCGGAGGTGTTGATTTCTCATCTGCTCGCCAAGACGGAACGTATCCGGATCGGCTCCGGCGGTATTATGCTTCAGCATTACAGCCCTTATAAGGTAGCGGAGAACTTTAACGTGCTGGCTTCGCTTGCACCGGGGCGGGTGGATCTGGGGGTTGGCCGTGCTCCCGGGGGACTGCCGAGGAGCACACAGGCATTGCAGCAGGGCAGCTTTGAACCCTCCAGCCTGACGGACAAGATTATCGAACTCGAAAAGTATGTACATAACCGGCTGGAGGAAGACCATCCGCTGGCGGGGCTGAAGGCAGGCCCGATTCCAGGGACACCTCCCGAAATTTATGTGCTTGGTGCGAGTGTAGCCAGTGCGGAAATCGCTGCCGGACTGGGGTTGCCGTACGTATTCTCTTTATTCATCAATGGGGATCAGGCGATAGCGTTGGAAGCGATCGAGACTTACCGCAACAACTTCGAGACTTCGCCGGGAAAAGAACCCCGGGCAATTATTGCGCTGTCTGTCCTGGCTGCCGAAACCGAGGAGGAGGCCAAAGAACTGGCCGGAGCGCATAAGCTGATCAGGATTAATCTGGCCAGCGGCAAGACACTGACGGTTGCTACCCGGGAGCAGGCGGAGGAATTTACCCGGCAGAGTACGGAAGATTACACCATAGAAGAGCGGGAGCCGGAAATTACAAAGGGGACAAAAGCCAGCGTGCGGCAACAGCTGCTGGCGTTGTCCTCAGCATCAGGCGTCGACGAGTTTATCATCACGACCAATGTGCAGCCCTTCGATAAGCGGGTCCATTCCTTTGAACTGCTGCATGAAGCACTGGCTGAAGTGCCTGCGGAGGCCTGACAAGAAGGGCTAGTCCGATAAACATTATCGAAGGGAAGGAGGGCTTTCATGACTAGCAAAACCGTCGAGCCCAGCGCGGAGGCGTTCTATGAAATCATAACCGGGGTCCGGCGCCATTTGCACCGTTACCCGGAGCTGTCCAACGAAGAGTATGAAACCACGAAATATATTACTGCCCTGCTGGAGCAGGCCGGAGTAACTGCCCTGGATTATGGGCTGAAGACCGGCGTTGTCGCGGAGATCGGCGGACTGCAGGAGGGGCCGGTAATCGCCCTGCGTGCCGATATTGATGCCTTGCCGATTCAGGAGGAAACCGGATTACCCTATACCTCACAACATCCCGGTAAAATGCACGCCTGCGGACATGATTTTCATACCGCGGCACTGATCGGCGCTGCTTATCAGCTTAAACAACGGGAGAAGGAATTGAAGGGAACCGTACGCCTGCTGTTCCAGCCTGCGGAGGAGAAGGCGAAGGGTGCACAGCAGCTGATAGCCAGCGGGGTGCTGAAAGATGTCCGTGCAGTGATTGGAATGCACAATAAGCCGGATCTGGCGGTCGGAACCATCGGTATTACAAGCGGCCCGTTGATGGCTGCTGCGGATGGTTTTGTGGTTGAGATCAAAGGAGCAGGATCACATGCTGCTGTGCCGGAGGCCGGAGTCGACCCTATCGTGACAGCTTCACATGTGGTGACTGCACTCCAGTCTATCGTCAGCCGCAATGTCAGCGCATTGCACAGTGCAGTGATCAGTGTGACGCAACTTCACAGCGGGAACTCATGGAATATTATCCCGGAGTCAGCAGTGCTGGAAGGTACGATTCGCACCTTCAATGAACAGGTGCGCGGTGAGGTGCTTGAGCGATTCAGCCAGGTGGCGACCGGTGTAGCCGCTGCTTTAGGAGCAGAAGCGGCTGTTCGCTGGATCGAAGGCCCACCGCCGGTAGTCAATGATGCCGCGCTTGCACGGCTTGGAGAGCAGACGGCAGAGGAGCTCGGCTACACCTCCGTGAAGCCGGTGCCTTCACCGGCTGGCGAAGATTTCGCCTTTTATCAGCGGGTGGTTCCCGGATTGTTCGTCTTTATGGGCACCGCCGGAAGCCGGGAGTGGCATCATCCTTCCTTCAATCTCGATGAACGTGCACTGCCGGTAGGCGCCGCATTCTTCAGCAATCTGGCTGTACGTTATTTGGAACAGTTCTCCTCGGAGGGAGGTGCAGTGACATAACGAAACACTCTGTTTATGACGTGATTATCGTCGGGGCGGGTTCAATGGGCATGAGTGCCGGTTATCATCTCGCCCGGCGGGGGATCAAGACATTGCTGATCGATGCCTTCGATCCGCCGCATACGGAAGGAAGCCATCACGGAGAGCCGCGGTTGATCAGGCATGCCTACAGCGGTGACCCCACCTATACTGACTTGGCCCTGCGTGCCCATGTGCTGTGGAAAGAAGCGGAGCAGCAAAGCGGAACCGAACTGCTTGTGCCTTCGGGAGTCCTGAATCTGGCAGACAGCGCAGTATACTCCTTCCTCGGTCGGCTGGCGGAAGCCGGGAAGCAGAAGGTACGAGTAGAGCAGCTGGATGCACAGGAAATCCGCCGGAGGTGGCCTGCCTTGAACCTCCCGGATTCGTACGAAGCCATGTATGAGCCGGATGCCGGATATCTCTACAGTGAGAGATGCATCGCCGCTTACCGCGGGCTGGCATTGGCTCATGGTGCAGAGCTGCTGACGAATACAGCAGTACTTCATGTGACTGCGCGCGAAGGAAGTGTCACGGTCCACACGAAGAATGGGGAGATTCATGGAGGGGCGGCCATTCTGAGTGCCGGGGCCTGGTTTGGCGCGCTGTCGCCATTCATCACACTGCCGATTAAGGCGATCCGCAAGGTTGTCGGCTGGTTTCAGAGTGCGCCTGACTTTGACAGCGGAAACTTCCCCGGATTTACATTGGGCACCGAGGAAGGCGGATATTACGGCTTTCCCAGTATTGGCGGAGCCGGCCTGAAGATCGGACGGCATGACACGGGCTTGGAATGGAAGCCGGGTGAGAAGCTGGCTCCTTTCGGCACTGAAGAGAGTGACGAAGGGGATCTCCGCCGTGTGCTGGAGGCGTATATGCCCGGCGCAGCCGGACGGCTGCTGAAGGGGGCGGTCTGCAAATATGAGCATACACCGGATGAGGATTTTATTATCGACCGTCATCCGCTTCATCCGAATGTGCTTCTGGCCAGCGGGTTCTCGGGGCATGGCTTCAAGTTTTCCAGCGTTGTGGGGGAAATCCTGGCTGACTTAGCGGCAGACGGACAAACCCGCCACAATATCCGGCCGTTTTCGTTAGCACGCTTTGAGACACCGGGTCAATCGCAAGCCGGACAACTTTTGGAGGGGATCTAATGGGCAATGTGCAAATCAGGGATTATTTGAATACGCATCAGCAGCTGGTTCAGGCACTGGAGGATTTGACGGAGGAGCAATTAAAATGGAAGGCCGGGCCAGCCAGCTGGAGTGTAACCGAGGTGCTGGCTCATCTGGCCGATCACAGCATAGTGGTTTCATTCCGTATCCGCGATATTCTGGCGGGTACCGAAGTGCAGCTGCCGGTCTTTAATCAGGATGCCTGGGTCAGCGGCCAGTATGCCAACAGCGGGAATGCCGGCGACAGCCTGGAGTTGTTCCGCAGCCTGCTTCACTACAACAGCCTACTCCTCGGACGGCTCAACCCGGAAGACTGGGAGAAAAGCGGCATTAACTTCAAAGGGGAAACGGTCAGGATTACGGACATCGTACGTTTGTTTACCGCACATGTACAGACCCACCTTGGCCAGATCGAACGTATCAAGCAGAGTGCTAGCGCAGCTTCTTATATTCAATAATTAAGAGGAGGAATGGATATGACCAAGCCAAGACAACTGAAACTGGGGGCGCTGCTGCACGGGGTAGGAGGAAGCACCTCGATGTGGCGTCATCCTGAAGCCCAGCCGGATGCGAGTGTGAACTTTGAGCTATACAAGAAGTGGGTACAAAAGGCCGAGGAAGGCAAGCTGGACCTGATCTTTATAGCGGACGGTTTATATATTAATGAGAAATCCATTCCCCATTTCCTGAACCGGTTCGAGCCATTGACCATTCTCAGCGCCTTGGCTGCCGTCAGCAGCAAAATAGGCCTGGTAGGCACCTTGTCCACCTCCTACAGTGAGCCCTTTACCGTGGCCCGCCAGTTCGGATCTCTGGATGTGATCAGCGGCGGACGGGCAGGCTGGAATGTTGTAACTTCTCCGCTGGAAGGCTCCGCTCTGAATTACAGCAAGAAAGAGCATCCTGACCATGGCAAACGCTACCGCATCGCCGCAGAGTATTTGGAGGTGGCGCGCGGATTATGGGATTCCTGGGAGGATGACGCGTTTGTACGCGATAAGGAGAGCGGCGTCTTTTTTGATCCGGACAAGATGCACACGCTGGATCATCAAGGAGAATTCTTCTCTGTAAAAGGACCGCTGAATATTGCCCGCTCGAAGCAGGGACAGCCGGTTGTATTCCAGGCAGGTTCTTCAGAGGTCGGAAAGAATTACGCCTCGAAAGAGGCCGATGCCATCTTTACCGGACATGACACGCTGGAGGAAGCGCAGGCATTCTACCGGGATGTGAAGGCCCGGATTGCTTCGTTCGGCCGGAATCCCGATGAGGTGCTGATCTTCCCGGGCATTGCGCCTATCATTGGCGATACCCCGGAGGAAGCGGAGCACAAAT
Organism: Paenibacillus paludis; assembly: GCF_042610515.1. Classification (NCBI taxonomy): domain Bacteria; kingdom Bacillati; phylum Bacillota; class Bacilli; order Caryophanales; family Paenibacillaceae; genus Paenibacillus; species Paenibacillus paludis. The sequence goes on from NZ_JBGJZP010000031.1 coordinate 41,196, forward strand.
ACCAGGAGGTTGCCGGCCTCGTGACGATTGAGAACGCGCTGAATTATCTGGGCAGATTCTTTGAGCATCATGATTTCTCGCAGTATCCACTGGATGAGCCGTTTCCGGAGCTTGGCGATTTGGGCCGAAACAGCTTCCAGAGCGGAACGGACAAAATAAAGAAAAATGCCAAAGAGCAAGGCTTGACACTGCGCCAGGTCGCTCTGCAATCTGCTACCCCGCGCAGCAGCTTTATTGGCACACCGGAGCAGGTGGCGGATCAAATCCAGCACTGGTTTGAGTCCGGTGGGGCAGACGGCTTTATGATAGCTGCCGCTGTACCGAGCGGCCTGGAGGAATTCGTGGACCGGGTGGTGCCGATTTTGCAGGAACGGGGACTGTTCCGTAACGAATACGAAAGCGATACACTGCGCGGAAATCTCGGTATACCGGTACCGGAGAACCGTTATTCCAAGTCGACGGAGCCCGCAGGACGAATTTGAGGATAAGGTCAGCTGGTTTAACAGGCAGTTTAATCCTGATACCCCTGATTATAGAGATTGAACTTAAAAACTTGAGATAAGGGAAAGGAGCAACGGAGGGGGATTTTGGAACTGGAGGAGTGGTAGCGTCCGCCTTTGTCTTCGGATTTCTACCGTTAATAGCGGTTAAAATCAAGAAATTTGAAGACAACAGCGGCCGGAAGTCCAAATATTCACCGTAGTTGCGACTGATCCTGTACTCTATAACCTTGAGTTCAATCTATATAGTACACAAAAAAGGATACTCTCCCTTGAAAGGGAAGTATCCTTTTTGTGTATTTTAGTTACTTGCTGCTGTCCGTTTTTTTGCTGCGGAGCCGTTCCAGCTCGGCTTCTACTGCACTGTTAACCGGGGAATCTGCTGCTTCAGCAGATAGGTGTGCGGAGGTTTCCGCAAGTGCTTCCCACTCGCTGATTTTGTCTTCCATCCGTTCGAAACCGCGTGATGCTGTACCGGCGTTGATAACATGGCCCCGGGTTCCGGGATAAGCAGGGTGACCGCTGTTCTGAGCCTGCTGTCTCGCCAGTTCCTCCGCTTTACGCGCACGGGCAGCCAGCTCGGTTCTTTTGGCTTTCAGGCGCTCATGCTCTGCTTTGGCACTTTGGATGCTGACTTCCAGGGCAGCCAGAGTCTGCCGGGTTTCTTCCAGACCTGCCGTGCATTCTGCTTCGCTTTCCAGGTAGCGCAGCTTAGCCATTACAGCGGCTCTGGCTGCAGGCTCATTTCCTTCGCTCATTGCTTTGACCGCATCCGCTTCACTGCGTTCCGCAAGGATTTGATATTCGGAGATACGACGCTCCAGCACATTGGCAGCTGCCTTGAATTCGCGTTGTTTATTTTCAGCGCCTGTAATTTTATCATCGAGTTCCCGCAAATATTGTCCAGTTAGCAGAATCGGATCCTCCAGTTTATTCAGACCTTCGTGAATTGCTGCCTTCGTCAGGGTGGTGATTCTTTGGAATATGCTCATGTTCATTTCTCCTTTAGGTTTGGATGAATTTAATGGTTTCAATGGTTTAATTTAAATTGATTAAAAAGAATGGTAGTCATCCGTGAAGCTGGTAATAGGCTCTTTAGGGACAATGAGGCTGGCCACTATATAAATGAGAGCAACGGTGCCGAAGCTGAAGACGGCAGTGACCGCAACAAGCAGTCTAATAAGTGTGGCGTCAATGTTCAGTGTACGGGCCAATCCTCCGCATAAGCCGGTAAGCTTTTTGTCTCTTTCGGAACGGAATAGTTTTGTCATGGTTGAATCGCGTCCTCTCCATTGGGATTTACCAGAATGAATCTTTTTTTAATATCCGGTGTCTATGTACTTATTGTAAGGCTATATGAAGTTCGGAAAAACGGCCTGAAGACTGTTTTTCAATCCAGACCTGAGGCGGGGAAAGGTTCCGCAGTAAGGCGGGGATGAACAGTACAACGGGGAAAGGAAGGCCTTCTGCCATTTGTAATATGTTGTGCCGGGAGAACGCCTTTCTCTCTTTTAACATAAGAAGTCAACTGCTTTATCCGCATTTAACAATGGGGACCTATACTGTTATTATCTCTATTCCTCCGATAGCTTAAGAGATTGTAAACAGCCGGATCATATGATGAAGATAAGGGAGGACTGGCCCCATGGGTATTCATAAATATTTCCGCTCTCTGAACGAACTGGAACGGATCATCCGCTGTCCGGGGAAATTTAAATTCGAGGAGCACAGTGTAGCGGCCCATTCCTGGAAGGTCGTGCAGTACGCCAAAACCTTGGCAGATATCGAAGAAAAGCATGGTGCAGTTATTGACTGGAAGAAGCTATACGAGATTACGAGCAGCCACGATTACGGTGAAATTTTTATCGGCGATATCAAAACACCGGTCAAACATTCCTCGCTGCAGCTGCGTTCTTTAATCCAGCAGGTCGAGGAAGGCATGGTCCACAATTTCATTGAAGAGCATATTCCCGAGGATTTCAAAAGCATCTTCTTTCATCAATTGCGTGAAGGCAAGGATGAATCGCTGGAGGGGCTGATTCTGGAGGTAGCCGACAAGATGGATCAGGTCTACGAGGCATTCGCCGAACTGCAAAGAGGTAATACGGAAAAGGAGTTTGTGGTTATGTACCGCAATGCTCTGATCAAAATCAAGAACATAGACCTGAAATGCGTGGAATATTTCCTGGCTGAGATTTTGCCGGATATGGTCAATGAGGAAACACTGTCCTCCATCGATATCAAACGGATCACGGAAGAGGCACTGGCTCTGTAGTTTAGGGCCGGGGGCTTTTTTTTTGTATACATAGAAATAAATGAAGAGCGAAACTGGGCAGCAGAGATCAGCTAAACATAGAGTTGGATTGTTTCTTGGCGATCAAATACGCATAAAAGGCCGCTGAACCGTTGAAAGCGATATGCAGTGGGACAGTGAGCGCAATAGACTCTGTTACCTGGGCGATCAGCCCAAAGAACAGCCCGCCGGCAAATGCGAATATCATAAATCTGATGCTCTGGCTGTTCAGCTTATAATATTGTAAATGGGAGACTGCAAAGAGCGCAGCTGTGATTACGACAGCGAAGCTGAGTTCGATTACAGGCGTATGATGAATTTGGCCGAGGCTGTGATGACGGGTGAGAACGGGCAGAGCCAGCCCTCGGAAGGCAATCTCTTCGAGCACGGGATAGATAATCACGAAGTTGAACCGGTCAAACCTGCCTGAGGGAGAATAGCCGGAGGATCTCGAGATGAGGCAATTGACAATCAGAATGATAAGGAATAAAGGCAGCACCGTAGACAGATTCTTCGGGAAGCTGTAGACATAAGTGTTTTTTATTAATAAGCTTGCAATGATAACCATAATTCCCCAATAATAGACAGAGAACCGTAGATGCTGCTTATAGATAAGCCCAATTACTTTTTGAACAATCCTGAACGAAAACGATAATAGAATCGCGATGAACAAAGACCACAGCATTTGCACTTCAGTCCTCCCGGCGGATTACAGCATAGTTAATTTGATTTTCTTGCTTTACGGATTGGATAGATATGACAAATATAACATGAAGAAAGCGTGTGGGTATATGAAAAAACGGGGCTGAAGAGATCAGGTGGCTGCGTTCGGTGTTGAATCTACGGACTTGTCTTCACTGACGATCAATGGAATCGCTGTAAGCGAGAATATCGCGGATGTGCAGTGGGATGTGTACAAGAAGAATCCAAGTTTTGTGGATAAAAGCACTAAAGCAGCTGAATCCCAAAAATGCCCCGGACGATAAGATTGTCTGGTCCATTGTAGAGAGGTACTAGAGTGAATAGATAGGAGATAGAGGCGAAAATGGAACGGGATAAGATTAAGTTTAGCTGGGTAGGCAGTCACGCAATGTACCTTGACGATCCTGCGGCCATGAATTTTGGTAATATGGCTATCGGCTGTTATGGCGGAAATACTGCAGCAGGTGCGGACAAAAACGAAGACGGCCTCTTTGTATTGCTTGACCCGGACGGAAGCTGGGAGTTCGTTATGTTGCTGGATGCCCATAAAACGGCAGAAAGTGCAGAGCTGCTGGTTAGCACCATTGACAGTGCAGCCAGTGAAATTACCGGACATCTATCACAGCCCATATCACAGGCTTTTGATGCTTTACAGGAGTATCTATTATCCCTCTTTACCTCGGAAGCCTTCATTAACAGATGCAGGGAAGTGACCGGTGAAACGGCATGCCTGCTCTGCGCCCGCAAAGAGAATTACATATGGTGGCTGTCTGTCGGTGACAACTCACTCTACCTGCTTCATCCGGACCTCGCTGCCCGGGGGCAATTCTTATTGAACCAGCGGAATTATTATGAATGGATCGGGTATGCCAACACCTTTGCCCAGCCTGTTCCCTGCTATTCAACTGGAGTCAGAGAACTGAGAGAAGGACATCAAGTGCTCGTCATGACGACTGACGGTCTTCTGGAATATGGGGCACAGTCCTATGCAAATCCGCAAAAGCTGTTTGATGCTTTCTATTCGGCAAGGGATATGAAGGAGTGCATCGGTGCTGCGCTAATGGAGGTACATCAGGAAAAAGGCCGTGACAGTGCAACTGTCATTGCCTGGAGCTTCGATAATAAGATGACAGCAACAATGCCAAGTGACCAGTGAATTCTGTTGGAGACTTGATCCGCAACACCTATGATGTTAAGTAACATTATCTAAGTTGAAAAGAGGGATAAACGATGAGTAAGGCGGGTGCTTTTGCAGCGGCATTGGATTCCTATTGGCATTATACGCAAATGCCTTGGGGCCGATTATTTTATCAGACGGCTTGGGATCAAATAGACCGGTTCTTAGGTGAGCAAGCACAAGCTATATTGGACATCGGCTGCGGCTTCGGTATTTCCAGTAATGAGTACAGCAGGAAAGGGCATCGGGTAACAGCGGTAGAGCCTGCCCATGAGATGATCGAGCTCGCCAAAAAGGCTGGACCGGAAGTGTCTTATTTGGAGAATTCTTTTGAAAAGGCATCCGGGAGTTTGGGGAAATACGATTGGATCTTTTGCCATAACATTCTTGAATATACGGAGGATCCACAGCCTTTTATCCAGCAGATCAGCAACTGCCAAGCCACAAATGGCTACTTGTCACTGATCGCTCATAATCCGGTGGCGAAGGTAATGAAAAAGGCTATTCTTAAAAAAGATCCTGAAGATGCGCTTGCAAGTATAGGCAGCAGCCGGGAGTATAGCGGCATTATTCAAACGGATATCACAGTATATCCTTACTCTAAGTTAGTGGAATGGCTCAACGAAGCGGGTTATGAGATTGAAGGTCATTTTGGAATACATAATCTGTACGGATATATCGCTGATAATGAGCTTAAGCAGACTGAAGAATGGCATAACCAGACTATGCGGCTGGAGCTTGAAATCGGCAATCACAGTCCATACAGGGATATAGCCATATTTACACATATTATCGCTAAGAAAAGCAATTAATTACCGGAGGAGTTAAGCATGAAAAAGGGGAATATCATTTTATTAAATGGAGTTTCAAGCTCCGGCAAGACAACGGTAGCCAAGGCATTATTAAACAAACTGCCGGATTATTTCCATTATAGTCTAGATAGTTTCGACCTTGTCATCGAACAGATGGAGGACCGGGACAATAATCGGCTAATTCCTGTTGCAACAGAGTATTATTTCCACCGGACGATTGCGATGTTCGCGGATACCGGGGTTAATCTTATCGTGGATCATGTGATCCATGACGCCTTTACAAGAGAGGACTGGCAAAAAAGCCTGTCCGGATATCCGGTGATGTCTGTGGGCGTGTTTTGCCCGCTAGATGAGCTTGAGCGCAGGGAAAAGGAAAGAGGAGACCGCAGAATCGGGCAAGCCAAAGAGCAGCTGGAGTTTGTCCATATGGAAGAGGTGTATGACCTGAAGGTCGATACGTTTAGGGATGGTTTGGAAGGTTGTGTGGAGAAAATCCTTCAGCAGATGCAAGCAGAACTAGAATAGTACCTATGGCAAAGCTATTCATGAAACCGTAAATAACACGTAAAGGGCTCAAGCGGATAAGCTTGAGCCCTCTTTGCATGCGGCGGAATTTTGCTCTTCAAAAGATAGGTGCGGGGCGTCGTGCCAACCAATCTTAAGGAGGGGTATCAACGATTTCATTTAAAACAAAAGAAACCTACATGTACTAATAAAATATTCCGATAATGATTTTTGAAGGGTGCATTTACAATTTAATCCTGATATTTCGGTCAGCGGATGGATGGAATGGGAATATAATTTTACCGGGTCGAAGGAGTACAAAATGATAATGAGTTTTCTATTTATTGCTTTAAGCGCTGCAGTTGGAGTGTGGATGTGGTTTTTAGTTATAGGGATAATCTTTTCTATTGGCGGCGGTAGCTTATTCACAGTAACTCACTATGATTCTTTACTTTTTAATACTATCCTTTTTTTATTGTGCATCGTAGTTTATCTGTTTTTTGCACACCACCTCTTACAAAAAAAATTGCAGCTTTTGCTGCTTATTTGTTTTGCTACAACTTTTCTCTCCTTTTTCCTTACGCCTTTGTTCATGGAGTAACACGTTATATCCCAATTTACACCGCTTATGCTACTCTATGAATATTGGACGATAGGAGGGTGAATGCATGAGCGAAGGAGAGCAATTAAACATACAGTATGAGCATGAAATACCCGTTAATGCTTTTGTTTGGTCACCGAACACATTCATGCAGCCCCTGCATTACCATTCCAGTCTAGAGATCGGCTGTTGTATTTCGGGAAAGGGATGGTTTCATTTCGGAGAAAACACGTACCCTGTTCAGGTTGGTGATGTATTCATAGTTAACCATTCGGAGCTGCATATTGCCTGGTCTGATGAAGAGGACCCAAGTACATATATCTTTCTGAATTTCGATCCAGGGTTGTTGCTTACAGAGGACGAGAGGCTCCTGATTCCTTTCTGTTATTCTAACGGACTCTATCAGAACCGGATTCCACACAGCGAACCCCTAGCCATTGAATTAAGACAACTCATCGAACGGGTCCGATCCGAGCTTGTCGATAAACAAGAGGGGTACTCCAGCATGGTAAAAGCAACACTGCTGCATATATGTACCCTCCTGCTTCGGAATCGCTCAATCCCACTGCAACAGAAGGATTGGCAGAAGCTGACACGTACGATCAGGGAGTACCGGAAACTGATGGATTACATTAAGGAACATTACACGGAAGCTTTAACCCTTCAGGAGGTTGCTAAATATCTGGGAGTCAGCCCCTCACGTGCAAGCCACGTATTTCTAGAAGCAACCGGGCGCCATTTCAAGGATTGCCTCCTGCAGGTCCGACTCAACGAGGCGAAGCGTTTACTCGTGAATACCAGCCTGGATGTCACCGAAGTATGCTTCTCAAGTGGGTTTCAAAGTGTATCGACGTTCTACCGTTTATTTGGATCAATCATTGGGCTTTCTCCAATTGAATACCGGCAGCAATATCAAACATTTCGCAATATTTGAGAATTTCCCTATAGTTATTGAGAAGCCTCTCCTCCAAACAGGTTCTATAATGAATATAAAATACAAAGTTTGGGGTGCGGATCATGGCAGGATGGGATAGTTTACAGCGCTTGGTGAAAGAAGAGGTTATTCAGCGCAGAGATGAAGGCTGCAATACAGAGGGCTTTATTGAAAAGATTGAGACGGCAGGCAATGATCGTGAACAATTAATGGCAATATATGAGCAATTGATGAGGCTACCGGTTAGACCCGATTTCCCGTTTGCCGAGCCGTCTGAATTGGATGAAGAACGTCCGGAAGGGCCGAGAGTGCTTCATCCGCAACATTCCGAGCCAGTCTGGCGGGACAAATTTTATGGAGCATGGCTTGGACGCAGTGTTGGCTGTGCACTTGGCAAACCCCTTGAGCAGTGGGAATATATGGCCGGCAGCTTCGGCAATCCAGGCTGGAAGAATGTTCAGCTTTGGTTCCAAGGTGCAGACGCATGGCCTATAACGACTTACGTACCTGCCCAATCCCGTGCACAAAAGGAGGTTGGTCTGAACATTGCTAATGTCTCCCCTAAGAGCCTGCGTGAAAACATCTGCTACATGGAGAGCGACGATGATATCCGGTATACGGTCCTTGGCCTCATTATGCTGGAAGAAAAAGGGCTGGAGTGGGATTCTTGGGATGTGGGTCTGTTATGGCATAGAGTTTTGTCTTATTCTCAGGTATGTACAGCTGAAACGCAGGCGTATTTAAACTTTGCTCAGGTAACCTCACATCTTAACAACTTATTGGAAAATGAAGGGAATGCCCGGAATTCAGACTGGGAACAGCAGAAGGATTGGGTCCGTACCTATCTGAATCCTTATCGTGAATGGATCGGCGCCCAGATCCGGGCAGACGGATTAGCCTATGGCGCAGCCGGCAAACCGGCGCTAGCGGCTGAACTGGCATGGCGTGATGCTTCTTTCTCTCATGTAAAGAACGGCATATATGGAGAAATGTTCGTAGCCGCCATGATTGCTGCTGCATTCTCGGAACACGATCCTGAGCGGATCGTCGAAATCGGCTTAAGCGAGATTCCTGCTGCCAGCAGATTGGCGAAGGATGTTAGGGAAGCTGTTGCGATTGCACGTAGCACGAAGGATCAAGTGGAGTTGGTTAACCGGATATGGGAAGCCTTCAAGCACTATAATCCGGTTCATACCAACAACAATGCGGCTTTGGTGGCGGCTTCACTGATCTTCGGTCAAGGGGACTTCGAAAAAGCCATTACCACAGCGGTTCTGGGTGGCTGGGATACAGATTGCAACGGGGCCACAGTCGGCTCTATTATGGGCGCTATGTTAGGAGCAGAGGCAATTCCTAGCTCATGGACTGCACCATTAAATGATATCCTGTATGCAGAAATCAATGGGTTCCACCCCATCCCGATTTCTGAATGTGCGGCCCGGAGCTTTGAGGTGTTTAAGAAGCTGAATCCAGATTCCTGTTGCTAATAAAGAATAACATGGAAACCTTAAAGGTCTAGCAACCTTTTAGGTTTCTTTAGTTTGTACAAAGGTATGGCTGCTTGCTGTATTTATGATTACGCATAATATTGGACTAACAAAAGCAGAGTATGATTGAAAATATAATATTTATTGCTCTGAGAAACGGGAGACGTCTATAAAAGAACTCTTCCGTTTCTATTTTTATGTCCGTTTTTGATGTCCGTAAGCTGCAATTTTATTAACGGATGATGAATTTTGTTAGCCCACTGTTAATTATAAGCGAATGGCTTGAAAGGCTCTTACTCCAGGTTGTATGATCAAAATAACAACAGAAAACAAAATGAAAACACATGAAAACAACGTAAATTATTAGGAGGGCAAGTTATGATTAATAGAGTTTATTTAGACCGGGAAAAGACTAAATATAAAGGCAACCTGCATCTTCATACCACTTGGTCGGATGGCAGTTTACCTGCAGTACAAGTAGTAGAAGCTTTTAAAACCAAGGGCTATCATTTCATTTCGATTACCGACCACGATATTTATGCCAGAACGGAAGAATTCAATACGGTTGATTTCGTCACTCTCCCAGGGATGGAACGAGGGGGATTAAACCAGGTTGCAGATAAAAATCCAGGCTACCATTTCGGTGTGTTAAATGATCCTACCGCAGATTCAGAGCTGGAAAGATTCGAACATTTAGAGCAGTTCCCGGTGCCGATTCCATGGGTAGGGGACCACTCGCCCCAACTGCTCATTGACGAAATGCGGGCGCACGGGAATTTGGTCATCTTCAACCATCCGGAATGGCACTTGACCCGATTTGAAGACATGGTTAAATATGATGGATTTTTCGCGATAGAGATTTACAACCATGCTACGGAGTGGTCGACCACAAGCTCTTATGGCGCAGCTTATTGGGATCATGCGCTGCAGAATGGCAAACGAGTATTCGGTATTGCTGCGGATGATTCTCACGAACATGATCCAAATTGGAGATTTCCTGAATACGGAGGAGGCTGGGTACAGGTGCAATCGACAGCGCTGAACCCAGTGGATCTTGTGAAAAGCTTGAAGCAAGGTGAATTTTATTCCAGCAGCGGTCCGGAAATTTACGATCTGCGGGTGGTGGACGGCAAACTCACGATCGAGTGCTCTCCCTGTAAATTTATTATGTTTAAATCATTTCCCCAAAGAGGAGCTTTTATAGGGGATTTTGAGAGCGGTGAGCCATTGACTCAAGCGTCCATGGAGGTCGATAAGGATATGCAATATATTCGCGTGGAATGTATTGACTTCACAGGGAAGGTGGCATGGTCCAACCCTGTATTTGTATCCGATTTGCTGCAGGGAGGAGAATAGCTATGAAGTCAAAAATCTATTTAGACGAGAGTAAGCGCAAATTCAAAGGGAATCTCCATACCCATTCAACTCGCAGCGATGGGCAATATGCTCCTGAGGTTGTAATCGAAGCTTATAAGAATAAGGATTATGACTTCATGTGTTTAAGCGATCATGAAATTTATTTCAAATCCGATAGCTATGACGACGACAAATTTATCATGCTGGATGGTTATGAAATGGCATGTGAAATGAGCAGGAAAGAAACGGGCCAGCAATACCATATACACGGGCTTTTCGATAAATCGCTAGGCTCAGAATATGGATTCCAGCACGACGAAGAACATGCGAAGCCGGAATATAAAAGCTTGGATACGATCCAGGCCCTGATAGAAGAGATGAGGCATAAAGGGAATTTAATTATTATGAATCATCCGGAATGGTCCAGAAACCGCGCTGAGGATTTGCTGAAGCTAGAGAACTATTTTGCGGTAGAAATTTATAATCACCAGTCCGAAATCGACGAAGCTGTCGGGTACGGCGTTCGCCATTGGGATTATTTACTGAAGAACGGGCGTAAAGTGTTCGGCGTGGCTGCCGATGATGCTCATGGTGGGCGTATAGATGAGGTAATCTCGGAATTTTTCGGTGGATGGATTTCGGTCGATGCGGACAAGCTGGAGCAGCAAACGTTGATCACGGCGCTAAAGAGCGGACAGTTCTACTCTTCACAGGGGCCGGAAATTTTGGATCTGCGGGTAGAGAATGGCTTCTTGCAAATCAAATGCTCACCGGTAAAATTTATTAAGTTTATTACACATCCCAGTAATGGGCGTGCGTTATATAACAAAGATGCTTCTCCCATTACCAGCGGCGAGTTCAAGGTAGAGGGTACAGAGCAGTATATTCGCGTGGAATGCATTGATTTCGAAGGGAATATTGCATGGTCAAATCCAATTTTTCCGGATGAACTGCAATAGGGGCAGAGATGAACGGTTCTGATATGCAATTTCGTAAAGACATGAAGAGGTTAGTCATCCCTTCCGTACTTCAAATGCTACTCGGGAATTCATTTTCTTTGATCAATACATTAATGGTCGGAGGATTAGGGGATACGGCGATTGCCATAACGGCTGCTGTGGGTCAAATCAGCTTTATTCTTGGAATGCTTCTTGCAGCGATTTATGGTATTTCAGCTTACATTACACAATTTTATGGAGTAAAAGACTTTGTAAATGTTAAAAAAGCATTTGCTCTTATGCTGATCTCAAGCATCCTCCTTTCATTAGTTGTATTTATTCTAGTTTCTATGTTTAAAGCGCCGTTAATCTCACTTTTTATCCAGGATGAATCAGCAATCGCATATGGCGTTCAATATTTATCTGTGATCGTATTCGTTTTCTTAATTAATTCTATCAAAGATGTTTTTAGCAACGCATTGGGTTCGATAGGTAAGGTGAAGCTGACTCTGATTGTTGGGGTTATGGCTATGTTCGTCAATATTTTACTGGACTATGCGCTTATTTACGGGAAGCTTGGTTTTCCTGTGTACGGTATTGTTGGAGCGGCCTGGTCAACCTTAGTATCCTCTATGCTCAGCGCGGTTATTCTACTAGGTTATGTCTATTGGAACAAATATTATTTCAATGTCACGCTGAAAGAAATTCTTTCTCTGCGCTGGGATTTTGCCCGAAAAATATACATAACCACACTGCCGCTCTTGTTCCATGAAGGGATGTGGTCGGTTGGCAATATGTTATATGCGGTAGCCTTTGGTCATTTAGGAGTGGCTGCTCTAGCAACTTACCAATTAGCGCTCACGTTTAACCGATATTTCATGATGGGAATTTTCGGGTTTGCGTACGCAGCCAGAGTCATGATTGGCGAGAAGTTAAGTCAAGTCGAATCGGGTGAATACCTTATTTATGCCCGTAAATTCACGCGGATTGCCCTCTATTCGGGTATAGTCGTTGGAGCTCTTATACTGCTGCTTAATCCGTACATTGTACATCTATTCCCCAACATTAGCATTGAGGTGCGAACCTCCTTCCGGCATGTGATGGTTATTCAAGCTGTAGTGATGATCATGTTCTTCTTAAATAACCTGTGGATTGTCGGCATGTTCAGAGCGGGCGGCGATAATCTGTACACAATGAAGCTAGTTTTAGTCACGACCTGGCTTATTGCTCTTCCGTTAGTGTTTGTTGGGGTGTATGTCTTTTACCTGCCTGTCGAGATCGTGTATATGCTGTTCGTATTCGAGGAAGTTGCGAAGGCAGGTTTTGGCTATTTCAGATACAGATCAAATAAATGGGCAAGAAATCTTGTTCGAAATATGTAGGAGGTACTACGATGGGAGACCACTATTTATTATTAACACCGGGACCGTTATCCACAACACCTTCCGTCAAAGCAGTGATGCTGAAGGATTGGTGTACCTGGGATGACAGTTATAAACATATCGTTCAGTTGATTCGGAGCAAGCTGCTTCATATAGGCAGAGCATCGGAAGCCCGTTATACGTCAGTGTTAATGCAAGGAAGTGGAACCTTCGGAATCGAAGCAACGATTGGAACGGTTATCCCCCAGGATGGCAAACTCCTTATTCTGGCTAATGGAGCGTATGGCAAACGGATTGAACAAATTGCAGGGATACTCGGAATTGGTTACCGAACTTTAGAATTCGCCCCGAGCCAAATTATTGATGTAGAGCAATTGGATACCTTGATGAAGCAAGATCCAGCGATAACCCATGTTGCGTTCGTACATTGTGAGACAACGACAGGTATTCTTAATCCGCTCGAACAGCTGGTACAGGCGATTAAGAGACACGGGAAAATAGCTATTGTCGATGCCATGAGCAGCTTTGGAGGGATACCGGTAGAAGTTGAGAAGTGGGGCATTGATTACTTAGTCAGCAGCTCAAATAAATGTATTCAAGGCGTACCTGGCTTCAGCTTTGTTCTCTGTAACAAGGATGAATTGGCAAAGTGTAAGCATAATGCAAGGTCATTATCATTAGATCTGTATGATCAATGGCAAGTGATGGAGCAGGAGGAGGGGAAGTGGCGGTTCACCTCTCCGACGCATGTGGTACGGGCCTTCTCTCAGGCCTTGCTTGAATTAGAGGCAGAAGGCGGAGTCGAGCGGCGTTATGTCAGATATCTTGAGAATCAACAAATATTAGTTCATTTAATGGAAAGTGCGGGATTTAAAGCATACCTTCCCGAAGCGCTGCAGTCGCCGATTATCACCACGTTCAGGTATCCGGACTTTGAGCATTACAGCTTTGAGTCTATGTATCTCTTTCTGAAAGAGCGAGGGTATGTAATCTATCCAGGTAAATTAAGCGACGTACAAGTATTCCGGATCGGTTCAATTGGCGATGTGCATCTAGAAGATATGGTGGGTTTGTGTGCGGCAATATTGGCCTATGCGACAAACAATGGGGAATGAATGGAGAGCGATTCGTTTATGAAAATACAAGGATTAATATTGGACTGGGCCGGAACGACGGTCGATTATGGGTGTATGGCTCCCGTGCATGTGTTCTTCGATATCTTCCGGATGATTGGGATCGAACCGACGATGGAAGAAGTCAGAGCTCCAATGGGGTGCCTAAAATGGGATCATATCAAGATGATGCTGGAAATGCCGCGGATACGCAGTCAATTTGAAGAAAAGATGGGGCGTCCATTCACCGACAGCGATGTGGATCAGCTGCATGATGCTTTTGAACCGAAGCTTCTTGAAATCTTACATCGATTTGCTGAACCTATTGAGTATGTTGTCGATACCGTGCAGCAGCTCAGAAAGTCAGGGTTACGAATTGGCGGGACGACAGGATATAACGACACCATGATGCAAATTGTCGCAAGCAGGGCAGAGATGAACGGTTACGCACCAGATTATTGGCTGACTCCTGATTCTGTCCATGGCAGAGGGCGCCCGTATCCTTATATGATCTACGCGAATATGATTCATCTGGATATGGGTATGCCTTCTCAAATCGTAAAAGTAGGGGATACGAAGTCGGACATGCAAGAGGCAAGAAATGCCGGAGTATGGGCGGTTGGCATCGTTAAAGGCAGCTCCATATTAGGTTTGACGCAGGAGGAAGTGAATGAGATGGAGCCGGCTGCTTTGAAGCTTCTAGTTGAAGCGGCTAAGCAGCAGTTTATCGAGTATGGAGCGCATGATGTTATTGAGGATATGTCTCAGCTGCCTGGTCTCATTGAAACGATTAACAGCCGTTTGCTGGGAGGGGACAGCCCGCATGGATATTAAGCCTTATCAGAGAAGTGAAGGAGACATTAATCTATCGGCAGAACGCGAGCAATGGCAAGAAACGAATTTAAGCCGCCACACTAGAGAAGTTCTAGAAGAAGACAGCCGCTACTTTCTGCATCAATCGATGTCGACGCCTTGTTTGAACGTAATTACAAATGCCGAAGGCATCTATTTAGAAGATCTGGATGGCCGCAAATATATGGATTTTCACGGTAACAGCGTGCATCAGGTTGGGCATAAGAACAGTTATGTTATTGATGCGGTCAAGAAGCAATTGGACGAGCTGCCTTTTCTGCCGCGGCGTTATACGAGTCCGGTTGCAGTTCAATTAGCATGCAAGCTCGTGGAGCTGGCCCCTGGTGATCTGAATAAGGTGTTATTCACACCTGGGGGTACAAGTGCCATTGGAATCGCGATGAAGCTTGTTCGTAAAGCGACGGGAAACTTCAAGACAATTTCTACTTGGGACTCTTTCCACGGGGCAAGCCTAGATGCGATTTCTGTAGGAGGAGAAGGTGTATTCCGAAACCATATGGGACCCTTGCTGCCGGGAACAGAGCATATGATGCCTTATAATTCCTATCGCAGCTTCTATGGGAATTCCGATCCTGACGGCTCGAAAACCCTTGATTATCTGGAATACATGTTGAAGCGGGAGGCAGATGTCGGGGCAGTCATTATGGAGCCGGTACGCAGCACAGATGTGCAGATTCCGCCGAAAGCGTATTTCCAAAGATTACGTCAAATATGCGATCAATCCGGTGTTCTGCTTGTGCTGGATGAAATTCCAACAGCCCTCGGGAGAACCGGCAAAATGTTCGTTCATGAGCATTACGATATTGTTCCGGATATTGTGGTTATTGGCAAAGGGCTTGGGGGCGGATTATTTCCAATGGCGGGCATCATTGCACGTGAAGGCTTGGATGTGGCTCATGATATATCCCTCGGGCATTATACCCATGAGAAGAGCTCAGTAGGTTGTGCCGCTGCTTTGGCGACAATCGAATATATTGAACAGCATGGATTGCTCGAACATGCGGAGCGAATGGGAGTTTATCTGGAGCGGGAGCTGATGGCCATGATGAATAGACATGAAGTCATTGGGGATGTCCGGGTGATTGGAATGCTCGCTGCGATTGAGCTGGTTACCGATCGCCAAACGAAGAAAGAGGCGGTAGAAGGGGCAGAAAAGGTCATGTACCGCTGTATGGAGATGGGACTGAGCTTTAAGGTTTCTAATGGCAACGTGTTAACCTTGGTACCGCCCTTAATTACAACTCAAGAGCAGCTGCAGCATGCCCTCCAGTGTATTGAAACGGCGATCTCGCAAGTGTTTCCACGGTAAACAACATGAAAGCATAATAAAACAACATGAAAACATATATTTAACTTGGAATTAATCCTCTTATTACACTCTAATCTTATACTAATATTGTACTAGATTATAAAAAATGGGATGAGGGGAAATGGAGATGCGGACCAAATTATCCATGCTATTTGTAGTATTGCTAGGATTGACCGTCGTATTGGGAGCATGTAGTGCGAAGAATAATACGGGGAAAGAAGCAGCTTCTGCGGCAGATGTTCAGAATAAATCTAATGCACCGAAGGATGCCAAGACGAAAGAAATTATTAAAATCAGTGTAGGTGAGGACGATTACGGTGCCCGGATGTCAAACTATGCAGCTGCTTTTAAAGCCTTGAATGAAGAGTTGACGGCACAAGGCAAAAATGTAGAAGTAGTTGCCGACATTTTGCCGGCTGTTGGTGATGATGAACTTGTTCTACAAGCCCAAGCCGGCCAATACCGCGATATTTCTATGAATTCAAGCCTGGATATTGGCTGGGAACTGGATGCAGGACTTATTCAACCCATTGATTGGCTGAAGGAGTCGGAGGTATTCAAAACTCTTCCACAAAATCTATGGGATATCATGGAATACCAAGGGCATGTATACGGTGCAATTCAGGATATGGACGCTTCCCCTCTGTATATAAACATAACAGCTTTAAAAACACTGGGTTGGTCTGATGCGGATATTGAAGGACTTCCGGATCGGGTGCTTAAAGGGGATTGGACGATGGAGGATATGCTGAACATTGCTACTGAAGCTGTTGAGAAAAAGGTGACGAAGTACGGCTTGGTGAGTGATGGGCTCGACAACATCAGTGTTCAGGACATCAACAACCAAATGATGGGCTTTGAGCCTTACGATCAGGAACAAAGTAAAGTGATTTTCGATAAAAAGGGCATTACAGATACTTATAGTTTTTGGGAGAAAGGGATTAAGAGTGGTGCCATTACAAAGGACTTTGCTGCATTGGAAGATGTGGGCTTCGGATATTATGTTAACGGTGATGTCATGTTTTTCATTGGAGGTACCGGATCATACAATAGTATGAAGGAAGCTTACGGGAAAACGGATAAGGAATTCGAGGATTGGTTTTATGCAAACAGTACCTTTACTCTAATTCCGGCTGGAAGTAAGGGCGGGGAGCCGGGTTCACTGGCCAATCCGCGTCTGTATTATGTCAGCTCCAAGGTAGATGAGCAGAAAATGCCTTATGTTCAACGAATCATTGAATTGGCAATGGCTCCAAATTTACAAATGGACCACACCATAGCCTCAGGCAAACTGCCGGTAACAAAATCGGGACAAGAAGATCCACGGTTTAGTGATTTAAGATTTTTACATGACGTAGCGTACATGCTGGATTATACCAAGGTACGTCCGCCGCATCTTGCCTACCCTGATTATTTGAAGCAGCAAATTAAAGGTCTTGAAGCAATCATGGTTAATGGTGCATCGGCAGCAGAAGCCTATAAGTTATTCGAAGAAAACTATAAGCAAAATGTGGATCAGGACCAAGTCATTTTCAGATAGCCTGCAGCAACACTTTCGATAATAGAAGAAACAACGGCTTGCATAGTGCAGGATTGTAAAGTCCTCCTATGGCAAGCCGTACATATGAGAGAGGAAGGGGCCAATGAATTTAGCCAGATTGAAGAAAAAATCTTACCCCTATCTGTTTTTGGCGCCGTTTGCGATCTTAACTTTATTATTCTTTGTCATTCCTGCATTTGCGACTATATGGATGTCCACAACAAATCTAGATCGTAAGATGAAGGCGGATTTCATCGGGCTGGGGAATTTCCGGCAAATCCTTGCAGACATTAATTTATTGCCGATCATTAAGATAACCCTGATTTATGTATTTTTCTCCTTAATCCTTACCGTCGCTTTCAGCTTGCTCTTGGCGATTTGCACACAGTATCTGGTGAAAAATAAAAGAATAGGTGCCCTTTATCGTGTCATATGGCTCATTCCGAGCACCATGCCTGGCTTAGTCTATGTTGTATTCTGGAAATATATATTCAACCCGACACCAGGAGGATTTGCGAATAAAGTCATCATGTACTTTGGTCTGGAACAACCGGTATCCTGGTTCAATGAAGCAGGACTATTAATTATTATTGTTGCCGGAGTCATCTCAGGTGCCTCGGGGGGTATGATTCTGTTCTCGGCTTCGATCAATTCAATTCCCGAAGATATATATAAAGCAGCAAGGGTGGATGGAGCCAAAGACCGTTCTATTATTAAGGACATCATACTTCCTGCATTAAAATGGCCGATTATGTACGTTACGGTGACTTCGACGATCGGATTGTTTGCAAGCTATAATTTTATTTTGCTTGCTACGGGAGGCGGTCCCGTGTTTGATACCACAACGTTGGCTCTCTATGGTTATCAGCAGGCCTTTAATCGGTTGGCGTATGGATATGGCGCTGCTATATCGGTCATAGTGGTCATTATTTCACTTCTGCTAACCCTGTTGTTATTTCGGATATTTGATTTCAATAAACTGATTCGTCCTCCCCGGATAGAAGACTAACCATACTAGATAAGAGTGGTGAAACCCTGTGAGCTTATGGAAATTCAGCAAACGGAATATGATTCATTTCTTCATGGTCCTGTTAATGCTGCCTATCATTTTTATGATCATTTGGTTATTTGTATCGTCGGTATACAACTATAATTCAGGGAGATTGTCTTGGGAGAATTGGCAGTTTTTAAGGAGATCTTTTGTTCTTGAAGGAATAAGTTTTCCGATGATTTGGCCGATTGTGATGAATACGGTTGTGTTTGGGCTGCTCATCACGGTGATAGACCTTCTGGTTGCTGTTCCAGCTGCGTATGCCTTTTCCAGGTTGAATTTTGTTGGCAAAGGATTTGCTTTGAAATTTCTGTTTATTATGGGGTCCTTTCCCGGGATTACATTATTGATTACAAGCTTTTTTATAATGATGTACTTAGGGCTGCTCAACACCGTATTTGCAGTTGTTGTACTGTCGGCAGCAGGAATGATTCCTTGGCATGTGTATATTCTGAAGGGATTTTTTGATGAAGTCTCCTGGGACTTGGAATTCTCCGGCATGATTGACGGGTGCAGCCGATTCAAATGTCTTTATCAGATTATTCTGCCGAATATGCTGTCGGGTATTTCAGCGATCGCCATCTATGCTTTTATGGGGGCTTACGGGGAATGGCTGCTAATCAAGCTGTTTATTTTCGATAACACCAAATTGACGCTTGCCGGTTACCTGGCCAAACTTATTTTTACAGATGATGATAAGGTTACAAATATTGGGCTAATTACAGCTATTGGACTCTTCTATACCATTCCAATCGGCATATTTTATCTATTCACCCAACGGACGATGATGAAGGTGACCATAGGAGGTTCCAAAGGCGTATGATAAAACTAGAGGGAATATCGAAGAAATTTGGCGATTCAACAGCGCTGGAAAATGTCAGCTTGGATATTAAGCGGGGAGAATTTGTCGCGCTTCTAGGGCCATCCGGCTGCGGCAAGTCAACCACGTTAATGATTCTGGCCGGACTTCTGCAGCCTACGAGCGGAAAGGTGTATTTTGACGGGAAGATTGTAAATCATGTGGAGCCTAAGGACAGGGATATCGGGATGGTATTTCAAAGTTACGCGCTCTATCCGCATATGACTGTCCTTGATAATATTGCATTTCCATTAAAGCAACGGAAAGTGAAGAAAAAAGAACGTCATCAAAAAGCCCAAGAGATTGCTGCAATGCTGCAAATTGATCAATTGACAGACCGGATGCCAAGCCAGCTCTCAGGCGGACAACAACAGCGGGTAGCGATGGCCCGGGCACTTGCTAAAGACCCCTTGTTCCTGCTGCTGGATGAACCTATGTCAAATCTGGATGCCCGCTTAAAGGTTGATGTCCGCGACGAAATCCGGCGCCTGCAGCTGAAACTGGGAATTACAACAATTATTGTGACCCATGATCAGGAAGAAGCGATGGCAGTGGCTGATAAAATCGCGATCCTGCAAAATGGGAAAATTCAGCAGTACGGTACACCGGACGAGTTATTTATGAAGCCTGTTAATTTGTTTGTCGCACACTTTATGGGGAATCCGCCCATGAACATCCTGAAATGTGATTTGCTCCGCAACGGAAATGAACGTATATTACGTGGAGATGGCTTTGACTATAAGCTTTTATCGACTAAAAAATTGAACGCTGAATTTAAAGGAACAAAGGTAGCCCTAGGGGCAAGGCCTCATCATCTTCAGATTTCCAAAGTACAGCTGGAGAATAGTATTCCGGCAAAGGTCGTGCTGGTCGAACAGCTTGGGCGGGAGAAATTGATCAAGGTCATGTTGGGCGATAATGAAAACACGACGAATTTTATTCGTATTTTAAGCCCTTCGGATCTGAATGTGTCGTATAATGAACGTATTTATCTTACACTAGACTCTGAGGCTATTCATATTTTCGATGAAGAAACCGGCAAGGTCATCACCTAATACGCAGGATGGATTTTGAAACTATGTTAAGGGAGGGAGCAAGTTGTCGCTTGCTGGGGAGGATAGAAAGATCAGTATTATGAATCTGCTTAATGAGAAGGGCAAAGTGATTGCCAGAGAGCTTTCTTTGCTCTTTGAAGTTTCAACGGAAACGATACGAAGAGATCTCGATGAGCTGGAAAAAGAAAATAAGTTAAAAAAAATATATGGCGGTGCGGTTAAGTTCAAGGTGGGAATGGAGCCTCCTCTTTATGAAAGAGAATTATTAAACGCTGAGGCTAAGAGCAAGATCGGGCTTCTCGCTGCGGAGTTAATTGATCACAACGATGTGATTATAATAGATGAAGGAAGTACGGCTCTGCAAATTATTCATTTTTTAGAGGGCAAGCATAATGTAACGATATTGACCAACTCTATACCAGCGATGATGTTACTGATTGAAAATAAAAAACGCGGGGCCTTCGACGGTAAAATTATTTTGATAGGCGGAGAAGTCAACGTAAAACACTTGCGGGTATCCGGTCCGATTGCTGAGAAAATTATGGAGGATTTCTATGTCAATAAATCCTTTATTTCTGTGGATGGTGTTTCCTTGGAGTATGGGATCACAAGCTATGACTACGAGCAGGCGGTACTGACCAGGGAATTAATTCGTTGTTCAGAGACGGTGATTGTAGTTGCAGATGAGTCGAAAATCGCTAAACGAACATTGGCCAAAATTGTTGATTTTCATGAGGTGCATGTTATCGTTTCCGATCAAGCGCCTCCAAACGGTTGGATTCCGAAGCTTAAGGATAGCGACGTCAGATGGATACATCCTTAGGGCTGAAAATCATAAGTTTTTAATGAATGAAACCTTAAATTACGATCTGTAACAGATTGTGGTTTGAGGTCATTTTTTTTGCCTTTCTAGAGCATGTCTTCAAACTGGAAGAGCTCTGGGGAAGCAGGGATTTAGTATTGAAAGTAGGGTCCCTAAAAGCCCGCAGCGGGTTCGTTTACTCGTAAACATTCCTGTATACGCTAAGTTTTCAGCTTAGACAAAAACAAGAGCGCCTCGTATGATGGGGGTGTGAGGGGTCTACAGCCCTAAAAACCCA
>NZ_JBGJZP010000032.1:0-62715 GCF_042610515.1 Paenibacillus paludis
CATACTCACTCGTTGTTCAGTTTTCAAAGATCAAGCTCGTTGTCAGTGTCGATTATCTCGTCACCAGCAACTCTTATAATATATCACATCCAACCGATCAACGCAAGCTCTTTTTTTCAACTTCTTTTTCGAGCCCGGCGTTGATGTTTCGCGGCCAGAAATAGAATATATCATGTATGGTTCTACATTGCAAGCATTATTTTAAATTAAGTTGGATGCACCGCTTCCCGCATACCCCGTAATCCGTTACACCACTTCTAAGCCATCATTCTAAACCCACAGAGCCAAGGAACTGCTGTACAATACAGCGCCCCTTGGCTCTGTGAAATAGAACAATTGAAATTATTCAGTCTTGTTGCGCATATGCGGGAACAGCAGAACATCACGAATTGAGGCAGCATTGGTCAGCAGCATGATCAGACGGTCTACACCGATTCCCAGTCCGCCTGTAGGAGGCATACCATATTCCAGAGCACGGATGAAGTCATCGTCCATCTCATGGGCTTCATCATTGCCCTGCTCCTTCTCCTGAATCTGCGCTTCAAAGCGCTGACGCTGATCAATCGGGTCGTTCAGCTCACTAAAGGCATTCGCGTGCTCGCGTGCGACGATAAACAGCTCAAAGCGGTCGGTAAACCGCGGGTCTTGATCGTTCTTTTTGGCCAGCGGCGAGATTTCAACCGGATGACCCATTACAAATGTAGGCTGAATCAATGTTTCCTCAACAAACTGCTCAAAGAAGGCATTCAGGATATGGCCGAAGGTCATATGCTTTTCAACCGGTACACGGTGCTCCTTGGCCAAACGCTGTGCTTCTTCATCCGTCATTTGAACGCCAAAGTCGACACCCGTCACTTCTTTGACGGCATCAACCATGGTCACACGGCGCCATCCTGGCGAGAGGTCTACTTCCTGGCCTTGATAGTTGATCTTCTGGCTGCCAAGAACCTCCTGGGCGATATGGGCGATCATGCTCTCGGTCAAATGCATAATGTCCTTGTAGTCGGCATAAGCCTCATACAGCTCGATCATGGTGAACTCCGGATTATGACGCGTCGAAATGCCCTCATTGCGGTATACACGGCCGATTTCATAAACTTTTTCGAGTCCGCCGACAATCAGACGTTTCAGATGCAGTTCAATCGCAATCCGCATATACAGCTGCATATCCAGCGTATTGTGGTATGTGATGAACGGACGTGCAGCGGCTCCGCCGGCAATCGCATGAAGTGTTGGGGTTTCAACCTCAAGGTAACCAAGGGAATCCAGGTAACGGCGCATCGACTGGATGATCCGTGAACGGGCAATAAAGGTCTGCTGTACTTCAGGGTTAATGATCAGATCTACATAACGCTGGCGGTAGCGCAGCTCAACATCCTTCAGGCCATGGTACTTCTCAGGCAGCGGCAGCAGAGATTTGGACAAAACCTCAAGATTGGACACTTTAATAGAGGTTTCGCCAGTCTTGGTTTTGAACACGATACCACGCACTCCGATAATATCGCCCAAATCGAGAACATTAAAGGCTGCGTATTGTGCCTCAGGGATGCTGTCCTGGCGCACATAAATTTGGATTTTTCCGCTAAGATCCTGGATGTGGGCAAAACTTGCCTTACCCATGACACGTTTAGCCATAATCCGACCGGCAATGCTGACTTCCAGAGCCAGCTCGTCCAATTCCTCTTTTGTTTGTCCGTCATACTTAGCCAGAAGGTCCCCGGCACCTGCTGTGCGGTCATATTTTTTGCCAAACGGGTCAATTCCCAGTGCCCGCAGCTCGTCCAATTTAGCACGGCGAATCTGCAACAGCTCACTAAGCTCTTTTTCCGTGGTTTCCACGGTGTTCATTTCCTCAGTCATGTTCCTCATCCTCTCTAATGCCTCATGTCATATACACAAGAAGAAACGGCTCCACCCTCATAATTGAGGGCAGTCCGTTCCAGTACAAAATATAAGCTATATGTGTTCAGCCATATTTTTCGGGCGGTATCTCTTCTTTATTTAGAAAAAAGCTTCCCTAAGGAAGCTTTCCGGGCCCTGTTCCTTCTTCTGCCAGTGCAGTGCAGTTCTCTGTGCGAGGGCAGCATGTCTATTCACAGGCGTAAAGCGCCTGTAGATTACTTCATTCGGATATCAAGAATTTTATATTGAATGACTCCTGCAGGTACACTAACATCTACAACAGTGCCGATTTTCTTACCGATAATAGCTCTGCCTACCGGGCTTTCATTGGAGATTTTATTGTTAAGCGGGTCGGATTCGGCTGTACCAACGATTGTGTATTCCATCACATCGCCATATTCCATATCTTCAACGCTTACAGTAACCCCGATACTTACCACATCGGTAACGATCTCATCGCTATTGATGATGCGCGCGTTGCGGAGCATTTTTTCCAAAGTGATAATACGCCCTTCGATAAAGGCCTGTTCATTCTTCGCGTCCTCATATTCGGAGTTCTCGCTGATATCTCCGTAGCCAATCGCCACTTTAATCCGTTCGGCCACTTCGCGGCGTTTCACGGATTTGAGGGTCTCCAGTTCTTCTTCCAGACGCTTAAGTCCGTCCGGCGTAAGGATGACTTCTTTATCGCTCATCTCAACCGATTCTCCTGTCGTATACATTTATTGAAAACACCATACTATATGCGAATCCAGAGGGATAAGAACCCTCCATGCTGCATTGCCCTTGCTGTAACGGCGATTTTATACTGTGAAATTATATTGGAACCGCTACAAAATGTCAATGACGCCCCATATAATGTTCCGGTGTTATCTCTTAAAGCCAGTGGAGACGGTGATTAAACTGCCGAGAGAGACGGATTACGGTCCTCTTGTTCTTCTTCATCTTTAAGCTGTACGACAAAATCATTCAAGATCCGCACCATTTCATCGCGTTTGGTTTCTTCCATAATGACATCCTTTACGCGGGCAGCAGCCTTAAGACCTTTTAAATACCAGGCTAGATGCTTACGCATTTCACGAACTGCTACCGCCTCGCCTTTAAGGGCCACCAAACGGTCCATATGAAGAATCGCCACTTTGATCTTCTCTTCCGCTCCGGGTTCAGGCGTCAGCTCACCTGTGCTCAAATATTGAATGGTCCGGTAAAGCATCCATGGATTGCCCAGCGCGCCGCGTCCAATCATCACCCCGTCGCAGCCGGTCTGATCCAGCATCGCCCGGGCATCCTCAGGTGTGTTAACGTCGCCGTTGCCGATGACAGGGATCGAAACAGCCTCTTTAGCCATTTTAATATACTTCCAGTCGGCATGGCCGGTGTAGAGCTGCTCACGGGTACGTCCATGCACACTGACAGCCTGGCCTCCGGCACGTTCCACTGCGCGGGCATTCTCTTCTACAAAGATATGCTCGCTGTCCCAGCCGATCCGCATTTTTACGGTAACCGGCTTGTCAACGGCTTCTACAACCGCCGAGACCATCTCGTAGATTTTGTCCGGATTCAGCAGCCAGCGGGCCCCGGCATCACATTTTGTTACTTTCGGTACGGGACACCCCATATTAATGTCGATAATATCGGCATTGGTCTCCTTATCCACAACTTTGGCCGCCTCAACGAGCGACTTACGGTCTCCGCCAAAAATCTGCAGGCTAAGCGGCTTCTCCCGTTCATCCACGAACAGCATCTCACGCGTACGCGAATTGCCGTGCAGAATAGCTTTGTCACTGACCATTTCCGCACATACCAAGCCGGTGCCGAATTCTTTTGCAATCAGCCGGAACGCCGGATTACATACACCGGCCATAGGGGCCAGAACGACCTGATTCTTCATCTCAATGCCGCCAATTTTCAGCACATTTCTTCACTTCCTTTAGTTCTATTTATGAATGGATGTCTGCCTAAGTAGAGGGATTGGCCAACTCTTCGACCGAAACCTCAAGAACATCCGCAATTTTATTTAAAATTTTATCTTCCAAATGCCGGTTTCCCCTCTCGACTGCGCCTAGCACAGCCAGTGAAATTCCGACAGAATCCGCCAACTCTTGCTGGGTGTATCCTTTCAGCTTTCGGAATGCTCTGACCCGCGTTCCCATACGTTTGATGTCCACAAGCGCATTCCTTCCTTTCCGTCTATATCCTGCAGCGCTGCTGTAATGATTCCCCGGAGTCCGGAAGAATCCTCATCCAGCAGTACGATGTCACTGAGCGGAAACAGCACAAACACCCGTTCCAGCATCCGGGGATGCGGAAGCGTTAAATCTGCCGTATCATAGCTCTGTCCTTCTACCCACAATAAATCAAGATCCACTGTTCTCGGGCCATAACGGATATCACGAACCCGGCCTAGCTGTGCTTCAATATCGAGCATCACATGAAGCAAGTCCTCCGGCGCAAGCGTGGTGCGGAGGGCGGCCGCCATATTCAAAAACTGCGGCTGGTCGAGATAGCCGACAGGCTCTGTCTCATATACGTTGGAGCAGCGTACAACTTCAATCCCGTCATAATGATCCAGCCTGTTCAAAGCTTCCTTCAAGGTGCCTTCGCGGTCACCCAAATTGGCCCCTAAAGCAATATAAGCCTCTGATACCTCAGAGGTGGAGTGTATAGTCATGGGCCCTGTCTCACTTTCTCGTTCTATGCAGTTCTACAGTCACTCCCTGAAAATGAATGTCGAACGGCGGATGCGGCTTGGTTACTTTGACTGTTACTGCATTGATAATAGTATAAGTGTCCAGTACTGAGGATGCAATATGTTCCGCCAAAGCTTCAATCAGCTTAAAGGACTTTGTTTCGACAATTTTTTTGACGAGCGCATGCACTTCGGCGTAATTTACGGTTTGGTCCAGATCATCCTGAAGACCAGCCCCCTGCAGATCAAGCTCCAGCTCCAGGTCAATATAGTAACGTTGTCCAAGCTTGCGTTCCTCTTCGAACACACCATGATATCCATAATACTCCATGCGGTGCAGCTTCATTTTATCCATCCTGATACCTGCTTTCTAATACAAAATAGTTCGTTCAGCAATAGCCATCTATTCATGCAACCGCGGAGAGGCGGCATAGAGCATCGCATCACACATAAGTACGGTACGTTTCATCGTGGCCACATCATGCACCCGCACAATCTGGCAGCCTTGGGCAATGCCGAATGCAACGGTAGCGGCGGTTCCCTCCATCACATCATCAGACGGGAGGTCCAGCACGGTACGGATGAATTTTTTGCGGGAAGTGGCAAGCAGCAGGGGATAACCCAGCATCGCCAGTTCATCCAGTACCATCATCGCCTGCAAATTCTCCGCATAATCCTTGGCAAAGCCAATGCCTGGATCAAGGATGATATTATGCGGCTTCACCCCGGCCTCCAGCGCCAGGTTGATGCTGTCATTGAGGTCAGCCGCCATATCCGTGGCCAAATTCTGATAATTCCGGTCGTGGCGGTTGTGCATCAAAATAATCGGACAGTCCGCCTCAGCAGCCGCAGCTGCCATATCAGGATCGGCTTTGCACCCCCAGATATCGTTGATGATATGCGCCCCTGCCCGAATCGCCTGACGTGCCACCTCCGCCTTATAGGTATCTATGGATAATATCAACTGAGGTGCAGCGCGGTGGATACTCTCAATAACAGGCAGTACACGGGCCAGCTCATCTTCCAGACTCACCGGTTGATGGCCGGGACGGGTTGACTCTCCGCCTATATCGATAATATCGGCACCTTCAGCAGCCATTTGCAGCGCATGCTTTACCGCTTGATCCGGTTCATTCCATAGTCCGCCATCAGAGAAGGAATCCGGGGTTACATTTAAAATGCCCATAATTAACGTTCGGTCACCAAGGATCAGCTCGCTGTTGCTCCAGCGGTAGGTCCGCTTATAGATTACGGGTCTCATACCGGCTCTCCCGTCCTTTCCCTGTATAAAGTAATCAATTGCGCCGTGTGTGCCCCGCAGCGCCCTGTGCCTACAGTCAGCGCCTCATCACCGTGCCACAGTGTGGTAACCGGGACAATCTCCTGCACCGAATTGGTGAGAAACACCTCATCGGCAGCCTGAAGCTGTTCCCAGCGGTACAATCCCTCTTCCACACGGAGTCCGGCGGCAGGAGCCAGCTTAAGGACCATTTCCCGGGTAATTCCCGGAAGGATGCCTGTGGCCAGGTCAGGCGTATGCAGCACCTTATTGCTGATGAAAAAAATATTGCTCACAATTCCCTCAGCAATATTCGCTTCTGCAGTCAGCATAAGCCCTTCCGTGCCGCCGGCCGCAGAGGCATATCCGGCAAGCTCCCGCTTGGCCAGTATATTGTTCATATAGTGGAGTGACTTCAGCCTTACCGGTCCTTCGGGGGTATTACGCCGCAGCTGCAACAGCTGCAGCCCTTTGCCTTCGCTGTAGAGCGCGGCTGGCTGGCGCGGCAATTCTTTGATATAGAGCAAATGATTCGGGCGGCTATAGTCACCAGCCGGAAGGCCAAGAATGTCCTCCCCGGCTGTAACTGTATACCGTATATAGGCGTCCTTCAGTTCGTTTTTGTCCATCAGCCGTGTGATCCAGTCCCGCAAGGACGCTTCATCCGGTTCAAACGGAATTCCTAGCTGCCTGCAGCCCTCAGCCAGTCTGTCCAGATGACGGCGCAGCAGGAAGGGCACACCGTTATAGGTGCGAAAGGTTTCAAACAAGCCCATACCGTATAAAAAACCGTGATCCAAGGTGGAGACCACGGCGTCTTTAGCCTCAACTACGCTTTTGTTGAGCCCTATATATTTCATGCCGTTTCCCCGGCTCTCCGTTTCAGGAAGTTGCGCAACATGATGTGCCCATGATCCGTAATGATCGATTCAGGGTGGAACTGCACGCCTTCAATCGGGTACTCTTTATGGCGCAGCGCCATAATCTCACCTTCCGCAGTCTCGGCTGTAATCTCCAGACAATCCGGCAGACTCTCACGCTCTACAATCAGGGAATGATAGCGGGTTGCGGTAAAGGGAGATTCCAGTCCTTCAAATACGGATGTGCCGTGATGGTGAATCGGCGATGTTTTGCCATGCATCAGACGCTCCGCACGGATAACATTGCCGCCAAAGGCCTGTCCGATAGCCTGATGTCCGAGACAGACTCCAAAGATCGGTATGACCCCCTTGAAATGCTGCAGCACTTCCAGACTGATGCCGGCTTCGTTCGGCGTACAAGGTCCGGGAGAGATCAAAATATGGTCCGGAGCCAGCGCCTCTATCTCCTGAATGCTGATTTCATCGTTGCGGAATACTTTCACTTCTTCCCCCAGCTCACCCAGGTATTGCACCAGATTGTACGTAAAGGAATCATAATTATCGATGACCAAGATCATTGTATTGCTCCCCCTTCGGCGCCGCCGGTCGTCCGCAATTCCTGCTGATGCTCACTGCAGAGAACCGCCTTCACAACCGCTTTGGCTTTATTATGGCATTCCCGGTATTCGCGGTACGGATCGGAATCAATCACAATGCCCGCGCCCGTCTGAATATATCCGACTCCGTCCTTCACTGCCAATGTTCTTATAATAATATTTAATTCCATATTGCCGTTATAGTCAATCCAGCCCAGTGATCCAGTATATGGACCACGCCGTACCGGCTCCAGTTCCTCGATAATTTCCATTGTCCGCACCTTGGGTGCGCCGGTAATCGTACCGCCGGGGAACAAGGCGGCCATGACATCATAAGCATCCTTGCCGGGGGCGATGCTGCCCTCGACCTGCGAGACGAGATGCATGACATGCGAGTATCGCTCCACGGTCAGCAGCTCCGGCACGCTGACCGATCCATAGGCCGCGACACGGCCGATATCGTTTCTCTCCAGATCGACAAGCATAATATGCTCGGCGATCTCCTTCTCGCTCCCGCGCAGCTCCGCCTCCATGGCGGCATCCTCCGCGGGAGTCAGGCCCCTGCGCCGGGTACCGGCAATGGGGCGGGCGCTGACCTTGTCCCCGTGCAGCTTGACCAGCAGCTCTGGCGAAGCGCTGGAGAGCGCGAAGCCGGGCGAGCGCAGCAGCCCCATGTACGGGGACGGGTTGAGCTTGCGCAGCCATTCATACACATCCTCCGGCGAGGAATTCAGCTGCGCCTCCTGGCGCAGCGACAGGTTGACCTGGAATACATCCCCCTGGCGGATGTATTCCTGAACGTCAAGCACAGCCTGCTGGAATTGCCCGGGCGAGAAAGCAGAGGTCATGCCTGGCCATTCACCGGACAGGTCGGCGCTTGATTCAACAGCAGCGATAATCCCACGTTCCTCTTCGCGGTCTTCTCCCAGGCCAGGAGCAGAGCAGATCTGATGCCACTGTTCCACCATGCCTTCTGCCCGGACGATTGCGTCTTGATACAGTGACTTTAGAGCGGCCAGCTCAGACGAACTGGCCGCAGCAACCGGCACATGCACGATGGAATAGAGCGTGTTCTCAAGATGGTCATAGATCCACAGCTCTTCCAGCCGCATGAAGAGATAGTCCGGAAATCCGGGATCATCCTGGGCAAGCACAGGGAGCTGCTCCAGAGAACGGACTACGTCATAGCTGAGGAACCCCGCACAGCCTCCACGGAACGGGGGCAGGCCGGCAACCTGCAGTTTGGGTGAGGAGAAGCCGCTCATCCAGTTTTGCAGCACTTTCAGCGGCTCTCCCTGC
Source organism: Paenibacillus paludis (assembly GCF_042610515.1). Classification (NCBI taxonomy): domain Bacteria; kingdom Bacillati; phylum Bacillota; class Bacilli; order Caryophanales; family Paenibacillaceae; genus Paenibacillus; species Paenibacillus paludis. The sequence goes on from NZ_JBGJZP010000032.1 coordinate 8,626, forward strand.
AGCTCCACAGCTTGCGGCACAGGTTCATTCGTTCCCGCTGCCTCCGGGGACAAGCTGAGCACCTCGGCATCCCCGCCTTTTCCTTTTAGTACTGAAACGGGCTGCAACCCCAAGTATGTGTATCGTCCGCCTTTCCCGCTCTCCAGCACCACTGAATAGGGGGAGGCCAGCTGCCAGGCCTTCATCCAGGAAGAGGGCAAGCCCTCCTTGTCCTGCGGTGATTTTATAATTAAAGGGAGGAGGCTCCAGTCCTCTTGTGCCCACTGCTCCCAATCCTGCCAAGCCGTTATGATTTCCAAAGCCATCCTCCTAAAAGTTTTGTGAAGTCTGCGCTTCTTGAATTTGCTTCGTAACAAAACTTGCTTCGTAAGCATTCGCTTAAGTTCTATGAAGCTGCGCTTCTTGCATTTAGCAATCTAAAGTTTATTGCCTGTCAGTATACTGTACTTCGTGCTGCTTTGAAAAGCCTGAACCATGGATTTTCTGAAAAAAACCGTTTCAACTGACTCCAGCCTCATCTGCTGTGGAAGCACAGGAAAGATTATATCTTTCATCATGCACAAAAAAGAGCCTTCGTTATCCCTGTCTTAGCGGATGCGAGGACTCTTAGTCATTTGCTTTGCCAGCAATTATGCTTCGAAGTTATACAGCGGTGTGCTCAAGTAGCGTTCGCCGTTACTTGGGATGATCACAACTACTTTTTTGCCTGCGCCCAGTTCCTTAGCTACTTTAAGAGCCGCGAATACAGCTGCACCGGAAGAAATACCGGACAACACGCCTTCCTCTTTAGCCACACGACGGGCAGTTTCAAATGCTTCATCGTTCTCTACGTGAATGATCTCATCGTAAATGTCCTGGTTGAGGATTTCAGGAATGAAGTTTGCGCCAATCCCCTGAATTTTGTGAGGTCCTGGTTTGCCGCCGGCCAGAATTGGCGAAGCAGCTGGTTCTACCGCATAAATCTTCACATCAGGATATTGACCCTTCAACACTTCACCTGCACCGGAGATAGTTCCCCCTGTACCCACACCAGCGATGAAAGCATCCAGCGGTCCACCAATGGATTCAATGGCTTCCACGATTTCCGGGCCGGTTGTTTCAAGGTGGATTTTCAAGTTGGCTTTGTTCTTGAATTGTTCAGCCAGGAAGAAGCTTGGGTTCTCGCTTAAGATCTGCTCCGCTTTCTTAACCGCACCGTTCATACCTTCCGATCCTGGAGTCAGCACCAGCTCTGCGCCGTAAGCACGCAGCAGATTGCGGCGCTCAAGGCTCATCGTTTCCGGCATAACAATAATAGCCTTATAACCTTTGGCTGCAGCTACAAGCGCAAGGCCAATACCTGTATTGCCGCTGGTTGCTTCTACAATCGTGCCGCCTGGTTTCAGAAGACCTTCCTTCTCAGCCTCTTCTACAATACTGAGGGCAATGCGGTCTTTAACGCTGGAGCCCGGGTTTTGGTATTCCAGCTTCAAATAAATTTCCGCTGATCCTTCAGGAACAATACGATTGAGACGAACGAGCGGTGTGCCTCCGATCAAATCTGTTACACTGTTGACGACTTTAGCCATGAGTAAAAACCTCCTTGGAATGATAAATGATATATATGGGTGCATAACTTGTGACATACATAAGTCTTCAGCTTGTAATTCCGGGTGTGCACCAGGAGATTCAACACCGCAGCGCCAAGTTATAGCGCTGTTCCGCGGCCAATATGATCTGCCGCCATCTATTTCCGACTAAAACAGTAGGTTTTACATTTAATTTCATATTATCAATCTTGCAGGCTGTTGTCAATATATATCGCTGTATCATATTTAGTGCGCAAATCACTCTCCACCTGCTGTAATGGAGCCGCCTGCTCCAGTGCCAGCTCCCGGCGAACCTGCTCACGGATTTCCGTCTGATCCTGGCTTTTGGGATCATTCATTTTCTCCAGCCGGATAATGGCATAATCATCGCCCGTCTGCAGGGGGCCTGCGATATCCCCTTCGTCCAGCTGCGCTGCCGTCTTCAGCAGATCTTCCGGCCAAAAGGGATCCTCCTCCTCCACGGTTCCGATGCTGCCGCCTCGTCCCCGGCTTTCCTCATCTATGGATAATTCCTTGGCAAGTGCAGCAAAGTCCTCTCCTTGCTCCAGCCGGTCCATTACAAGCTCAGCTTCGCTGTAGGTGGCCACCTTGATTATCGAGAGCTGCATTTCTTTCCTCGGTGTGAACCGCTCGGAATTCTCCGCTAAATAATTATCAATTTCCGCATCAGTAATGGTAATGCCTGCAGTTGCAACTGCCTGAAGAGTCAGACGATACACCGCTTCTTCACGCACTTCCTGACGGGAAAGTCCCAGCTCCGACTGCATCTGGGTATAGTATTGCTCTTCCGAACCGTAACCGGTCATGCTGCGCTTCAATTCCTGCTCAATCTCCTCATCTGTCACAGCAACACCAAGAGCCTTGGCCTCTTTGTCGACTACAATATGATTAAGCATGCCCAGCAGCACATCATTACCGTACTTTTTTTTGAGTTCATCCACCCAGGCTTGATCCGTTACCGGTTGGCCTCCCGCAGAGGCGATGTCCGAGGACTCGCCGTCCGCCGGCTCTCCTTTAAGAATGGACATCGCCCGCAAACTCCAGAATAAAAGACCTCCGAGCATCAAAGTCGCGACAGCCAGTAGAATAACGGCATTGCGCAGCGCGCGCTCCTGTCTTGTCATCATCCCCAGCCCTACGATTTCGCTTGATCCAGGATAACCTGCAATTCATCCTTATTAAAAACATAGGCTTCGTTGCAAAAATGGCAGACAACCTCAGCCTGATCATCTTCTTCAATCAAACGTTCCAGCTCTTTCTCACCCAAGCTGACCAGTGTCTGCTCCACCCGTTCACGCGAGCATTGGCAGACAAATTTGATATCCAGCTCATCCATAATCACTGCATCCGGTAAAAGATAACGGAGCATCTCTTCGGGTTCCAGCCCCTCTTCCAGTAAAGCGGTTACTGAAGGCAGCGACCCTACCGCCCGCTCAATCTCGGTGATCTCTTCATCCGTAAGCCCTGGAAGCAGTTGTACAATAAATCCTCCGGCTACGCGCACGGAGTTATCGGTTTCAACCAGCACACCAAGACCCACCGCAGCCGGCGTTTGTTCGGAAACTGCAAAGTAATACGTGAAATCATCGCCGAGCTCACCGGAAATAATCGGCACACTTCCCCGGTAAGGCTCCTTCATGCCTAAATCCTTACTGATATCAATAAACCCTTCCGTACCCACGGCTCCTGCGACATCCAGCTTGCCAAGACTATTGCTCGGCAGATGAACATGCGGGTTGGTCACATAACCGCGTACCTCTCCAAAAGCATTGGATTCTGCAGTAATCTGTCCGATCGGTCCATTGCCTTTGACCATCACGGCGAGTTTCTCCTGACCTTTGAGCATTGCGCCCATCATGGCTGCAGCGGTAACTGTACGGCCCAGTGCGGCTGTAGCCGTTGGATACGTATCATGTCTGCGCCGCAATTCATCAACCAGCGCTGTCGTGCGCACAGCAAAAGCTCTGACTCTGCCATCCAGCGCCGTTCCCCGGACCAGCCGGTCCTTTTTGTTATCCATCGGGTGCATACTCCTCCTATCTCTTGCCCTTTAAGGCTTCTTTATTTTATTTGTTGCGGTCATAAATAATACGCAGACCTTCCAGCGTCAGCATTGGATTCACTTCATCAATACAATCCGTTTCACCGGCAATGAGCGGGGCAAGTCCACCCGTAGCGATGACCTTCAGCACCGGCGCATTCATTTCCAGCTTAATGCGCCTTACAATCCCTTCAACCTGCCCGGCATAGCCGAAAATAATCCCTGCCTGCATAGCGTGGACCGTGTTCCGTCCGATTACCTTCTTCGGCTTCTCCAGCTCAATCCGCGGCAGTTTGGAAGCCCGCTGATACAAAGCCTCCGTAGAAATGCCGAGTCCCGGCACAATCGCCCCGCCAAGATAATTGGCACCTGCGTCAATGCAATCGAAGGTAGTCGCAGTTCCGAAATCAACAACTACGAGCGGACATTTGTATTGCTCAATGGCAGCAACCGCATTAACAATCCGGTCAGCGCCTACCTCACGCGGATTCTCATAGCGCAGGTTAAGCCCAGTCTTGATTCCTGGACCTACCAGCAGCGGATCCTTGCCAATATATTTCACACACATCTCCACGATGACCTGAACAAGCGGCGGAACTACCGAGGAGATAATTACCCCTTCGATATCCTTCACCGAAAGGCCCGACATGCTGAATAGATTATGGATCAGAACTCCATACTCATCCACAGTAGACTGGCGTGCAGTATTAAGCCTGAAATGGTGCAGCAGCTCACGCTGCCGGTACACACCGAGAACAATATTGGTATTGCCGATATCGACGGCGAGCATCATGACAGCGGGCCCTCCTTCTTCGCATTCAGATCCAGACTAATGTCCAGACTGGAGAAAGAATAGGTGAGACGGCCCACTGAAATTACATCAACGCCGGACTCCGCGATACGGCGAACCGTTTCCAAAGATACATTACCCGATGCTTCAGTCTTGACATGAGGCGATTTCGCCTTAATTCTTCTCACAGCTTCCTTCATCAGTTCAGGAGACATATTATCAAGCATGATGATATCGGCTCCGGCAACAAGTGCTTCCTCCACCTGCTCCAGGTTTTCCGTCTCTACTTCAATCGTCATTGTATGCGGAATATTAGCCCGAGCACGTCCTACAGCCTGACGGATTCCGCCAGCACCTTTGATATGGTTGTCCTTAATCATTACCGCATCATATAATCCGAATCGGTGATTCGCTCCACCACCGACCCGTACAGCGTATTTCTCCAGCATCCGGTGACCGGGTGTTGTCTTGCGCGTATCCACCAGACGCGTCGGCAAGCCATGAAGCTCCTGAACGAAGGAGGCGGTACGTGAAGCCACGCCGGACAACCGCTGCATTAAATTAAGTGCCAGCCGTTCCCCGGTGAGGATCGCATGCGTGCTGCCTTCAACTTCTGCGATGACCGTTCCCTTGGACACACTCTGGCCTTCTTGCACCAGTGCCGTGAACACAAGCGACGGATCTACAATCTCAAACACAAGCTCCGCTACAGGAATTCCGCAGATAATGCCGTCCTCTTTGGCATGAATAATACCCTTGGACTCATGGCCTGCAGGTATCGTCGTACGGGTCGTTATATCCCCGGAGCCGACATCCTCCTGCAGCCAGCCTTTAATTGCCTGTACCAGCTCTTCATTATATCCATTAAACATCATCACTTAATTCCTCCACTATTCCCAGTTCGCGAATCTGGAGCAGATGTTTCTGCCACTCTGCATCATTTCGCAGCGGATAGTCTTCACGGTAATGTGCTCCGCGGCTCTCCTCCCGCGCCAAAGCCGATTCCGTAATCAGCAGGCAGCAGGTTAGCATATTGGCGAACTCGTACTCCTCACGTTTGGTCAGCGCCGAAGCAAAAATCGGCAGCTGCCGTTTCAATTCCTCCAGCCCCTTGGACAACATCTCCTCATTCCGCCGCAATCCGGCGTAACGGACCATTACCTTCTGCAGCTTAAGCCGCCGCTCCACAATAGCTTGTGTAGGAGACTCAACACGGCCTTGCTGACTGCCTGCCGAAATCGTCTCCCGCCGGAGCGGAGGAAGCTGGCGAATGCGTTCAATAATCCGCCGTCCGAACACAATGGCCTCGGACAAAGAATTGCTCGCCAAGCGGTTGGCTCCATGCACCCCGGTGGAAGACACCTCACCGCAGGCGAATAAACGGGAGATATTGCTCTCTCCGTTGAGATCGGTCTTAATGCCCCCCATCATATAATGCGCAGCAGGAGCCACGGGAATCCAGTCCGTTGTAATATCCAGTCCGTAGCCCATACATGTCTCATATATCGTGGGAAAACGATGTTTGACCATATCGGCCGATTCATGCGTAATATCCAGATAGACAAACGTTGATTTGGTCAGCTCCATCTCACTGACAATGGCCCGGGCCACGATATCGCGGGGTGCCAGTTCCAGCAGCTCGTGATATCGTTCCATGAACCGCTCTCCATTGATATTGCGCAGCACGGCTCCCTCGCCGCGTACCGCTTCCGAGATCAGAAACCTCGGGGCTCCCGGATAACTAAGCGCCGTCGGATGGAATTGGATAAATTCCATGTCACGCACATGGGCTCCGGCCCGGTAAGCAATGGCTACGCCGTCTCCGGTCGCAACTTCCGGATTAGTAGTATAGCGGTACAATTGTCCCGCCCCCCCGGAGCATAGAATCGTTGCATCAGCCTGCAGGAACAATCTGCCTCCGCCCGGCCGCTGTACCAGTGCCCCAAGGCATTCGCCGCCCTCGGTAACGAGATCAATGACATAATGATCATCCCATACCTCTATATTGTCATGTTCAGTAACCTGTTCAGAGAGTGCACGCACAATTTCAAAGCCCGTAGCATCCCCGTTGGCATGCAGAATCCGGCGGTGGCTGTGTGCTCCTTCTTGAGTCAAAGCTAATATGCCATCTTCCTTATCAAATACGGTGCCGAGCCGGATCAGCTCATGCACCCCGCCCGGTCCTTCATTCACCAATACATCAACAGCAGCCGAGGAGCAGAGCCCTGCACCGGCCATTAGTGTATCCTGCCGGTGATATGCCGGAGAGTCATCTTCGGCTATTACAGCGGCAATTCCTCCCTGAGCATATCTAGTATTGCTCTCCATCAGCGATTTTTTAGTAATCATAATGACATGCCGGTCTTCACTCGCTTTAATAGCCGTGAACAATCCGGCGATACCTGAACCGATAACAATGCAATCCGTCTTTATTGTAGGAAGCTCGCGAAGGTCGAAATCAACCAAATACTGTGGAATCATGACCGCTTTTCACCTGTTTCAACGAAAGAGTAGCGCATGCTACCGGACTTGTAGCATGCGCTCTAGGGAAGTTCTGGCTTTGTCGGCGACAGCGGGCGGTACGTAAATCTGCGGCTTCATCGTCTCCAGGCATTTGACCAGTTTCTTTAAATTATTGACTTTCATATTAGGGCATACAAGAAATTTCGTTGCAAAATGGAATTCCTTATCCGGACTATCCAAGCGGAGCTGGTATCCGGTACCGTCTTCTGTCCCAACAATGAACTGCCGGCGGTCCGATTTCCGGCAATATTCAAGAATCGAGGTGGTGCTGCCTACATAATCGCCCATGGCAACCACTTCAGGACGGCATTCCGGATGCACCACAAACTCGGCTTCCGGATATTTTGCTTTCATTTCCACTACATCTTTAACGGTAAGCATATCATGAGTGTTGCAATAGCCTTCCCAGATAATCAGCTTCTTGCCCGTCTGATCCTGGACATATTGGCCCAGATTCTTATCCGGCACCCAGATAATTTCTTCCGCATCGAGTGATTCGATGACCTTCACAGCGTTGGCAGAGGTACAGCAAATATCAGTCTCTGCTTTAATTTCAGCCGACGAGTTGATATAAGTCACCACTTTAGCATTCGGATGCTGTGCTTTCAGCTTGCGCAAGCCATCTACATTGACCATATCGGCCATCGGACAACCGGCGCGTTCATCAGGAATAAGCACAGTTTTGTTAGGCGCCAGAATCTTAGCGCTTTCCCCCATGAAATGAACACCGCAGAAGACAATCACTTCCGCATCGGTCTCCGCTGCCTTTTGAGCGAGTAAAAAAGAGTCCCCCCGAAAATCGGCAACCTCCTGAATTTCATCACGCTGATAATAATGAGCCAAAATGATTGCATTCCGTTCTTTTTTCAGCTGTTCGAGGCGCACACGAAGTTCGCGATTTTGTTCCTGCTTGCGCTCAAGCGCCAGAGCTTCCACGGTTAGTTCTCCCCCTTATTTCTTCACGGCGTAAGCCGGCTCTACATTCGAATAGATTATATGTTCCTTGCGGATCTGCACAGCCACTCAGCTCTGCTATAGATAGTTATCCATTATTTAATATTTAATCACTAATGTACACAAGGTTCCACCCTCTGTCAATGTAACCGGGAGTCGATCAAGCTGTACGGCAGGAAGCCTAAAGGCGAAAAAAATCCGGAGAACTTTAAGGTTCTCCGGACGAGCTTGCGTAGCTTCATTCAGTTAAGGGGCTCTTTAGACGAGGCCTCCGCCGCCGTCTTTATTGCCGTCGTTAGAATCATTTCCATCCCCGGACTCCGGATTATTCGGAATATCCTTGGTCAGATCAGGAATTGTAGAAGAGGTGTCGTCCTTGCCTTGAATGCGGACACGCACATCACCGATAGAATCAATAACTGGTTCGCCGGCTTCGTGTGTCACACCCGGAGTCTCTTCCGGTTTACCATCTTCAGTCAGATAGCCTTGCTCGATCAATTCTCTAATCTGATCCAGTTCCAGCGTTTCTTTCTCAAGCAAGGTGTTGGCAATGAGGTGCATTTCCTTGGAGTGCTTGGTAAGCAGCTCCCGGCAGCGTTCATAGCTGCTGCGGATAAAGTTCTGCATCTCCTGGTCGATTTCATAAGCGATGGAATCACTGTAGTTCTGCTCATGCCCGATATCGCGGCCCAGGAAGACCTGGCCTTGGGATGTACCGAACTGCATAGGTCCCAGCTTATCACTCATACCGTATTCCATAATCATGCTGCGGACAATACGCGTAGCCTGTTGGAAGTCGCTGTATGCGCCTGTGCCGATTTCACCGATGAACATCTCTTCGGCAACACGTCCACCGAGGAGTCCGGTTACTTTATCAAGCAATTCCTGCTTCGTAACAAGCATGCGGTCTTCTTTAGGAAGCATAATGACATATCCGCCTGCGCGTCCGCGCGGGATAATCGTAACTTTGTGAACCATGTCTGCATGTTCCAGGAAGTAACCGACAATCGTATGACCGGCTTCGTGGTAAGCTACAATACGCTTCTCACGGTCGCTGATCACGCGGCTGCGCTTCTCGGTACCTACAATTACACGGTCAATCGCTTCATCTACCTCACGCATGGTAATATCCTTGCGGTTGCGGCGTGCAGCGAGCAGAGCCGCTTCATTCAGCAGGTTCTCCAGATCGGCACCGGTAAATCCGGTAGTGCGTTTGGCGATAACATCAAGTCTTACGTCTTTCGTAAGCGGCTTGTTGCGGGAGTGAACTTTAAGTACAGCTTCACGGCCTTTAACATCTGGGCGGTCAACCGTAATTTGACGGTCGAAACGTCCCGGACGAAGCAATGCCGGGTCAAGTATATCTGCACGGTTGGTAGCTGCGACAATAATAATGCCTTCGTTGCCGCCGAAACCGTCCATTTCTACAAGCAATTGGTTAAGTGTCTGTTCACGTTCATCATGTCCGCCACCAAGTCCGGCGCCGCGCTGACGTCCCACTGCATCGATCTCATCAATAAAGATGATACATGGTGCATTCTTCTTGGCATTTTCGAACAAGTCACGTACACGGGAAGCACCGACACCTACGAACATTTCCACAAAGTCGGAACCGGAAATACTGAAGAACGGAACTCCTGCTTCACCGGCAACTGCACGGGCCAGCAAGGTTTTACCAGTCCCTGGAGGACCTACAAGGAGAACCCCTTTAGGAATACGTGCGCCTACAGCTGCGAATTTACGCGGATCCTTGAGGAATTCCACGACTTCCACCAGCTCTTGCTTCTCTTCATCAGCGCCTGCAACATCCTCAAAGCTGATTTTCTTCTTCTCTTCATTATATAACCGGGCCTTGCTCTTGCCGAAATTCATTACTTTGCCGCCGCCACCCTGTGCCTGATTGAACAGGAAGAAGAACAGGATGAACATAATAACCAGCGGAATGATGGAAGAAAGGAATGTCAGCCAAATGCTGTCACCTTCCATTTTTTTCGTAACCAGCTCTACACCGTTGACTTCGCTGGCTCCAATAAGCTCATCAAGGGCCTTGTCTGTAGGAGGAACAAATGTGGAGAAATTTTTCGATTTGGCATCTGACGGCTGCTCTCTATATTCACCAGTAACGGCAAAAGCATTGCCTTCAAACTGAATCGTCATACTCTTCACATTATTGTCTTTCAATTCCTGCCTTAATTCATCGTATCTAGGGAAATCGGCGGATTCATTTCCATTGCTCACAAACTGGACAATGCCCACCACGACTAAAAATAAAATCAAATAAAAACCAGAATTCCGGATGAACCGATTCATCCCCTACCTCCTCTCACAACGCTCAAGTTATTGTACCATAGCCTGCCCAGAGTCCTCAAATGCTCAGAGGTCCGGAAATCTGATCCGTGGATCTAAGGCTGTCGATTAGCTCATTTGGAATAAATTTCAGGCTTCAGTACACCGACGTAAGGGAGGTTCCGATACAGTTCGGCATAGTCGAGTCCGTAGCCGACTACAAAAGCATCAGGAATCACAAAGCCGGTATAGGCAGCTTCGAGATTAACGGTGCGTCCTGTCGGTTTATCAAACAGGGTAACCACAGAAATGGAAGCAGCGTTGCGTCCTTGAAGCATTTCAATTAAATAACTGAGTGTAAGACCGCTGTCGATGATGTCTTCGACGATCAGAACATCGCGTCCTTCAACTGACGCATCCAAATCTTTGATGATTTTGACCACACCGGAAGATTTGGTGGATGCCCCATAGCTGGATACAGCCATGAAATCCATCTCAACAGGTACTGTAATGACTTTAACCAAATCTGCCATAAAGATAAACGCGCCTTTCAGCACACAAATTACCAATGGCGTACGTCCTGCATATTCTGCGCTCAGCTGGGCGCCGAGCTCCCTGATTCTTTGTTGGATTTCTTCTTCGCTGATCAAGATTTCTTGAATATCGTTCTGCAACTTGCGAACCTCCTAAGTTATACTATGAAAGACTTACTTCGACCATTACGCTTCTTCGTGCTGCTCCATGTCCTCCAGAGACAAGAGAAGAACCGAGGCCGTGTGCCGCCCTACTGCGGCATGCATCGAGCGCCTTACGCCCGGAATCCAGACGATATTGCCCAAACCATCACAAACGAGGGGAATCTCAGAGCGTTCGGAAGAAGGTATTTTATCATCAATGTAAATATCTTTTACCTTTTTGCTTCCGTTTAATCCCATAACCCTTATGGTATCTCCAGGCAATCGGGAACGAATGGTCAGCGGCAGGACCAGCTCATCGCTGTCAAACCAGGCCGACATCTTCCCATAGTCCTCCCCCTGTACTAAAAAAGTTTCTTTCTCCAGCACCGTCATCGTCATTACTTTTCCTATTTCCGTCAGCAAAAGCCGGGAATGAGGCAAAGACAGCCGATATGTATAACTTACCTTCCGCTGCGGAGGCTTGGACGAGAACAAAATTGTATCATATTGCCGCACACAGATCAGACCTCCACCCAAATCCAAACTCCATACGGTGGGGTGTTCCTGCAGCGTCCCCCGGCGTACAGCCTCGATCTTGGAAAAATCCAGGGTCGATGAATCCGCCGACAGATAATTTAATATTAGTTTAATCAAACGCCGTTGTAAAGCGGAGGGTATGGCCGCGAACAAAGCTCTCTTAAAGGTGTATTTTCCATGCTTCATCAAAACCAGCTCATCGAAGCATTTTGCTGCGTTCGCCTCCATAAATTCATCTTCGGCTCCGACAATTTCGGACAATTGCAGAAGCGACTGTTTGACTTTCGGGTTGTACTTTTCCAGTGAAGGCAGCACCTCCAGCCGGATGACATTCCGCTTGTATTTGGTCAGCAGATTGCTGGCATCTTCGGCATAGGGAAACCCTTCATCCCGGCATAACCCGACAAGAGCCGTTTTGTTAATACGCAGGAAGGGGCGGATGAGTTCCACCTTTTTTTCTGTCCTCTTCCAGCGCATTCCGGCCAGGCCGGAAGGTCCGCTGCCCCGCAACAGTCGCATAAGCACCGTCTCCGCCTGATCATCGGCATGATGTGCCAGTGCAACGGAGCGTGCGCCATAGCGGTGCGCGGTCTCGATCAGAAACTGATAGCGTTTCTCGCGTGCCGTCCCCTCGGGGCCAAGCCCGCTGCCTTTGGCAAGGGAAGGGATATCAAACTCGGCCAGCTCAAAAGGCACCCCCAGCTCCCCGGCCATTTGCCGGACGAACTCCGCCTCCTCAACGGACTCGGCTCTGAACCCGTGGTTCACATGGGCACATACCAGGTTTAGCGGTATCCGGTTCACGGATATTTCATGCAGAATACGCAAAAGAGCCACAGAGTCCGGCCCTCCGGAAACTGCGACTACTATGGTGTCATGGGGCGCCCACAGCCCGTGCTCGTCTGCAGACTCCATTACGGATTCCACAAGCTCATTCATTTGCTCCATACGGTGCTCCCTTTCTTGCCCTATCATTTACACAATCTTTGACCGGTATGGCAAGCATTCCGGTATATGTATGAGATCAAAAACGCAATACCCAATAAATCGTAAAAGCCAGCACAAATAACGATAACCCAAACGCACTTTTTAGCCAGCGCGGGGTCGCCATGGCATCCTTCGGCTGTTTGCGCGTTCCGTATATATGAATCTTCCAGATCTCAGCAGCCTGCGCGGAACCGGGAAATCCGCCTTTCAGTGCAAGACATAGCCAAGAGGAGAGCTTCCTGTCGGGCAAACTTTTGGCCAGCTTAATCAGTTCATCGACGCTTCTTGTCTGCGGCAGCTGCTGGGCAGCGGCTTTCAGCCCGTCTTCATTAAGCAAACGAAGGCAGAGAACGGCAAAAGCAAACAGATCATAATTCTCGTCGCCGGTACGGCTGCCTGCATTCCAGAATCCGCGGTCATGCCACTCGGTAAATTGCTTCACACTGCGTCCCATGGGACTTGCGCCGCCATAGTCGATCAGTTCGGCTTCGCCGTAATCGGATACCATTACATTCTCGGGCTTGAGATCACCAAACACAAAACCGCATTCATGCAGCGTCTGCAGCTTCTCTAACAGCTTCAGTCCTACCAGCCCCAGCCAGGAGATCCCGTTTTTGACCAAAAAATGGTGCAGCTGTTTACCTTCAACGTAACGCATCACATAAAAAGGGGTATGCTCTCCATCTTTGAAATCATCCGACTCCAGCAGGTAAGAGGACAGCGCGGATTCACGGCGGGCGCGAAACTCACTTCGCTTCCGGCAGGATTGCAGCGAGGTCAGCACATTGATTTCTGACTGCAGCTCAAGTGTATCGTTTCCGATCTTGAGCGCATACCGCTCCCGTCTGCCTTCTCTTTGCACGAGATATACGGTTCCATTGGCCCCTCTTCCCAGCATCCGTTCAATGACATAACGGTTCCCCCGCCATTTGCCGCTAATAACGGTGCCGACAGGGTAGGGCGGATTAGACGACATACCCACCAATCATCCCTTCTCTTTCATCGTGATCCCTGCCCGGAAGGCGGTCACGGTGTTCATCCAGTGTATCACAACGGTAATGTTCGAGCACCTTGAAAATAGCCGGTCCTGTAGGCGTGGCTCCCCTCATTTTCAGCTTGGAGAACAGCGAGCGGACCTCCGACACATTGCTCGTCCAGTCCATATCCAGCATGGCCTCCTCACTGCTCGAGCGCCCGGGAAAATGGAACACGGAAATCTCACTGCTTCCTTCCCGCGCTTCCAGGCTGAGGGCCAAATCACGGATGGCATCCTCTACGGCACCCAGTTTAGGCTTCATACTTGCGCTTGCGTCAATCAGCAGTGCGATGCGCAGCGGCGAGGTTTCTGTCAGCTCATCTACGACGGTAACGACCTGCGAACGTTTCAATGGCGGCAGCTCTTCCAGCGAGCCTTCGCCGAGTATTTTTTTTACCTCTTTATTAACCGCCTGCTGAATGGTCTGAACCACAGTTTTGCGGGTCATCATCTGGATGGTCTGCGCCAGCTGCGGCGTTCCGACAATCCGGCTCAGTCCTCCCCCTGCTTTGGCAATATCAGAAATCTCCCGGCTTCCCAGCTCGCCAATGGTTCCGTAATCGACCACGCCAACCACGTTAACGGTGATTCCCTCCTGCCGGGCATGCGCCGCAGCCATCACCGGACTCTCCCCCACATTGGAACATCCGTCCGTAATGAGCAGAATTTGCTTCATGACCGTTCACTCCCCTTTGCCTTGTTATCTGTTTCTAGCATATCCAAGGTTGAGAGATTTCAAACGCCGCTTAGCAGGAAAAACAGAGATTTAAAAAGTTGTTGAAAATGCGCCACTCCGAGGAACTTTTGGGCTTCCGATCGCTGTTGTCCTCAGATTTCTTGATTAGAACCGCATTTGCGGTTGAAATCGGAGGACAAAGGCGAACGCTAACGCTTCTCCAGCTCCAAAATTCCTCTCCGTTCCGTATTTCACTCTAGTAAAAATCTGTGATTAAGCCTGCTGAGCCAGCAGCTTTTGAAACGGGGCGGTGCAAAGGGCGGCAGGTAAATAAGGCCCCGCCGAATTAGGATCCTCCATTGCTTCCATATATAGCTCACGAAAGAATAACGTGAGTTAGATGATAGATTACCTTACTAGCTGACCGTCCGCGGCCGCTCCATCCGGCCGATGCCAGGCATATGCAGGCTGGACCACTCCGGATGATAATGATCGACCCGGCTGACGACAATGGTCATATCATCATGGATTTCATTGCCTTGATAACGGATAACCTTTTCCAGCAGGCTGTCGGCCATATCCTGAGGATCATCTCCCTCCAGCTCCTGGATTAACCGCTTCATCCATATCTCTTTATTAACGGCATATCCGGGCGCATCATAAATACCATCGGTCATCATAATGAGAATATCACCCGGACGCAGCTGCATGCTGATCAAATCCACCTCAATGTCTTTTATGATTCCGATCGGAAGATTGCTCGAAGTAATCGGGATGACTTCGCTCCCCCGGCGGATAAAGGAAGGCGCAGACGCGATTTTCATAAAAGTGGTATGCGCCGAATACTGGTCGATTAGCGCCATATCCACCGTCGCATAGAACTCATCCGGAGAACGCAGCAGCAGAATGGAATTGACGGACTTTACCGCCAGCTTCTCGTCCATACCGGACTGCAGCAGCTTCTCCAGCATGGACAATGCGGCACTGCTCTCCATCCGGGCCCGCTCTCCGTTACCCATCCCGTCACTGATGGACACAGCAAATGTGCCATTTCCAAGCTCTACGGTACTGAAGCTGTCGCCGGAGAACATATCGCCTCCCTTGGCCGCCCCTGCCACTCCGGTATTCACCTCATAAGCTTTGGCAGATCCAAAGGTGACCATCGACAATCCCTCGCGGGGATGCACCGCCGTTTCACTTACGACTGCAATATTCTCCTCCAGAATATCGGACAACAGCGGCGCAACCATCTTGCGGCACTCATCAAAACCGCGGGTATAAGCATGAACCACTTCTATTTCTACCCGGCCGGGATCGAGGCTTAAAATCTCAATCGAATGAATGGACAACCCCAGCTTCTCCAGCGCCTCGCGGATCTGGGCCTCCTGCCGGTACATTGCCTGGCCTTCACGTTTGATCTCCTTCGCCAGGTCCTCCATCACCTGAGATACACCCGAAAGCTGCTCGGCAACAAATTGGCGGCTGTCGTATATTTGTCTTTTCCAGCGCATATCATGCTGGTATAGCTCATACTGGCCCTTCATCACTTCCAGTACCTCCCCTGTCTTGCCGCAAATCCGGCTCCACTCGGGCGGAAGCTGGGCTGCGGTGATATCCGGGCATTCTTCTACGGTCGTCATCATATCTGTCATATACCTGTACGTCTGATAAAACTTCGTGTCCCAGCAATGCGAACGCCGGATACAGCCGGCGCAGGCACCCTCAGTTACGGTACTCATGAAGTCTTCCATTTCACGTTCACTTTTACCGGCTTCTCCAGCCCGGGGAATCTGCCCGAAGCTGCTCGACAGCTGCTGGAATACCTGCGAGAACTGGGTTACCCGGTCTGCTGTAATATCTCTCACTCTTCTGGCATATTCATGCTGTGACCGGCTGTGATCCGGTGTGCCCGGCACATATTTGGCGATGGCAGAAATAATCCCCTTTGGTGTTAGAAGAAACAACAACACTGCAGCGCAAGTCTCCCAAGTTGAGGCCATCACATCACCCGGGCCCAGGAAGTAGACCGAAAGTATAGTCGAGCCCAGCAGCATCCCGATCGAGACTGCCCCTTTGCGCCCGGACTGCATCATCCCGGCCAGCATTCCGGAGAAAGCCAGGAGACTCATCTGATAAATGGCTCCGATATCAGCCAGGCTGAGGATCAGTCCGGTGACTACCCCGACGGCAGCACCGAGCGGAGCTCCCCCGGCGAGAGCAAACAACAGAATAAGAAAGCGTGACAGAATATGTTCCAGCGACAAGCCGTTTATGGTCCAGCCCACAAGGCCGGTCATGACGGAAGCCAGCAGAATAATTAAGCAGAGAACTTCTTCATTCCGCAGCGCCCGGCTCCTTTGCTTGTAAGTAAACAAAGGAAGCGCCTGCAAAAATACCAGTGTAAGCACAAAGCCAAGCAGCGCATCGAGTGTCGCCATCATCAGCGGGTACCAGGTAAGGGAGGGACCCATGATAATCCGGAACAGTCCGACCATAAATGAGGATACGAATACCATCAGCGGCGCATAGGATAGATCAATCCGCTGGAAGCTCTCAAAACCTTTGTACAGCAGGTAGAAGATAATTAGCTCTGCGGCAATCACTACTGCTCCGGGGAACGGGGTGAACAGACTGCCGAGGATCGTGGCTGCAGCCACCGGAAGTATAGAGTCTTTACGCATAAACACAATGACAGCAAAGTAAGCTACAGCAAAGGGTGACAGCTCGTCCAAAATCATTGCCCGTCCCAGCATAAAGCCCATTAAGCTCAACAGCAGCATCCATTTCTTCACTGTTAGAAACTGAAGCAGCGGTTGATTCATACCCCAGCTCTTTAGACGCATGCCCCAGGCTTCCTTCTGCACCTTGTCTTTGCTTCCCGCTTTTGTCCACTCCGGCAAATTGACCACATTGCTTTTATTCATTCCTCTGCACCACCCGTTTAAGAATTTATGGTTCTCATTATATAGCGGGGGTCTTAAGAAAGTTTGTCAGAAACAGAGAGCAAACTGTAAAAAATTTCCGACAAAAAAGCCTGTCCCGACAAAGCACCCGCGAAGCCTCTCGATCCCATGCGGGGCATTGGATTGATAGACTCGACCAGCGGATTGCCGCAAAACTGTGCAGAGGCCAGCGGCAGATTTTCGTCAGCGATTGCTCTGGTGTTATGTGAGAATGAGATAGATGCTGTCGGCAATTTGCCGGGCACCGACAAAAAAACCGCAAGGGCGAAAGCCCCTGCGGTTATTTATGATGTGCAAGTAGATTATACGCGTTTGGCTCCACGGCCTCCGCGCTTTCCTTCTGTGTTCTTCTTGATCGAAGATATCCGTTCTTCGCTGTCTTTCAGGAAGCGTGACATTTTATCCTCGAATGAAGGTTTACCGGCTGCAGGCTTGAATGGACGCCCTCCCCGTTCACGATTGAAACCACCACCACCGCCGCCGCCGCCACCACCACTGCCGCCACCGCCGCCGAAACGGTCTCCACCGCTTGGACGTTCTGGTCTTGGAGCTCTAGGGGGACGTACTTCCGATGCCGGCTTATCTACAGCCTGCTTGATGGAAAGCCCGATCTTGCCGTCCTTGTCAACGTTGATCACCTTGACAGTTACTACATCACCAATCTTTAAATGATCGTTAACATCCTTGACATAGTTATCGGCGATTTCCGAAATGTGAACGAGACCTGTGACACCTCCTGACAGATCCACAAATGCTCCGAAATGCGTGATGCCTGTCACCTTGCCTTCTAACTTGGTGCCCACTTCAATTGCCATAGAATAAAATGATCCTCCCTTAAAAATATACAGACGAATATAAAGTCCATCCAGTCTGCGGTGATTTGATTATACAGTAAAGAGCAAAGCAAGGCAACACAGCGAAAGCCTCTTTTGGCCTGCTTTATTGCCCTGATTGCTCGGGACGAATAGGCTGTTCCCCTAACGGATACATATTGTACCATTTACGCGCCAATTGGCCGATATACTCGTCGTCGTTAAGTCGCGACACTTCGTATTTCAGTTGATTGAGGGAAGCCGTAACTCCCTCGCTGCTCGCCTGCTTCTTGGCCAGCTGTTCACTCTTGTCCGCAATTGCCGCACTCTGGGCAAAGAAAATATAACCGGCCCAGCCCAAAAAAACTGTAACCATGACCGCCCATAGGAATCTTCTTCTCTTCGTGCCTGCAGCCAAGCCTTTGTTATTGCTACTCTTCTCTTCTGCAGAAAATCTGTTCATGCAGCCTACCCCCAGTTCAATCTCAGCGTTTCCACCATGCGGTCAACCACTCAGACAATCTCACCATCCAGGCACTGTGATAGAGCCGGGACAATGGCGGAGAGATCCATCTTACTGGAAGTACCCAAATTGGCTTCGTTAGACGCAGCAGCAGCTTCAGGATAAATAACAGGATCCGGCCCAAGAGCAGCAGCGTCCCCCTCAGGAGGCGCCAAAGCCAGCGAAGCGGCATGCCTATTACGATTTCTACAGCTCTCCATAGCAGCCTGCACGTATACTGAATCGACTGAATTAACATTACCACAAAATGCCGCACCGTAACACTGAAGAGTAAAAAATAAATCCATACGCCTAGAAAGAGGCCAAGAAAGACATAAAACCTCAATTGTCCCTGATTTCCGGCATAAAGCATCCGGAAGACGAGGAGTGCCGCCCACATCCAATACAGCAGATCCAGCAGCGCATTCAGCCATTTGGGAAAGCTTAATTTCAGCGACAGCACCCGGTAGCTGTCATAGGCCAGTCCCATGGCTGTGCCGGCCAGCATCATGTAAAGCAGGGTGATCCACTGAATCGCGGGATTCATTTAAACAGTTTGCCGAGGATGCCTTTGTTTTTACTCTGCGCTCCGGGATCAAGGTAAATCAGGGAATGGACATTGCCCTCCAGAGACAAAAGCCCATTCTCCAGACTTAGATTCTTGATATGTAAATGATTTCCGCGAATGGTGA
Organism: Paenibacillus paludis; assembly: GCF_042610515.1. NCBI lineage: Bacteria > Bacillati > Bacillota > Bacilli > Caryophanales > Paenibacillaceae > Paenibacillus > Paenibacillus paludis. The sequence continues at coordinate 27,691 of NZ_JBGJZP010000032.1, forward strand.
GATGGCCAAGTTCCGTGCGTAGCAGAAACTCCTCGCTGTCGAAGCTCTCCACATTCTGCACGCCTGTTATCTCCAATTGCTTGCGACTGCGCATGTGCAGATCGTGCTGTTTATTGACTTTGACTGGCTCGATCATAGCATGTACCCCTCCTTCTTGTTTCTAATCTATGGTGGAAGGAGAGGTTATAGAACAGAGGCTTTTAGAATTTCAAAAGACCAATAGAGCTCATGCAAGAAGCCAACGGAGTTCTATTATTATTAAAAACAAAGAGGGTGTTCCGGCCATTTCTGGCATCAGGAACACCCTCTTACTTGTGATCTGCTTATCCTTACAGCGCTTTTACCAGTCGAGACCGCTGCTTTTGGCAACAGGCTCTTCACGGAGCAGCGTATACATACCGGCGGCCTCGTCCTTGCGGGTCGTTTCCACCAGTTTCTCCACTTTGACCGTTACTAGCTTTTGACCGAATTGCACTGTAATCTCGTCGCCGATCTTTACCGTACTGCTCGGTTTCGATTCCTTCCCGTTAATCAGCACCCGGCCCTGTTCGGACACATCTTTAGCCACAGTGCGGCGCTTAATCAAACGGGATACCTTCAGGAATTTGTCCAGGCGCATTAGTTGACGGCTTCTTTAAGCTTGTTGCCAGCCTTGAAGGCCGGTACAGTGGATTCAGGAATTTCAATAGGTGTGCCCGATTGCGGGTTGCGGCCGGTGCGGCCGGAACGTTTGCGGGTTTCGAAAGTACCGAAGCCGATCAATTGGACCTTATCGCCTTTGGACAGAGCATCTGTAATTTCGCCCAGCACGCCGTTCAATACGGTTTCTACATCTTTCTTTGCCAATCCGCTTTTTTCGGAAATGTTGTTTACCAAATCTGTCTTGTTCATAATTTGAAGTTCCTCCTAGGATACAAAAAAATAAATGAAACGCGATAAGCTGCTAAGATATGCCGCAAATCGTCATTTCGTCTTTAAGATATTCTGGATGCCGCCCGAAATTCCTGCCGCAAACACTCGATTTTAAAAAAATTAAGAGAGCAGTCCAGGCTCAGGCACTATTACATTATAAACCTCTCACAGCATTCCAAACCAGAGAGTTAAGCCCCATTCACATCATTGCCTCTTCTTACGGCCCCTATACTGCAAAAGGCGGAGAAAGCGCCTATCCTATATTAGAGGATGCTCAGAATCTATTGTTTTCGCTCCTTGATCTTAGCCTCCTGCCACAACGCTTCCATCTCTTCTAGACTACTGTCCAATAGACGGGTATTCCGGCTTAGCAGCTGCTCCTCAATATATTGGAATCTAGATACAAACTTGCGGTTGGTGCGGGTCAACGCCTCTTCAGGATCCGCTCCGATGAAGCGTGCGGCATTGGTCGCGGCGAACAGCAGATCCCCCAGCTCCAGCATTTGCTCCTCCGCCGGTGCGCCGGATTCGATAGCCTCCTGAAGCTCATCAATCTCTTCGCGGATTTTAGCCAGCACATCGCCAACGTTGTCCCAATCGAATCCTACTTTGGAGGCCTTTTTCTGCAGTTTGTAGGCCTTCATCAGCGCAGGCAAATCACGGGGAACACCGCTCAGCGCGGATTCTGCTTCCGGTTTTACACCCTTAAGCCGTTTTTCCTCAGCCTTCATGCCCTCCCAGTTCTGGAGCGCTTCCTCGGCATCTGCAGCATTCTTATCGCCGAAGACATGCGGATGGCGGAAGATCAGCTTGTCATTCAATCCTTCAATGACATCATAGACATTAAAGGTGCCCTGCTCCTCCTCCATCTGGGAATGAAGCATGATCTGCAGCAGCAGGTCGCCCAGCTCTTCCTTCATATGGTCCGGATCATCCTCATCGATTGTTTCCAGAACCTCATAGGTTTCCTCAATCAGATTTTTGCGCAGTGATTCATGCGTCTGCTCCCGGTCCCATGGACACCCTTCCGGACTGCGCAACGTATCGACAATTTCATGCAAGCGGGCAAATGTGCGTTTTCGTGCACTTTCCGCGCAGTTTGCCGGAACATAAATCAGCGAGAGATTGCCGTACCCTTCCAGACGGTCCAGCTCATACAGCGGTACCCGGAGAATACGTTCTTCCTTATCCACTCCAAGAGCATGCCCTACGATTACCTCATACTCCGGCGGATAACAATCCATCAGACAGAGCTTGGTTTCGGAAGCCGTGAAGCTGTCGTAGACCTGGCCGATCAGCGTATGCAGCTCCGGCTGAAGCTGGGAACTGCGGATACCGGAAGCATCCAGAAGCTGAAACCCTTCAATCGGGTCGAAGCCAAGCCGTACAAATGCCTCATCGAGAAAGCTCTCCCCGCCGAGAATGTGCAGTTCTACTCCCGCGCCCGGGCAGCGCTCCCGCAGCAGGGATACCGCCGATTCTGCAACCATGGGATGCCCCGGGACGGCATAGACAATTTCCGTACCCTGCGGTGCGGAACGCGCTTCCTCGATTAATTTCGCCGTAATGGCTTCATACACCTCAGGAAACGAGGACAGCGATTCATACAGCCCGTCAAAGGACTGGGAAGCTATTTCAAGCTCTGTTAAAGCCGCCATCACCGGATGCTCTGCGGTCCGGACATAAACGGCGGATGCGGATTGCAGCTTCTTGATAATGCCCAGGGTCAGCCGGTCGGGATTGCCGGAACCGAGGCCAACCACGGTTAATGTTGCGCTCATACCTGTCTCCACTCCTTCTGCACTGCCTTGCCGCTGTGGCTAAGGCAGCTTTGTATGTACTGCAATATAGTAATCTCATGCTTAAGAGATAACGGTTGGAACACCTAGCTGCGCCTTAAGGGAACAGGCGCAGCTTCTTCAGCTTGTCCGCAAGCCGCGGGCCAAAGCCCGGAAGCTGGCGCAGCTCGCTTTCGCTGAGCAGCCGCAGGGCAACAGCGCCGGCGGCGAAGACGGCGCAGCCTGCCAGCACGCCGAGCAGGCTCTGCGCCAGGGCTGCGGTTCGCCCGCCGCCGAAGCCGGCGGCTGCGGCCGCACTGCCAACGCCGAGGCTTACAGCTGCGGCGGCCAGGCCAAGGCCCGCGAGCAGCAGCGCGGGCTTCACCAGGGCATCTGCGAAGCGCAGCCGCAGATGGCCCATACGGTGCAGCAGCAGCACATTCAGCGCTGCTGCGAAGAGATGCGCGGCCACGCTGGCGATGGCTGCGCCGGTAATGCCCTGCTGCGGAATCAGCAGCAGGTTAAGGGCCGCCTTGAGCACCGCGGCCGCCAAGAGATGTACCGCCGGCGCGCGCACGGCGCCCAGGCCCTGCAGCAGCGCGGCGGAGATGATGCTGACCGTACCGCCAGCGGCGGTAAAGGCCAGCCAGGTCATCGTGCCGCTGCCGGCAGCATCACCGTACAGAGCCACATTGACCGGCTCTGCAAGGACGGCCAGGCCAACCGAAGCGGCCAGGCCCAGCAGCCAGAACCAGCGCAGCGACAGGCTGCAGCGGGTCTGGATCAGCCCGAGATCTCCGCGGTGCTTCGCCTCCGCGAGTGCCGGGATGAAGACCACTGATAACGAAGTGGCCAGCATTGTTACCATCTGAACAAGCGGCAGGCCGCGATTGTAGATGCCGAACTGCGCCATCGCCGCCGCTTCGCTGACAGTTGACGACAGCAACCGGGGGACGGTAAATACATCGACCAGCCCGATAAGCGGTATAGCCAGCGTTCCGAGCATGACTGGAATGCCATAGCCCAGCAGCTTGCGGGCCTTGGCTCCTGTCTGCTCCCGGACAGTGTCCGCAGCAGAACTCCGGGTCCAGGCGGTTTCGGAGGCAGCTGATATCGCCAGCTCAGCCGACTGCTGCGCTACGCTCACACGGCGGCGGTAATTCTGCCAATACAGCAGCATGACAATCAGACCGGCCGCTCCGCCGCCAGCCGAACCAATCAGCGCACCCGCCGCGATGGTGGCCGCGTCTGCTCCCTTCCCGGTCAGATACAGCAGCAGTGCGATCATGACGGCTACCCGCACCGACTGCTCGACAACCTGCGACACCGCGGTAGGGACCATATTATGCAGTCCCTGAAAATAACCGCGCAATGCGGCCATAAGCGGAACAACAGCAAGCCCTAATGCGCTGCAGCGCAGCGCGGGAATCACATGGGAGTTGCCGACCCACCCGGCGATAACCGGAGCCCCAAGATAGGCAAGGGCCCCAATCACAAGGCCGCTGATGACTGTAATGGCCGCTGACAGCAGCAGAACCCTCCGGCCTTCGCTTTCATCTCTGTCGGCCGAGGACTCGGCCACGAATCTGGCGATTGCAGACGGCAAACCCAGCATCGCTATCGTTATAAGCATCGTGTACAGGGGATTAACCGTGTTGTATATACCGAACACGGCGTCTCCACCCAGATTTTGCAGCGGAATTTTCTGCAGCGTACCAATCAGTTTGGAGAGAATGGCTGCTGCGCTGAGAATAAATGCGCCTTGCAGTAATTTAGAGCCTTGTGTACCAGATTTCATAAAAGTACCTGCTTCTACAGCGATAACTGCCATAATGGGATGAATTTCTATATTATAACGCATGGAGGCGCGTAAGTAGAAACGGTTTTGCTTGCATTTACACGTACGGCTGCATTTTTCTGCAATCCGCATCTTCTTATCTTTTCCAAAATGGAACGCTAAAACCCCGCCCTCCCTTTGTATCATACCAAAAGGAAAGCGGGGTCCATAGTATCAAAGCTGTTACTGCTCCATCTGCTTGCCCAAAAAAGCGGCTGCCGTTTCGGCCATTTTGATTTCCATTTGCGCCATTTTTACCGAATCATCCTTGTTCAGAAGCACTACACAACCGATGGGGTCCCCGCCGGAGATGATGGGAGCGGCTACATAGCTCGATATTAATTCTGCATGATCTTTACCGATGTCATAGCTGCCTGCATTCGTTTCGAGCACGGTCTTGCGGCTGTCCATTACCTTCTCCAGGAGCACACCCACCTGTTTCTCGAGATAATCCTTTTTGGAGCCTCCGGCAAGGGCGATAAAAGTGTCCCTGTCAGTAATCATTGTAATATGCCCTGTGCCTTCATAAAGCGACTCTGCATATTCCTTGGCGAAATCACCCAGCTCACCAATCGGGGAATACTTCTTCAGTATGACTTCACCGTCGCGATCGACGAAAATTTCCAACGGATCCCCTTCACGAATACGTAGTGTGCGTCTGATCTCTTTAGGGATAACAACTCGACCGAGGTCATCAATACGGCGTACAATTCCAGTAGCTTTCATTTCACATGTTGCCCCGCTTTCTTAAGAAGTATGGTCCAACTACTGTCCATTATGGGAATGGATAATCCCAGTGATTTATCGTAATATCTGACCATAGTATTCATCTCTTCCCAGTTCCTTATACATCCTCTGGAAGGTATAACATTAAATATCCTTAATCCGCAGACTTCCAGCGCACCCCTCCCCGTTATGCGCTATTTTTAACATAATTATACATTATAATTTACAAAATAAAGCCATCCCTCGCTTTGAAGCGTCAGGATGGCTTGTCCGTGCAAATGGTTTATTTGGCTTCTTTTGTAGCCGCTGGTGAGGCACTTGGAGCTTCTGTAGCTTTAGTTCCGCTGTTTGTTCCGGACTCAGCGGCAGCAGCGGAGCTTTTCGGCAGATTGATTTTAATTTCCAGGTCTTTCAGATTATTTTCGAGGTAGGACTCCAGGCTTTGCGAAGCCAGCGAGCTTTTGATTGCTTCCTTCTGTTCATCGGTCAGCTTCTCAAAGGTTGCTTCTGTGCGGCTCTCCACCTTAATGATGTAATAACCCACTTTTGTTAGTACTGGATCACTGATTGTATTCAACGGCAGTGTCTGGGCTGCTGCCTTGAACTCCTCCAAATAATTGCCCAGCAATACTTCTTTCAGCTGGCCGCCAGCTTCCTTGGACGCGGTATCGTCGGTGTATTGCTTGGCGATTTCCGCAAAGTCCGCTCCACCGTCAAGCTTAGCCTTTACCTCCTTAGCCAGCTTAAGTGCGTCTTCCTCGGTACGCTCCTTTTTGTTGGCGTCAGTCAGTCCGATCAACACCTGACGCAGAGTAGCTACAGTGAAATCGCCTTTGATTAGTTCAAATTCCTTCTTTACTTGGTCATCGGTTACTTTGAGCAGCATATCCTGATAAACCGTAAGCACACGCACCATATAAGTCCGCACATCGTCTTCCTTTAGACTCTGCTCCTTCAGTAAGCTATCATAGGTGTCACCCAAACGGCTCTTAAGATCAGCTAATTGCACATCGGCTTCCTTCTCGGCCTGCTTCTTAGCCTCATCTGTTGCCTTGCCGGCCAGATGCTCAAAGGCCACTTCCTGGTTCAGAATGGATTCCTTGAAGGTATCAATCTCCAGGTACTGGGCCTGCTGCGGGGAGAGGAATTTCATGACACGGGTGTCTAAATAGAATTCCTTCTCAGTAATGGTTCCCCCTTTGTAGGTAGCGTACGCTGTGCTGCTATCATCAGCTGCATTATTATTTTTATTATTGTTGTTGCTGCTGCAAGCAGAAAGCATAGAGAAGGAAAGAGCCGCTGCCAGTGAGACCAGCAGCACTTTCCAGGATTTTTTTTTATTTAACGACATCATGTAGTTCTCCCTTCAATTTTAGAGACTGTTTAGCCGCAGCCAGAAACTGCTCCAACAGATCAAGCAGCGCCTTATCGTCAAGATCCTTCGACTTGATGCGGATACTGGCTTTAGCATCCCTATCAAATTGTACACGTCTTTCGAAGCTATTTCCAACTTTGGCAAGCTTGGCCGTATCAAAGGCCCCGGTGCTGCCTTCATGGAAGTTCAACGAAACATCGTCGCCACGACGGATCATCGATTCCAATCCATAGAGCTTTCCATATACCTTGAGCCGGGCTACGGACAGCAGATTGACTACGGCCTCCGGCAATTCTCCGAAGCGGTCAAGCAGCTCATCCTCCAGTTCCCCAGCGTCCTCAAAAGTGGAAACCGCCGCAACCTTCTTATAAATTTCGATCTTCTGGATGCTGTCGTAAATATACTCGGATGGAAGATACGCATCAATGGACAAATCAATGACCGTATTGCCCTGCTTCAGCGAAGTATCCTCTTCTCCCAGTACAGTAACCTTACGCTTGCGGATTTCTTCCGCCAGCATTTGCGAATACAGATCGAAACCGACGGAAGCGATAAACCCGTGCTGCTCCGCACCAAGCAGATTGCCCGCTCCGCGAATGGAAAGGTCGCGCATGGCAATTTTGAAGCCGGAGCCAAGCTCCGTAAATTCCTTGATAGATTGCAGGCGCTTCTCCGCGACCTCAGTCAGCACCTTGTCCCGCTGGTACGTGAAATAGGCATAGGCAATCCGGTTGGAGCGTCCTACACGTCCACGCAGCTGATAGAGCTGCGATAGCCCCATTTTGTCGGCATCATGGACAATAAGCGTATTGACGTTCGGAATATCCACTCCAGTCTCAATGATACTTGTGCTCACCAGCACATCGTATTCTCCGTCAAGGAAGTCGAGTATGGTCTTCTCCAGCTCCGACTCCGACATTTGGCCATGGCCAATGCCGACCCTTGCTTCCGGAACAAGCATGGAGATTTGTGCGGCCATTTCCTGAATACCTTGAACGCGGTTGTAGAGATAATAGACCTGTCCTCCACGGGCCAGCTCACGTTCCACCGCTTCCCGGGTAAGCGTCTGACTATGTTCAACCACATACGTCTGCACGGGAAAGCGGTTCTCCGGTGGTGTCTCAATGACTGACAAATCCCGCACGCCAAGCATCGACATATGCAAGGTCCGTGGAATAGGCGTTGCAGTCAAGGTAAGCACATCGACATTGGTCTTGAGCTTCTTGAGTTTTTCTTTATGGGTTACACCAAAGCGCTGCTCTTCATCAACAATTAAAAGACCGAGATCCTTAAAGACCATATCCTGCGACAACAGTCTGTGTGTGCCGATTACTACATCTACCGTTCCCTGCCGGACACCCTTAATGGTCTCGTTCTGCTCTTTACGGCTGCGGAAGCGGCTCAGTACCTGAATGTTCAGCGGATAATTGGCAAACCGCTCACGGAAGGTTTCATAATGCTGCTGTGCGAGGATTGTGGTCGGCACCAGCACGGCAACCTGCTTGCCTTCAATCGCTGATTTGAAAGCTGCCCGGATCGCCACTTCCGTCTTGCCATAGCCTACGTCTCCGCATAGCAGCCGGTCCATCGGACGGTTCTGCTCCATATCCTTCTTGATCTCTTCGATAGCGCGCAGCTGATCGCGGGTTTCGTCATACGGGAACATTTCCTCGAATTCACGCTGCTCCTGCGTATCCTTCTCAAAACCATAACCCAGAGCACTTTGGCGCTCGGCGTACAGCTTAATCAGATCATCCGCGATATCCTGAACAGAAGAACGCACTTTATTGGTGACTCGCGTCCATTCGTTTCCGCCAAGCTTGTATACCTTCGGTTCTTTATCTTCCGATCCGACATATTTCTGAATCAGATCTATCTGTTCAATCGGTACGGACAGCTTATCGCCACCGGCATATAGAATATGCATATAATCCCGGTGAATTCCGCTGACCTCAAGCGTACCAATCCCCATATATTTGCCGATACCGTGATTCTGGTGTACCACGTAATCGCCGATTTTAAGCTCGGTATAGCTCTTGATCCGTTCTGCATTGTCAATTCCTTTGGAAACCTTGCGCGCCTTACGCTGCTTCTGGGAGAACATCTCTCCTTCAGTGATCACAGCAAGATGAATGGAAGGCAGCTCAAAACCGGAGCCCAGATTCCCGTGGACAATAGTAGGCTCTTCAATGCCATAATCGTACAGCACCCGGCGGACCCGCTCCATCCGCTCCTCGCTGCTCGCCAGCATCACAACCTGCACACCCGACTTATGCCAGCGCTCCATCTCCGATTTCAGCACATTCATCTGGCCGTGGAAATCCTGCATGCCGCGGCTGATAAATCCAAGGATGTTCTGCGGCTGGATATGTGGAACCTGGCGCAGGAAAATCGACATGAACAGGCTCTGGAATGGGCGGCGGTACATGATAGCTTCATTGTCTACGGAAAGATGAAGATCAGGCAGGTTTTTGCCGTTCTGCAGCAAATGCAGGTTCCATTCCGACTCGTCCCGCTCCAGCTGTTTCGCCGTTTCCAGCAGTCTGGCCGGCTCATCCATAATAAGGAGGGTGTCCTGTGCCATATAATCATATAAATGGCAGCGTTCAGGATATAAGAGACTGATATATTTATAGACTTCAGGGAAATAGGTTCCCTGCCGCAGCATCTCCAGCTCCCGGCCCATTTCCTCACGCAAACGCAGCTTTGCCTGCCGGTCGGTCATTTTCTCCAGCTGGCGTTCCAGCATCGCAGCCGCTTCAGAGGCTGCCGAATCCTGGCGGGACTGGTCTGCGATGATCTCCTTAGCCGGTGTGATCTTCACACTGCGCACCTTGTCGATGGATCGCTGGTCTGCAGGATCAAAGGTTCGAATCGAATCGATCTCATCATCAAACAGCTCTACCCGGTAAGCCAGCGAAGAGGTCATTGGATAGAAATCGACAATGCCCCCCCGCACACTAAGCTCACCACGGTTCTCTACCCGTTCAACCCGTTCATAACCCATCATAATCATAGACATCAGAAAATCATCCAGAGAGAGGGTTCCATCCTGTGAAACGGTTAATTGTGCCTCTGCCATCACATGGGGCGACGGAAGCAGACGCCGGACGCCAGAATAAGGCACAACCACAACGCCACGGAAGCCCTGGGCACATTTGGTCAGGACATCTATCCGCTGAGCAAGCGTCTCAGGGCTGGAGACAGCCGCTTCAGCGGCAACCAGCTCATTGGCAGGGTAAAGCAGCACGCGATCCGGAGAAAGCGCTTCCTGCAAATCCTCAGCCATCTTCTGGGCCGAGAACATATTATGGGTGACTATAAGCAGCGGCCGTTCGGTTTCTTCATGCAGCGCCGCCAGCATAATTTGTCTGGCCGAACCGGACAAACCTGATATTAGCTGCTCCTTCATCCCTGCGGCAACACCGCGGGTGACAGACTGAAAATCAGGATCTTTGGAAAAAGCTTCTATAAGACCTTGTAACAACAAAGGACACCTCTCTTACTGAACAGGCTGACGGCAGCCTAAGCCGCCGCACCTATTATGATTAGAATCGAAAACAAGCCTCAGCGATAAGGCCAAGGCTTGCGGATGACGATAGAGACAGGCGCTTCCACCTTACTGAAGCGGACTGGCCAGCAGGCTGAGCTCAGGGTTGTTCTCCAAGGCCTGCTTGCAGTAATCGCAAGTAACCTTTACCGTGATCTCACCTTCTGAATCATACGCTATGATATCTCTGCGCTCCGCAGGGGTCAAAGAATGCAGACCAAGCTGCGCTTCTGTGATATTACTTCTATTGATGCTTCCCAGAAATGTCCGGCAGTGCCTGCATACGTAGTGTATTGCCATCTATATGCCTCCTGAAGGTAGTATATACCCTTCAGTATGCCCCGCTCCGGCCGTATTTAGCCTTAAGATGCGGGCGGGAGCGGGCCGTTAGCCATTGAATTTGGCCATGGTCTGTTCAAAGGTATGCTGCAGGCTGAACTCCAGGGCGTCACAGGTATCTAGGATCATGGTCTTCAGCCTGTCTCCGTCTTTCTTGGGAAAGGCAGAAAGCACATAATCTACAATAGCAAAGCCCGGTTCAGGACGGGAGATCCCCATCCGCACACGGTTGAAGCTTTGCGTGCCTGTATGCTGTATGATCGACTTGATTCCGTTATGGCCTCCGGCACTTCCCTGATAACGCAGCCGGATTTTGCCGATTTCCGTATCAAGATCATCATAGACAACAATCATATCCTCTAAATTCACTTTATAATATTCCATATATGCACGAACCGCTTCTCCGGACAGGTTCATAAAGGTCATGGGTTTGATCAGAACTGTCTTGACTCCCCCGATGACGCCCTCACCGATTACGGACTTGCACTTATTCTGGTTAAAGGTGATTCCGTTTCTGGCCGCTAGCTCGTCAAGCGCCATAAAACCGACGTTATGCCTGGTTTTGGCGTACTGCGGTCCCGGATTTCCGAGTCCAACAATCCATTTCATGATGGCCTATCCTTTCCATCCGGTTCTCTTAAGCAGAAGAGTTCCGTTTTTGGTACAATAAATTTTATTAGGCTTACTTCTAGAGCAGCCGAGGGCCACTTTACTCCAAAGACAGGTGATGAACAATGCCACATCAGGGCGACATCTTAACGCTTCAGCGCCATTTCCAGTACCACATCCAATATGCTGTGCCTGTCGAAATTTACAGAGACAATGTGCACGTAGCCATCGGTGTAGTTACAGCAGCGGATGAAGGCTTTGTTGAGCTGCAGGGTACTCTTTACAACCGCAGCCTGTTCACCTTTATCTCCCGGCCAGGGTATTGATGCCGCAGCAAAGCTGGAGGTCATCACGCCGACAAGGGTTACATCTTCCGTTACGGAGGTGTAACCCTTTTTGAATACAGGCGGGAACGGCAGTCATATCTCTACAAGAGCACTACCCGAATACTATTCGATTTCGAACAATTTGCTGATGGACAGCTCCTCATGAACACGAATAATCGCCTCACCCATAAGTGGAGCCACGGACAACACTTTGAGCTTCGAGGTCGGATTGCTGCTGCGGATTGGAATGGTATCCGTCACGATAATTTCTTTGATTGGTGAATTTTCCAGACGTTCATGCGCAGGTCCGGACAATACCGGGTGGGTACAGCAAGCATAAACTTCCTTCACGCCGCCTTCCATCAAGGCATTGGCTCCCAGTACAATCGTTCCGGCAGTGTCGATAATATCATCGATCAGAATCGCTGTTTTACCTTCGATGTTACCGATAATATTCATGACTTCGCTGACATTCGGTTCCGGACGGCGTTTGTCGATGATCGCCAGAGGTGCATTAAGGAAATCGGCAAGCTTTCTAGCCCGCACAACACCGCCATGGTCCGGGGAGACCACAACCGGATTCTGGATCTGCTTCGAACGGAAATACTGGGCAAGAATCGGAACACCCAGCAGATGATCGACCGGAATATCAAAAAAGCCTTGAATTTGCATCGCATGAAGGTCCATCGTGATAACACGGTGAGCTCCTGCTTTTTCGATCAGGTTCGCTACCAGCTTGGCCGTAATTGGATCACGGGAACGCGCCTTACGGTCTTGACGAGCGTATCCGTAATAAGGAATAACCACATTGATGCTTTTCGCGGAAGCGCGTTTGAGCGCATCTACCATAACCAGAAGCTCCATCAAATTGTCGTTAACCGGACCACAAGTCGACTGTACGATATAGACATGGCAGCCCCGGACACTCTCAGACAGCTTGACCTGAATCTCCCCGTCGCTGAAGCTTGTGGTATGTGATTCACCCATCGGAATTCCGATATAATCGGCAATTTGACTAGCCAGCTTAGGATTGGAGTTGCAGGTGAAAATCTTTAATTTGGAATCGCAATAAGTCATAAAATATAAACCCTCCGTGACGGAATTTAGCTTCCAAGCAGCGCCGGTAAAGAGATCTCAGCTCTATCCGGCGCTTTGGCAGTGGCCCTTACGATTGACTCGACTGGTCTTTCTTTGCTTTGGCCCGGGAGCGGATCTTCTCGGCATACCCCGGCTTGTTCTCCTGTCTTACTCTGGCAATGGCCAAATCATTCTCCGAAACAGATCTTGTGATTGTCGACCCTGCAACAACAAAAGCGCCTTTGCCTACGGTGACTGGTGCAATCAGATTCACATTGCTGCCGATGAAGGCATCATCTTCAATTGTCGTCTTGGATTTATTAAATCCGTCATAATTGGCAGTAATTGCACCACAGCCAACATTTACATTCTTACCTACAGAGGCATCGCCGACATAGCTCAAATGCGATACTTTGGAGCCGTCGCCGATCACTGCATTCTTAATTTCCACGAAATCGCCGATTTTGACTTCCTCACCGAGTATAGTGCCCGGACGCAAATAGGCAAAAGGCCCAACGGTAGTCCGTGCGCCGACTTGTGCCTGATTCAGTACGGAATGCTTCACCTCAGCGCCGTCCATAATCACGCAGTCTTCGATTTCACTGGAAGGCCCGATCACGCAATCTTCACCAATGACGGTTTTGCCTTTCAGCTGGGTACCCGGATATAGCACGGTATCTGATCCAATGATGACATCGGCTCCTATATAGGTGGAAACCGGATCAATGATGGTTACACCGTTCAGCATATGCTGGCGGTTGATGCGCTGGCGCATATAACCTTCCGCTTCGGATAAAGCCAAACGGTCGTTAACGCCGATAGACTCCGCAGCGTCATGAGCCTGATATCCCAGAACGATATCACCCTGTGCCCGGAGTATGCCGATTACATCGGTTAAATAATATTCCTGCTGGTTATTGCTGTTGGTGACCTTCTCCAGCGCCGCGAACAGCTTGGCATTATCAAAACAGTAGGTACCTGTATTAATTTCGCTTACAGCTGCTTCCTCAGCGGTGCAATCCTTCTGTTCCACAATCTTCAGTACAGCGCCGTCTTCCCCGCGGATAACCCGTCCATAGCCTGCAGGCTGATCCATCACAGCAGTCAGTACAGTTGCTGCCGCATGCTGCCCTTCGTGCAGTGCCATAAGCCCTTCCAGCGTTTCCGCCATGACCAGCGGTGTATCGCCGCAAATCACGATGGTTGTGCCTTCCTCGCCGCCGATAAGATCCTTAGCCTGTTTGACGGCGTGGCCGGTACCCAGTTGGGTTTCCTGCAGCACATATTCCGCATCCTGGCCTATATGGGCTTTTACTTGCTCTGCGCCATGTCCGACAATAACGACGGTACGCTGGCTTCCGGTCGCTTTAACTGTATCAAGTACGTGCCCTACCATCGGTTTGCCACAGACGGGGTGCAGCACTTTATATAATTTAGATTTCATGCGCTTGCCTTGACCTGCGGCAAGTACAACAGCCATTCTTTTCAAGAATGCCAACCTCCCACTTCTTGAGCTCACTACTGAATATATCTCATATCGGGAAAAAAGAAAAGAGAACCATGTAGCATGGTTCCCTTTTCTTCGAACCCCAATTAAAAAACGGCTTGACCTTACGCCGCCCTGGGAGGGCAGCTGGACATCAGAGTCAGCTTAAGGCTTAAGCTCCCTCTTCGATGACCTCTTCTTCTTCCGTAGCGGCGCGATCGTACTCGGCCAGAACCGCAGATTGAATCTTCTCGCGTGTTCCCGAAGAAATCGGGTGTGCGATATCGCGGAATTCGCCGTCCGGTGTACGCTTGCTGGGCATAGCAACGAACATCCCGTTATTACCGTCGATGACTCGAATGTCATGAACAACAAACTCGTTGTCGATTGTAATGGATGCGATTGCTTTCATTCTCCCCTCAGAGTTGACGCGGCGGAGTCTGACATCCGTAATTTGCATGTGTGTGTTCACCACCTTTTTCCATCAGAGACTTGGTGTATAATTCCACACAGCAAAGCGAATTCCTTCTTTTTGATTCCAAAAAATGCCTGATAATGAAGATTATTTTTGCGCAACCATTGATTTCGACACCATTCGCGGGGTTTTCTAATAATCCCTTACGATTTCGACATTTTACTGTTCTTTAGCGCAAAGTGACTGTCCAGCTCAGGAGGAGAAATAATTACCCGGATACGCTGAAATCCGCCGCACCTTGGAATCCACCTCATTCAGCTTCACCAGAGATACATAGTCATGCAGCAGACGCTCTTCCGTCTCCACCGCACCTGATTCCACGAGTACACCTACACCGGCCACTTCGGCATTGAACTCGCCAAGCAGATCGACCATACCGCGTACGGTACCGCCAGCCTTCATGAAATCATCCACGATCAGCACCCGCGACTTCTCACGCAGCGCCCTTCTCGACAGCGACATCGTATGTATGCTCTTGTGCGAGCCCGATACATAGTTGATGCTAACGGCAGAGCCCTCAGTTACCTGATGGTCACGGCGCACCAGCACCACCGGCAGCCCGAGCTGTGCAGCTGTGGCATAAGCCAGCGGAATGCCTTTGGTTTCCACGGTCATCACTACATCAATCTCTACCCCGTAGAAAGCCGTTGCAATGATCTTTCCGGCCTGTTCCATCAGAGAAGGCAGCCCCAGCAGGTCAGACATATATAAATAACCGCCGGGCAGAATCCGGTCGCTCTGCTCCAGCTGTCCGCACAAACGGTTAACGAAGGCCAGCGCCATCTCTGTTGGCATTCTAGGAATATAACGTACCCCGCCTGCCGCACCGGCCAGTGTCTGCAGCTCACCCATGCCTTCGCCTTCAAATACTTCTTTTATAATAGCCAAATCTTCGCTGATGGATGACTTTGCCGCGCCATACCGGTCTGCAAATGTTGACAGCGACAGCAGGTCATGGGGTTTCTCAAGCAAAAATTGGGTCATGTCTACCAAACGTTGGCTTCTTTTAAGTTTTTTCACGGAATGCTCCTCGCCAAAACCGAATATTATTATAAAATAATATCACTTTTGTACGGATTTACACAAGAAGAAACGGCTGCTCTGCCTTTGACAGGGCTAGCCGTTCCTCTGGAAGCTCTTCAGCTTAGCGAACGTACCGCGTAAACTTCCTTACAGAATCCGCGCAGTCCATTGTAAATTCTGGCTACCTTCGACTGCTTGGATACCAGACCGAAGACGGTCGGTCCGCTGCCGGACATCAGCACTCCATCTGCACCCAGCTTCATCATGGCTTCCTTCAGCTGCTGCACCTCAGGATGGAGCTTTAGCGTCACATCCTCCAGCACGTTGCCTAGCCCCGCACAGACTGCGTTGAAGTCGCCCGCTGCAATGGCCTCCTGCATCCGCGTTGCCGACGGATGCACCGCAATGTCACTCGCTCGTACGCGTCCATACACCTCAGCCGTCGACACATTAATCGGCGGCTTCGCCAGGACGACCCAGCACTGCGGCGGATTCTCAATCGGAGTCAGCCGCTCGCCTCTGCCCGTAGCCAGGGCAGTGCCTCCTGTGACGCAGAACGGCACGTCCGAGCCCAGCTCGGCGCCCAGTTCCTGCAGCTCCTGCGCCGGGATACCAAGGCGCCAGAGCCTGTTCAGGCCGCGCAGCGTAGCTGCGGCATCGCTGCTGCCGCCGGCAAGGCCGGCAGCGACCGGAATTCTTTTGTCCAGATGGATATGTACACCGCTCTTCACGTTATAACGGTCTTTAATAAGCCTCGCCGCCTGAAAGGCAAGGTTCTTCTCGTCGAGCGGAATATATCCCGCCTGGCTTGATATAATAATCGAGTCTCTCTTCATCTCTGATAGCTCCAAACGGTCCGCCAGATCCACCATGGTCATAATCATTTCCACTTCGTGAAATCCGTCAGGCCGCTTGTGAAGCACATCCAGCATCAAATTGATCTTGGCCGGCGCT
The DNA here is from genome assembly GCF_042610515.1 of Paenibacillus paludis. Lineage (NCBI taxonomy): Bacteria > Bacillati > Bacillota > Bacilli > Caryophanales > Paenibacillaceae > Paenibacillus > Paenibacillus paludis. The sequence goes on from NZ_JBGJZP010000032.1 coordinate 44,158, forward strand.
TTCTCATACATTTTCAAGGCGTTCACCCACCTTCAGCTTTTCCCGTAAAAACAACTTAACATATTATATGAGAAACTTGTAACGAAGTCCATTATCAAAAGTTTGGACAGGCCGAAAAGGGGACCGCCGCATGGACGGATCCCCTTTTTCATGACCGTTTTTCCGCACAAAAGCGGTTAAGACTTCCGGGCAGCCTGCTCGGCAAGCTGAATGGCCCTCTTCACCATATTCCCTGCATCCTGGGCCCGGATTCCACCCCAGCCGTCCCGCTCTACCGTTTCGTAGAATCCAAGCTCCTTGGCCAATTCCGTCTTCAGTTCCTCCGACATCATGCCTCGTTTTCTGCGGCTCATTAGCGGAATTCCTCCTTAGGGTAGTAGATGATAAGCTTATTGCTCCTTTAGTATGCTGTACCGGGGCAATGATCATTCAACCCGCGAAGAAACCGTCCACACCGTTGTTATATTCAAAAAACAAAAAACAGCCCCCATAGGAGACTGTCCGTAACTCTTAAGCCTTAATATACATAATCCGCATTTGCCCATCGTCTTCGCAGACTGTGATCTCCACAGACTCCGTAAGAATATCGGCATAGCTATAGGAGACACGCTTGAAGGTTTGCTGCTCCTGATCCAGTTTGACAATAAATACAGAAGGGTACGTTTCTTCCAGGACACCGGTGCGTTCAACGGTCTTACGACGTCCACCGTTTGCACGCAACGTGATCTTATGACCGACGTGAGCTTCGAGACTGCGTTTAATTTCCAACAGCGCGTTATTAGCCATTACCTGACGACCACCTCTTTCCTTGTCCATTATACAACTTTTCACAAACATTGTCAAAGCAAATAAATAATTATAGATGATGCCAAAATAGTTGTCAACGGAATTTTTTTGGAACGAAAGAGTGCCGACCGAGGCGCCTTGTTATCGGTAATAATATACCGGAGGCTGTCACCGCTTGTCCGGCTTCCACAACAAAAAAAGGAAAAGAAAAGCGTTATGCTTATCCTTTCCTTTTTTTATTCCTGCCATTCTGGAAAATTATTGCGTACGGCCTTTCCGGGGCCGCGATACTATATCGCCGACGGGGTAACTTTCAGCGCGGAAAGATTCTGCAGGCGAGGCATTCCGATCCGGAAGCTGCCGCGTGTCTCTATCCCGCCCATTCCCTGGTTGCCGCTGATGGTATGATTCAGTACATCGCCTAGACTCACTGTGTCACGGATCGAGGTAAAAGAGGCTTTGGCCGCTATATAGACGGGATCCAGCGCATGAATCAGGATTCTCCCCGGCGAACTGGCAAAATTGGCCCCCGCCCCCAGCAGTGCCTCAAAATGCGACTGGCAGGCTCCCGCCACAATGGTCAGGGCATCAAAATTCCGTTCATATTCCCTTGCAACCCCAATAGCTGCCACAAAGTTCTGCGAATTTTTGTAGCTGCTGAGACTGTAGAGATCATAAGTATGCGGCTGTTTCAGCACCCCGTCGTGGCCAGTAATAACTACGATATCCGGACGCACACGGGGCAGAAGCCGGTATAACGTCTCTGCCATTTTGGACTCATGAACATGATGTCCTTCTGCGGGAATCCGCAGCTGTTCATACAAGCTAAGACTTTTGTTCAAATAAAGCGCATCGCCGTCCAAATGCAGCACTTTGCCCGGCACCTCGAAATAAGCCGCCTCCTTGGGGGATTGCGGCCAGCCTCCCGCAACAGTCTCTCCGCTGCGCTGGCTCTGTTCCTGACGGTCCTTACGCAACCTTGTCAATGATTCCTTCGCTTTGATCTGTGCCTGCTGTCCCCGTTCTGTAATACGGGTAGGCGGCACTTGAACCAAGTCGTCCAGGGGGGCATCCGCCAACAGGCGGAATTCTGTGCCTTTGATTACGGCTCCACTCTGCACGATGTTCTCCACCCGGAAAGTTACATCTCCACCATAAGATTTGCGAACGACCAAGTCTCCTAAATTCATGACAACACCACCTCTACCCCCATCGTATGGGCAAAGGTCATGGTTGGTTCTTAAACAGCCGCATTTTCAAAAGATAAAGCGCGATGTTTCACGCTGCATACTCTAGGCGATTCCTGCCGCCAGCAGCACAGCGCTAAGCCGGGCGTACTCCGCAATACTCAGCGTCTCCCCGCGGCGGGTTGGTTCTATGCCAGCCTCAGCCAGCAGCGCCTCCAGGCGCTCACGGCCTTCTCCCGGGAAGAAGCGGGCCTTGAGATTGTTCGCTATTGTCTTGCGCCGCTGGGTGAAGGAAGCCTGGACCACTTCAAAGAAATGCTTCTCATCAGCCACATCAACTGGAGGACGTTCTCTGACCTTCAGCCGGATTACAGCAGATTCCACATTCGGCTGCGGGATGAAGACCGTACGCGGCACAATACAGACCAGCTCAGGCTCACTGTAGTACTGCACGGCTATGCTGAGGCTTCCATATTCTTTGCCGCCCGGAGAAGCCGCCATACGCTCAGCAACCTCCTTCTGGATCATTACCACGATATTATCCAGCGGAAGTTTCTCCTCCAGCAGTTTCATCAGTATGGGGGTTGTCACATAATACGGCAGGTTGGCAACCACACTTACTTTGTCGACGGTTGCAAAATCCTCTGTGAACAGTTCCTGCAGGTTTACCTTCAGCACATCATCATTGCGGATTTTGACATGCGGGTACGGAGACAATACATCCCGCAGAATCGGAATCAGTCTGCGGTCGATCTCTACAGCAGTCACCGCACCCGCAGCCATGGCCAGCCGTTCAGTAAGCGCTCCGATACCCGGGCCAATCTCCAGGGCGCCCGCAGAGTCAGTTAATTCTGCTGCGTCCACTATTTTATCAAGGATATTCTGGTCGATCAGAAAGTTCTGTCCCAGACTTTTTTTGAACGAAAAACCGTAGCGCTGAATAATTTCTTTGGTCCGTACTGGCGATGAGATCTTGTTATTGCCACTCATGAAGTAATGCCTCCCTGATCAATTTGTGCGAGAGCTCCGGAGAATTCTTCCCGCGTGATGCCAAACATAGCCAGCCGCTTGTATAGCTGTTTGCCGTTACAATACCCGATGCCAAGCAGGTTGCCCAGCGCCATCCTGCGCTCAGCCGCTCGCGAATGCACCAGCATGCCCGCCGCCATAAGATCCTCCAGCCCAATTAGGGCAGGGGCTCCTTCAAAGGAGGTATGTACATGCTGCAGCGCATGACGGATCGCTTCCGGTGATGCATTCTCAACACCGATATCCCCTTTGCGTGTAGCATCCTTCTCCGGGATGAATGCATGCTTGCAGCCTGGCACCTTGGAGGAAACAATCTTGCGGATGCGTTCGCCGGCATGATCGGGATCCGTAAGGATGATCACGCCTCTGCGTTCCATTGCCAGCGCTATCTTGGCGATAACCTTGCGGTCTACCGCTGAACCGCCAGTCTCTATCGTATCGGCCTCCACCGCCCGCTTGACGGCAACCGTATCACTCTTGCCTTCCACCACAATTAATTCCTTAATCATACACGTTGCTCCTTCCTGTAAAACACAAAAAGAAGAGGATTCGCTCCCCTTCTTTTTGGCTAAAGAATGTATAAGTGATGAGCGGTAGCCCGTTCTGTCAGTGCTACACTCACTATAGCTTATAAACCATTAATTTGCAAAAGCGGACCCCGTTAATTCAGCTCCGGCTTCACTGGACCGATCACATAAATAGTCCGGGACTTGCGGCCGAAATTACGGGCATGGCTCAGTGAATCGTAATAAACATCCAACTTGTTGCCTTTGATGGCACCGCCGGTATCCTCTGCTCGGCGAAACCCTAATCCCTCAATGTACACCCACCAGCCGATAGGAATTACATTCGGGTCCACAGCTATTGTCCGGCCTTCTGTTACACGTGTTCCAGAAGCCGTGCGGGTCCCAATGCCTGGTTCTTCTGAAGAATAGGCTGTCATCGACACATTTTTGATCATCTTTTTGTATTGGAAATCTACGCCTGCCTTGTGCACGACGTTACTGCTTTTTGCGGAAACTTTGGTTGTTTTGGATGCCGTACTTTTTTTGGAAGTTGTCACAGCAGCTACAACGGGCTTTGGCAGGGGCTTCGTACCAACATAAACAATTTTATGTTTGGTAACCGTCTGTACTTCCTTGCCAATCATGCGCATAGAGACCAGTTCTCCATCTTGGTAGACCTTCTCGATATGCTGGACCATGACGCCTGGTGCGCCTAACTGTGCCACTTTTACGGTCCCCTTGGTCAGGGAAGGATCTGAGGTCTTAATGACCTGGAATGGCAAATTTTGCTTCCGCTCCACAATCTGCTTGTTGATGCGGACAATTTTAATTTCCATGCCGGCCGATACTGTGGTGTCAAGCGAAGGGTATATCTTGTCACTGCTCTCCAGGCTTAAACCCAGTTTGCTAATGGCGTCACCGATAGTGTCTTCGGTGGTGTACAGCGTTTTTGTTGCTCCATCCGCAGTGAGACTAAACTTCTGCGCACGATTGATCACGACACGGTCGCCGTCCTGTATCTCATCACTAAGGCCAATAGATAATTCATCATGCGGCTGCAGCGAAATTTGTTCCTTAGCCAGCACATCACTGAGCAGCGCTTCGCGCGTTTCCAGCGTCTGTGCTTTCCCGTCTATTACTAAAAATATCTCTTTCTTGCTCTGACCGTGTACGTACAGCAGAATGAGCAGCGCGATAACGATTGATACCGCACCTGCAAGCGAAAGTAAGCGAGGATTCACTTGCTTCCACCGTAATGCGAAAGACCTGCTGGATGATTGCGAATCATGGGATACTTCTGGTTGGAATACGCCCACTCTCTCCATCCTCCTTACATAGCCCCGTCGTCAAGTTGTATATCAAGGTGACTGTATGATTGCTGACGAAACTAGGTTTGAGATTGCAACAGGATACGCCCGCATTGCTTCAGCGTTTCCTGCTCATGGATCGCCTGCCCGGCATAATTACTCCAGATACCTGTTATATAACAGTATGCTGGGAACATTCGCATTATTCAAAACAAAAAAAGCCCAAAAAAGAGTTCACAGAGGACTCTTTCGTGGCTTCTCCGGATGTCAGAATACGCGGGAATGTTTATGCACGAGGTTTCCTCTCTTACTTGCGCTTACGGGGTTAGCTGTCGGGTTCGGGCATAAGAGAGACGCCCTATCTTAGGTCACCCGCTCACGGCGGTTGCCCTCAAATTCACCCCAAAGACCACGTGAAGAAATCAAATAAATTCTGCGGCATTTCTGTGTTGTACTCTATGTACGGACATGCGGCAGGCATTATTGGTTCCCCCGTTCTCCATACGGAGACTCAGCGAGACGATCCATGATTCAGTGACTGTCACAGTAACAACAGCTCACTGCACTGAAAAGATGATATCCTGTTTTGATGCATGTTGTAAAGGACGATTCAACCACGTTTACGCAAAAAAATGATTAAAATATTGTAATATTCAGCCGTTTTTAAATTAAAAAAGTTTAATATATCGGCTATACTTCATTTTTCACCGCTTTTACTCCCGATTTCAGACAATCCCAAATCGTTCCAGTGCGTTCGCATACGTAATTTCCGCCAATTCCTGTAAATCAATCCCTTTTATTTCCGCGGCAGCCTCTGCTACTAATCTCACATGTGCGCTCTCATTTCGCTTGCCCCGGAAAGGGTGCGGTGTCAAATAAGGCGAGTCCGTTTCAATCAGCAATCGGTCCAGCGGAGTCTGGGCCAGCACCTCTTTTGGCACTCTGGCGTTCTTGAATGTAATCGGGCCGCCGAAGGATAGGTGAAAGCCTAAATCCAGGCACATTTTGGCTATTTCCCAGCTGCCGGAGAAGGAGTGCATCACTCCGCCTATTTCATCAGCCTTCTCTTCACGAAGAATCCGCACCACATCTTCATGAGCATCACGGTTATGAATGCAAATCGGCATTTTCAGTTCACGGGCCAGTCCGATTTGTTTGCGGAACACTTCATGCTGTACCTCTTTAGGAGAGGTATCCCAGTAGTAATCCAACCCAATTTCTCCGATGGCAACTACTTTTTTATGACTGCACAGTGAGGCAATCCACTCGAGATCCCCGTCCCTCATGTCTATGGCATCCTGCGGATGCCAGCCGACGGCTGCATAGATATAATCATAGGTTTCAGCAAGCTTCATGGTTGTTGGGATTGTTTCCCTGTTAAAGCCAATATTAATCATTTTGGTAACTCCTGCCTCGAGCGCATTGGCGATTACCTTTTCGCGGTCCTCGTCGAATTGTGGAGCATCCAGATGGGTGTGCGTGTCGAACAATTGCATGTTACATCCCCTTTTCTGTCATAATTTCTATGATGAATTCCAAGTATTTTTGGATTACTTTGCAAAGATTTCTGCAATAGAAGAAGGCAGCAATGGAAGGGCTTTCTGCAGCTTATCCTGTGGAAAATACAGGTGATAACGGCCGCGGTGAATTCCGCTGATGGAGCGTACGATATCTGAAACTTCAGAGATCTCCCTCAGTTTGTCATGGCGGTCAAGCAGCAGAATTTGCTTGCTGTCAAAGCCTTGTCCCGGACGAAACACATCATAGGGCAAATCTGTCGGAAAATCAATTTCCAGATCATAATCGGCATCTAGCCCTGCCACGGCAAAGCTGCGGCGTATTTCGTCAATCGTCTCGGAATCAAGGTTCTCCATCTCTACATATTTATACAGTTTACGATGAATAAACCGGCTGCACAAGTCGCTTAACAATTCATCCTTCTCCAAAGTCCACTGCATGAAGGCGGTCTGGATCATAGCTTCGTCCAGCAGCAGATATTGTTCCACCGTAACCTCTCCGCGGAACAAATCACCTAAAGGATCAATCATGAACCGGAATTCATAACCGCTCTGGTACAGCTCTTTGGCTCTGCGGAAAATTTGCCGCAAAATGATTTCGGAACTGCGTGTGACCGGGTGAAAATATACCTGCCAGTACATTTGATAGCGCGACATTAAGTAATCCTCGATGGCGTGCATCCCTGACTCCTTAACCACTACCCTTCCATGGTATGGGCGCAGCATTCTTAGGATCCTGTCAATATCGATCGTCCCATAGTTTACTCCCGTGTAGTATGCATCGCGGAGCAGATAATCCATGCGGTCAGCATCCAGAGGGCCGGAAACCAAGTTGACTACAATTTCATGCTCATAAGTTTTGGAGATTACCGAAGCTACCTTGCCGGGAAAATCCTCTGCCACATCCCGCAGAATCGCGGTGATCTCCGTGTCCTCCAGAATGATCCGGCAGGTCCAGTCTTCATGGTTCATTTCAAAGGCTTCTTCTATAGAATGGGAGAACGGGCCATGCCCCAAATCATGCAGCAGCGCTGCACATAGAGTGAGCAGGCTCTCCTCCGGCATCCAATCCTTATACCCGCTTCGCTCGAACTGCGAAATGATACGGCGTGTAATTTCGTAGACACCAAGGGAATGTGAAAATCGGCTATGCTCTGCACCATGAAAGGTTAGATAGGAGGTGCCAAGCTGACGGATACGCCGCAGACGCTGAAATTCCTTAGTGTTGATCAATCGCCAGATAATTGTGTCCTGCACGTGAATATAGTTATGAACCGGATCTTTGAAAACCTTCTCTTCTGTCAGCGGTTGCTTCATGTGTTCAACTCCTTCGAATAATATAATTAGAAATAAGAGGTAATAGGTAGTATAATAATGAATTATGTCGCACTTTGTCGAATTGTGTCATTTTAACGTTTTACAAATCGACAATTTAATTTTATCTGCATTTGTATGAATTTATGTGTAATGTAGGCGATATAAAAGTTTTATTTAAAAATTCCTTAAAATTAGCCTCAAAAAAGGTTGACTGTTTTGGGAATGGTTGGTATTATAAATATCATAAAACGGTGAACAATGTCGAATAATGACGCTTTTGAACATTGAGAGGAGCAACGATTGTAATGATGAAATCAACAGGAATTGTAAGAAAAGTAGATGAGCTTGGACGGGTTGTTATTCCGATCGAATTGCGCCGTACACTGGGCATTGGAGAAAAAGATGCGCTCGAAATTTACGTGGACGGTGAGCGGATCATGCTTAAAAAATACGAGCCAGCTTGCATTTTCTGCGGCAATGCTGAGAATGTAACCTATTTCAAAGGAAAAATTGTTTGTCATGAATGCATTTCTGCTATCCCTACCCCTGTGACAAACTAGAACAAATAGGTTATAATAGGAACTAATCAAATTGTTAATTCTAACCTTTTTATATCTCCTTGGCCTCCCGTTGATGCGGGAGGTATTTTTTATGCTTTTTTACCCTCCCAAACCCTCCCTACAGGGAGGGCCCCAAGGGCCCCGGCCCTCTGGACACCCGGAAGCTTGTCTAATTTGTGGCCGCGCGTAAAGGAGTAACTGTGACGGTGGAGCGGCCCTCTTTCGGGCACGCCCTCAGGGCCTTGCCATGCGAGGGATTTCGCCATAGGCCGTGCGCCTATGGCGGCTGCGCGAAGGCGCTCCCATGCAACGTTTTGGCGATAAAGCCGCTCTCCCTGCGGGAATCGCTTTACGGTGGCACGGGTCAGTGACTTTAGCGGTTGCTGGTTGCTGGCTGATGAGCTGCTTTTTTTGCTTTTGCCCGCTCTCCCTGCGGGAATCGCTTCACGATGGCACGGGCCAGTGACTTTAGCGCTTGCTGGCTGCTGGCTGGTGAGCTGCTTTTTTTGCTTTTGCCCGCTCTCCCTACGGGAATCGCTTCACGGTGGTGCGGGCCAGTGACTTTAGCGCTTGCTGGTTGCTGGCTGATGAGCTGCTTTTTTTGCTTTTGCCCGCTCTCCCTGCGGGAATCGCTTTACGGTGGCACGGGCCAGTGACTTTAGCGGTTGCCGGTTACTGGCTGGTGAGTAGCTTTTTCTGCTTTTGCCTGCTCTCCCTACGGGAATCGCTTTACGGTGGCACGGGCCAGTGACTTTAGCGGTTGCCGGTTACTGGCTGGTGAGTAGCTTTTTCTGCTTTTGCCCGCTCTCCCTCCGGGAATCGCTTTACGGTGGTGCGGGCCAGTGACTTTAGCGGTTACTGGTTGCTGGCTGGTGAGCTGCTTTTTCTGCTTTTGCCCGCTCTCCCTGTGGAATCGCTTTACGAAGATAAACGCCCTTTACTCCCTGTCCAACAATGCATTGTAAATATCGCGTTTGGCCAAGCCACGGTCTGCGGCGGCTTTTTTCATAGCTTCCTTCCGTGCCATTCCTGCGTTTTCATAGTGAGCGACATGCAGCTCAATGCTGAGCTCACGCCACCAGGAGGATTCAGCAATCTCAGCCTCTTCTTTGCTTTCCCCTTCAACCACGATTACATATTCGCCAAGCGGCGGATGTTCGGCCAGCCAAGCAGAACATTCCTCAATCGTTCCGCGCAGAAACTCCTCATAACGTTTTGTCAGTTCACGGGCCAGCACTACCCGGCGGTTGCCGAACGCCTCCTGCAGATGAACCAAGGTTTTGGCTACCCGGTGCGGAGATTCATAGAACAGCAAAGTCCCCTGCACAGAACGAACAGCGGATAATACATTACGGATATCCTTACGCTCCCTGGGCAGGAACCCGACAAAGGTAAAGCTTGTGGTCGGCAAACCGGAGGCGATCAAAGCTGACAAAGCCGCGTTAGCTCCGGGGATCGGAATGACCGGAATATGGTGGCTGACGGCCAGTGCTACAAGATCTGCTCCAGGGTCGGAAATTGCCGGCAGACCGGCGTCGCTGACAAGCGCCAAATTTTTACCTTCTATTATATAGCGGATCAGTTCCGGTCCACTGGCAGCCTTATTATGCTCATGATAGCTGAACAGCATGGAAGGCGTAATTTCAAAATGGCTCAGTAACTTACGTGTCTGTCTTGTATCCTCGGCGGCAATAATATCACATTCTTTTAAAGTGCGGACCGCACGGTAAGTCATATCCTCCAGATTGCCGATTGGCGTAGCGACCAGATAAAGACAACCGCATCCTGGCGGTTTAATTCCATCATTGTTGTTTTGAAAGCTGCTTTGGCATGTTATAGTCATCATTTACCCTCTTTGTTTCCATAATAAATATCCATAATTTCCGGACAGTATTGATTGTCCTCATTATATACGATCAGCGGCGGTTGTAAACGCACCTCAGGCTTTCCATCGCGTGCAGCTTCAATCAATACCATATTGGCTTCCAAATGCGCTCTTGGATGCACGAAACGAATCAGCTTCGGCTCCAGTCTGTTTTGTCTCATCAGGCTGATAATATCCACCAGACGCTGTGGCTTGTGTACCATACTTACCTTGCCTCCGGTACGGACCAGTCTTACACATGCCTGAATCACCTCTTCCAGCGTGCAGCCAAGCTCATGGCGGGCCATCGCCTGATGTGAATTCAGCTTGAGATCGCTTCCGTTAAGCGGCATGTACGGCGGATTAACAGTAATCGCATCGTATACACCGTATCCAGCCTCATTATGCAGTTCGCGTAAATCCCCTTCATGTATCTTGATCCGCTCCTGCAGGCCGTTTAAGGCTACACTACGGCGGGCCATATCCGCCAAACGGGGCTGAATTTCAATACCTTCTATAGAAGCTTTGGTTCGTGTAGTGAGCAGTATCGGAATAACTCCATTGCCAGTACAAAGATCAAGCACTCTGCCGCGTGGCGGTATACCCGCAAACCGGGCCAGCAGTACGGCATCCATCGAGAAGCTGAACACTTCATCACTCTGAATAATCCGCAGATCATGAGTCAATAAATCATCCACCCGCTCCGTTGGCAGTAAAGGAACAGATATTTCGTTAGAAAAATTCGTCATTGTAATCTCCTAAAAGTTTTGTTGAGCATACACTTCAATGAAATCCTGCGAAACAAAACTCGCTTCGGAAGCATACGCTTAGTTTTTCCTGAACCTATGCCCGCTTTCATCAGTTTGCGCCCTTAAATTCAAAAAAAACCGTAGGCGTAAATCTCCTACGGCTGGATATCCTCATTTATTAAGAAAAGAAAGACAGAACAGACAATCACCTTCTGTGCGCAAATGGCCGAAATAGACATTGCAGATGTGAAAGCCTTCATGATACAGCCGGGCCAGATTGTCATAACCTTCCCCAACTACCTCTTCTGTTCCCTCTCTGGCGGCCAAAAGAGCTTCCGCCTCCGCAGTATCAACGGCAGGGTCCAAAGGTGCGTCCCTCTTCAATATTTTGCGGAGCTGTTCATTCTCCAGACTAAGCCTTTGATTGGTTTCCATCAGTTCCTTAACCGTCTGTTTCCAATCTCCGAGACTTGCGCGCATGCTTTCCATCTGCGCTTCCATCTCCTGCATGTGTGCAAATATATTTATCTTCTCCAAGTTTCCACCCCGAAAGTAACCTTATATGGTTTACTTGACGACAACATCATCCATTGGAAGTTCCTTAACTTTGCCCACTTCAAACAGCTGTACATGAACCGTGCGGGTTCCGGCATTAATTCCTACCACCTTGCCGTCACCGAGTGAGGTTACGACAATCTTGCCTACCGCCGGCATTTCTTCCTTCGTACTTTCATAATTATCATGCTCAAACTTCAGGCAACACATCAGCCGTCCGCACAAACCCGAGATCTTTGTCGGATTAAGCGAAAGGTTCTGATCCTTAGCCATCTTGATCGACACCGGCTCGAAATCTCCAAGCCAGGAGGAGCAGCACAATACTCGTCCGCAAGGCCCCAGACCACCCAGCATCTTAGCTTCATCACGCACACCAATCTGCCGCAGCTCGATCCGGGTACGGAAAATACTTGCCAGGTCCTTGACCAATTCGCGGAAATCGACGCGGCCCTCGGCAGTGAAATAAAAAATAATCTTATTGCGGTCAAACGTGAATTCCACATCCACAAGCTTCATTTTGAGGCCATGATCGCGAATTTTATTTAAACAGGTGGTAAAAGCGTCCTTGGCTGCACCTTTGTTCTCTTCAACCACACGTGCGTCGGTTTCTCCGGCAATACGCATGACCTTCTTGAGAGGCAATACAACATCCGCTTCCTGCACCTCTTTTTTGCCAACGACAACTCTACCGTATTCGACCCCTCTTGCCGTCTCAACAATAACGCATTGATCGCGTTCAATCGGGAAATCAAGCGGATCAAAATAATATATTTTACCCGCTTTTTTGAAGCGGACACCTACTACGCTGTACAAAAATTAACCCCCTTGTTTGCCGGTAAAGGAACCCTTAAGCAAGTCCGCTCTCTGATGATCCATGCTTGTCCTTCCTTATCCGTTAAACCCATACTTCCAGGCTGAAGCGACATATAGAGGATATATCATAACTAACCCTTTAACTTTCCAGTCGGATTAAGAACTGCTCCAGACACAGTTGGGCATTGGCATTGGACCGGAGCCTCCGCTTGCTCTCCGCCGCGAATTCCATATAAGCCACCCATTGTTCCGTACTCCGCTGACGGGCATGTCTGGAAATAAAGTCTAACTGATCTATGAAAACGATGCTTTCGTGTCTTCGGTACAGGAAGTAAAGCATATCTTTAAACCAAAGGTGGAACATGCTGAAAAGAATATCCAAATGTTCACCGAGCCCGGCCTTGAACAGCTTCTGCCCTACGGTTGCTACCGCAGTGCTGCCTTTGCCCAAAGACTCCTTAGCTAATTGTAACACTAGATTTCTCATTTCTGCAAACCAATTCTGTGCCAAAAGTTCCCTGCAGCCATCAAGACCTGAAGTCAGCGACACTGCACACCGGGCTAGCGGCACGGGAACCCCCTCGCCGGATAACGCCTGGAGCATAATATCCGGATGCAGCGGACTAAACGGAATACGCTGAGTCCTTGACTGGATCGTTGGAAGCAGGGAACTGCTATTGTCGGAGATTAAAATGCCTACTGCCGGAGCAGGTGGCTCCTCCAAAAATTTGAGCAGACTGTTGGCGGCTTGCACCGTCATTTTATCCGCTCCTTCTATAATATAAACCTTCGGGTTAATTCCTTCCGAGCGGTAAGAAAAAACACGCTGCAGCTCACGGATCTGATCGATCTTAAGGCTCGCCCCTTCGGGCTTCAGCAGGGTTAAATCCGGATGGTTGCCATGCTCAACCTTGCGGCATTCCAGGCATTCCCCACAGGCATCGTCCTTGAGCGCGGTGCAAAATATGGCTTGTGCGAACATCAGCGCTGTCTTCATTTGTCCGCTCCCGGAAGGTCCGGTGAACAGATAGGCATGACTGACCGCTTCTTTGCGCAATGCATTTTGCAGCAGGCGTTTGGCATCCTCCTGGCCTAATATATCATGAAAAGGCATAAATTCCTCCAACTCTTTTAAAAAGCAAGATTAATCAGCATTCCGCGGATCTCTCCAACCCGTCCCAGCAGATCAATACGGCCATGCTCACTTTCCAGCAAGTCATCCGCCAAGTTCAGCAGCGCGGCATCGATCTCCTCCAGCAGTTTATACCTTTTACTCCTGCCGCGACGGTCCCAGCCCTTCGTATCCTTCAGAATGACTCCGCGGCGCGCAGTCTCCTCCAGAAACTTTTTGATCATATTGCGGTAAATCGCCAGCTCGCGGACCGTCATGGATTTGGATAACCGATCGCCCTGCTGCTGGATATCTTTAATCTGGCGGTTAAGCTCATCTATCGTTTTCTGCTCACCCTGCTGATGGAATACATCAGTGAATGATTTTTGCTGAATGGGCCTTCTACCTTCTTCGTTAGTCGGCAGCTCGCTTTTTAGGGGCCTGTAGCCCGGATTGATTTTCAAAGGTATCTACCGTCCTTATCATGGGATTGCACCGGTATTATGCTCAATAATGCTCAAAACGATCAACAGGAAGCACGAATACTGTTGCTCCGCCTACCTGTACCTCTACAGGAAGTGGTAAATATGAATCCGTTGTACCGCTCATAGGAGTTACCGGAGTAACAAGCTGCTCACGCACTTTGCAGCTATTGCGGATAACACTAAGTACAGCATCTACCTGAGTATCGTCTACACCAATCATAAATGTGGTATTCCCTGCGCGCAGAAATCCGCCTGTACTGGCCAGCTTGGTTGCACGGAAGTTTGCCTTGACCAGCTCACTGGACAACCGGTTACTGTCTTTATCCTGGATAATTGCGATGATTAAGTTCATCTTCGTTCCCTCCTAAAAGTTTTGTAGGCGATACATTGGAGTGTTACCTCTCCAAAGGTGATGTGAAAAGTTCACACCTAAGTAATATTAGACAAAGCGCCTTAAAAATCCTTTAAAATGCGCTCCTTCAGCGTACGAACGATATCCTGTTCAACCATATGAATCGGACGATTGGCATCAAGGACAACAATCCGCTGAGGATCTGAGGCAATAACGAGCTGATACCCTTCACGAACCTTTTGGTGAAAAGCCAGGTTTTCCAAATCAAGGCGGTTCACTTCCCGTTCCTGATTGGCAGCAATCCGTGACAGCCCCACCTCCGGGTCCACATCCAGATAGAAGGTTAGATCCGGCATCCGGCTGCCAATAGCAAAGCGGTTAATGCTCCAGACCTCTTCAATGCCAAGTCCTCTCGCATAACCCTGATACACGAGACTGCTGTCTACAAACCGGTCACAGAGTACGGTAATCCCGTCCTTGAGTGCAGGCTCAACTACTTCAGCCAAATGCTGGCTTCTTGCCGCTGCATACAGCAGCGCTTCCGTCCGGGCATCCATAGCAGTATGGGCGGGATCCAGAATAATGGATCGGATCTTCTCGGCGATTTCAATCCCCCCGGGTTCACGCGTAATCCTGTAGGGCATGGAGTGATTCTGCAAATATGCCGCCACCCGGCCCAGTACTGTTGTTTTTCCCGAGCCATCGCCCCCCTCCAAAGTAATGAAGAAACCTTCTCGTGCCACTTATACTTCTCCGCCCTTCTGAATGTTGTATACCTTGATATGCTGTAAGACCGGATCAGCGCAGGCCTGAAATTTGGCTCCGCCTTTACTGAGACCACTCAGCCGGTTGCATATGGCTTCGGTTATTGCTTCGCCCGGATAGAGCAGTGGAATGCCCGGCGGATAAGGAATAACCATCTCTGCCGCCACTCTTCCTATACTATATTCCAAGCGGATACTTTCTGTTTCACTTTCAAGCACCGGCCGTAAAGAGAACGGAACCGGATCTGAAATCAGAGACGTGGTGAAATTGTTCCACGTGGAATTATTGTTGTGAGGAGATTCGCTTCCCTCTGCCTGACTGTCAGCCAAGGCTGCTGCGGGTGCTTGCTCCGCAGCAGTCTTAGAAACTGCGGATGCAGGACCAGCAGTAGCCCCAGATGCCTGCGGCACCGGGCATGGCATGTCCGCATCAATCTCCTGCAGCGCGCTCAGCAGCGCTGCGGCATCTTCAGCCTTCGAGCCGAGGCTGAAGGCCAGCACTACGTGCCGGGCATCGCTCATCTCCGGCACGATGCCCTTCTCCTCGAGCCTGCGCTGCAGCTCGAAGCCCCCCAGGACCCCGGCGGCGTCATAAATGACGGCCTTAAAAGGGTCCTGCATGCTGTACGCCGCCCCGCTATGCGGCGGCGTTCCCGTGCCGGCGGCTGCGCCTGCGCCGCCGGAAGGCTGCAGCGGCACCGCTGGCTGCAGCAGCCCATAACGCGGCAGCTGCGCCAGGCCGCGCCGCAGGACGTCTACGGCGGCGAGCCCCGCCGTGAAAGCAGCGGCGCGCTGGCTGTGCACCAGCCGCCGGGCCAGATCGAGCGAAGCCATCACGGGGTAGGATGGGCTGGAGCTCTGCACCATCGCGAGCCGCTGCCTAAGCAGGGTGCGGTCAAGCCGCGGGCCCTGCACATGCAGCATGGCGCCCATGGTGAGCGTCGGCAGCATCTTATGCGTGGACTGCACTACGCCGTCCGCGCCGCACATTAGCGCCCCGGCCGGCAGCGCGGGGTGCTGTCCGTAATGCGCCCCATGCGCCTCGTCAACCAGCAGCGGAACACCGCTGTCGTGACAGATCTGCGCGAGGGGCGCCAGGTCGCTGCCCATGCCGTAGTAATTCGGCATGGTGACCAGCACAGCTGCGGCTTCCGGGTAGGCTGCCAAGGCAGCCTGCACCGTCTCAGCCGCAGGAGCGACCGCAAGGCCGCTGTCCGTATCCAGCAGCGGCTCCAGAAAAACTGCCTGGACACCCGCCAGCATTAGTCCATGAATGACCGATTTATGCACATTGCGCTGCAGAATCATGATCATTCCCGGCTGGGGGCATACCGTCAGGATGAGGGCAAGATTACCGGCAGTGCTGCCGCCAACGAGAAAAAAACTCTCTTCCGCCCCAAAACAATCCGCTGCCAGCTCCTGTGCTTCCTTAATCACCCCTTCAGGATGATGAAGGTCATCTGTTCCGGAAATCTCTGTGACATCGTATTTCATGATCTCATTTAGATATCCTGCGCCCCCGAATCCGCTATAAGCCTCACCATTCTTATGGCCCGGCACATGATAAGATATATTACCCTTTACTCTATATTGTTCCAACATTTCGTATACAGGTGCCCTGCCAGGCTGTAAATTGTTCATGATCTATTCCTTCCCTGGGGGTTACCTTCTATTTTAACGCAAATATGTGCAAACGCCTATTATTCTGCACAAAAGCCTCTTCACAACAACAAAACGGCTCCTCCCGCCCTTTAGGACGGGGAAGCCGTTATATTGAAGCCTTCATATGCAGCCAACGCGACACATAACCACCGCCTGCTCTTTTTACCCCATCTTCATTCCATACCTGTGTTCTGCTCAAGCGTTCTTCTGCAATCCGATCTTCTTCATCCGTCCAATAAAAAAACGGTATTTGGCATCTTCCGCCTCTGTATGCACCATTTCACTCTCACAATCCTCACAAATGAAATGCGAGACAATCACAATACCTTCCTCTTTCACTTGTCCGCAAATGATGCAGGGCTGTCCGGGTTGCTGTTCCATTACCATCCCACCTTGACTCTTTTAAGAACAGTATGTTACACCTTCTATCATTTTAAACCTTTTCATAGTTTTTTCCTATCCTTCAAGGCTTATAATATATATATTCCGTCATTTGTCTAAAGGTGAACCTGATGCTGAAGTTTAATAAATTGCTGTCATTCGCCGATATTAGTAACATGAGAACTAAGTGAGGAGGTCAAACCTTTCTTTATGGAACCTAACACCAAAGGCGCAGCCACATTCTATCAATACAAGCTTATCAAAAAGATTAATCTCACGCCTGTTAAGCTGCGGATATATATTGCGCTCCCCCTCTTTTTCGTAGTGCTGGAAACAGTGTTCCTTTCCTGGTGGAGTATCCTGTTCATGATTATTGCCGCACCAGTTGTGATATGGATTCAATATGTAATCTCGCGGTCAGTTCTGGTCATTACCGGGCATCCCATCGCCAAGCGGTGGAGATTATCCTTTCGCCTGCCATGGCTTGGTTATATGCCTGATCAATACATCAGTTATGGCATCTTCCGTAAAGTGCAGATGCATAACTTCTGGATCGGCCTGTGCATCGCCGCGCTGTTTATTGTATGGTCTCCGCCGGCATTTACAGTATCCTTGATCATCTGTCATCTATGGGTGCTCTTCCCCCGTCTTTATACGCTGCTGAGACTAAATCGTGAAGAGAAAAATGGTATGCTTAAGTTCACATCCACTGATGTTTCCTATTACTCTCAGTAATCAACAAGCCACATACATACAGCGATGAAATGCTCACCCTACAATAAATAACCGCCGTCCTAATAGACGGCGGTTATTTATTTACTCTCCAGCTCTTTAACTATGTTTTCTTCTCCTTCGGAATCATCACAATGAAATAGTCATCATGGATCGTTAGGTGAACTGTGAGTCCATCCTTCTCAAAAACTCGCGAGCTTCCGGAGTCATCATCCTGTTGTTCTTCCCATCCCCAAGCCTTGATGGCTTCCAAATAAGGCTCTGCTACGCCATCCTTTTCTTTAAGTCCGGGCAATGAATAACGAACATAATCCATAGCGACATTGGTAGTGGTCCGATCAGGAGAGCTGGCATCCTTAGGTACCGGAAAGCTCTTTTCGTTAAGTGCACCCTCAAAGGCATCCCAGGCAGGCTCTTTCGTACCACAACCAACCAGCATTACACAAACTATAGAAACAATAAATAATATCCACAAGGGCCGGGTTCGCTTCATACCTTAAATCCTCCTTACCTCTACCATGCATCTAAAGACGCAAGAAAATTCAAATTTAGAATTTATCAGTAGTTCATTCGTATTAAGGTTCTTCTTAATATTTGCACTTTTCTATTATACTTTGATCTGCTGTGGCGTCGGTAACAAAAATGTCACTCCATTGTAAGCGTTTTATAAATTTATACTCCTCTATACCTATCTCTTACACTCTAAATAACAAAAAAGCCACTGTTGAGAAACTCAATAAATAACAAAAAAGCCACTGTTGAGAAACTCAACAATGGCTCTGTGTGCTTGGCGGCGTCCTACTCTCCCAGGACCCTTCGGTCCAAGTACCATCGGCGCTGGAGGGCTTAACGGTCGTGTTCGGGATGGGTACGCGTGGAAC
>NZ_JBGJZP010000033.1:0-60954 GCF_042610515.1 Paenibacillus paludis
ATGCTGCATGCTAATTCGTTCAATGCGTTGATTTGTCCTATCGTTTCGGTTAGACTTCATAGTAAGCGCCTCCTGATGGGTTTTTAGGGCTGTAGACCCCTTACACCCCCATCATACGAGGCGCTCTTGTTTTTGTCTAAGCTGAAAACTTAGCGTATACAGGAATGTTTACGAGTAAATGAATCCGCTACGGGCTTTTAGGGTCCCTACTTTCAATTTGTTTTGTAATTATAATCATGTGTTAAAATGGTAATGTTACAATAATATAGGATAGGAGGGTGGGTGAAAATTTTAGTGTCTAAAAATTTAGAAGGAAGGATGAAATGGTGAAAAATAAAAAAGTGTTTACAGTTTTAGCTACAGCATTTTTGTTAACTTCCATCTCTGTTTCTGTATCGGGGGCAAGTTCTACACCAAATGCTTCGGATGCACCTGCCAGAATTGCTCAGGTTGTTCCAAGTAGCAATTTCGTAGATAATTTAAATACAACACAGATTGAGACTAATTCTACTGTTCAAGTTACTGATGTCCCTAATATCACTGTCCCTCTATCCACAGAGCCTGTGCAAGTTCTGACTGAGAAAAACGTTGCTGCAAGAGGAAGTAATGCTCCAACTAACTTTTGGAACTTGGCAAATAACTCTTATTCAGGTTCTTTCTCTTATGTAGAGGACTATGTATTTACGAATTATTATTTCCCTGTTAATGGTGAGAAAATAATATATATCAATGTTACTACTACCCCAGTGAATCATGGGGCAACTGGAAAATATAGAATTGTTGCTTATGAACTTACAACTGGAAATGTTGCTGCAACCTATAAGGGGACTGTTGGCATAACTGCAAATGCGATGTTCTATAATCTCAATCAAAATAAGACATATTACTTTGGTATTTTGAATGATATGGATAGCCCAATAGATGGATCGCTTACAGTTTTTCACTAATAAAATGTTGTTTTTCTGCCCAACGGCTTCGGCTGATGGGCATTTTTTTAATTCACTTTGTGAAAGTTTTTATTGAAAATAATGATTCTCTTATTGACAGCCCTTTAGTCACTATATTCACAAATTGAGAAGGCTCTTTCTGTGGAAGGTCAAAAGAATTGTATTCAAGTAAATGACTATAATTATGCATAATATAGATTGAACTTGAGAATTACATGTAGGGAAAAGTGGCGGAGGGGGATTTTGGAACTGTAGGAGCGACAGCGTCCGCCTTTAGGATTGGATTTCTAGCGCGATTCGCGGTTAAATTCAGGAAATCCAAACCTAACAGCGGCCGGAAGTCCAAACATTCTCTGTAGTCACGACCAATCCCAAAATAGAAGAATTATAAGTTCAATCTATAGGTACAAAATGATTCAATAAAAAATAGTGTAATATCATTGAGAACACCAAACAGCGTTATAAATAGTGGAGATGCTTGGTCTCCACAGAGAAAAGGATCACAGAGCGGAATAGTAAGCCGCCTGTGATCCTGCTATTAAATGTAAAATGAATTAGAATACCTCGTAATTATGGCCATAGTTATTATCCCAATACGTTTGCCCGCCAGTTGTATATTCAATCGAATATTTAACATTTGTAGCACCCGGAACATTGAAACTATAGCTCCATCTTTCAACACTATTGAAATTATTCACGGAGCCATTAAAAGTGGCGTAGCCCTCATGAGTTGTTGCCCAGTCGTCCGTTGTGTACAGTATTTTTACTGTTTTCGCCGGATTCAGGTTTTTCACATAGATATTGCCGCTAAATTCACCATTGCTCAGAGTGCTATTGGCGTTAAGCACATTTGGTGATCCCAAAATCACTGAACTTAGGGGAACTGTATGATTCACTTGATTGTAATAATTCGCTCCCCCGTTGTTATCCCAATAGGTTTGGTTATTCACTTCGTATTTGATTGCGAATTTTATGAAGTCCAGATTTTTTAACTCCAAATGATCTGTTGAAGAATCAGTTCTGGAAATGCCAAAATGCCATTTCTCATGGTTTACATCCGCCGCCCCAACATAAGATGCACTCGTATCATACCAATTTGTGTTATCTGTCGTGTAGTGGACAGTCACATTCTTCACGGGTCCCAGATTAGCAACTTCAATATTGCCGCTGAATCCGACATATCCAGGTTTATAAATAACGCCGACATCCGAGTCAATAAGCTTGACCTCATTACCGCTGGCAAATGCCGATCCGGCAAAGGATACACCAAAAATCAGAGTAAACATCATCAATCCAGCAAAAAGTTTTTTCATTGCTTTCACAGTTCTCGCTCCTCTAATTTAAAATTTTTACACCTGAGTCTGAGCCGACAAGGAAGACATACATTTGAACGCGTTATTGTTCTTTCATCCCTCCCTTAACACTTTGAAACCAAATTGAAATTTACGGAAAGGAAATCATTTCCTGTTAATACAATAATCTTAATTGGGCTTGATGTAAATAGTAAAATAGTAACATAATTTATATATTAAGTAAGGCGACTTTCACACCTGAAAAAATGTACAGACTAACTGGATACTGTAGCACGGAATTAACCGTCTTGGGAGAAGGCGGTTTTTTTCGTTTCAAAAAAGGAAGGACTCGCCGTCTATACGATCAACTTAATGCAATCTTTATCCGCTCATACAAACCCTGACCCTGAATTAATGCCTTGAGTGCTATTCTAAACCGGTAGCTAAATATGACATTCAGGAAAGGATCTTTATGATGGATGAATTTTTGAAAAATGCCGGGTTGATCGCAATCATGATCGTGGTGCTTTATACCATTAAGAAGATTTATGACTACATTGATTTAAAGAGGGCAGGCGACTATGAAGATGATGAATTCTGACAATCTTAATGCAATCTTTATTCTCTCATGCAAACCCTAACCCTGAACTAATGGCATAGATGGTACGCTGAATCAGTAGTTAAAAGCAGAGATGAGAGAATGTTAGAGAGGAGTGCGAAGGATATGATGGACATGTATATGGTGGTGGCACTCGCTGTGTTTTTCGGTATGTTCTATGCGTTTGCACAGTGGTGTGGGCACGTCATCGACGATAAAGGGGGGAAAGAGCAATGACAGTGGTCCTGATCGCAACGATGCTGTTGTTTCTCTATTTGGTCTACGCCCTGATTCATCCGGAGAAATTTTAGGCAGTGCGGTAAAAAACAGCAAGACATATAGAGCATTGAGCTGAAGCTCATTAAATGAAGGAGGGGCATTCGTGGGTATTATACAAATCGTCGTAGTCATTGCCATACTGCTGCTACTGGTTAAACCGGTAGGAACTTATTTATATCATGTGTTCTCAAATGAACCAAACCGGTTGGACCGGATCTTTGGGGGATTCGAGCGAGGCATATACAAGGTAAGCGGCCTGAAAAACCGTGAAGGGATGTCCTGGAAGACCTATGCACTCAGCTTTCTTTCTACCAACATTGTGCTGGTTGTGTTCGGTTATCTGGTTCTCCGCCTGCAGGGCGGACTGCCTGTAAATCCGAATGGAATTACCCAGCTGGAGCAGACCCTTACGTTTAACACGGTAATCAGCTTCATGACTAACACTAATCTGCAGCATTACAGCGGGGAGACCGGTCTTTCCTATTTCTCGCAGATGGCGGTTATCACCATGATGATGTTCACATCGGCAGCCAGCGGTTTTTCCGTAGCAGCAGCTTTTGTGAGAGGGATTACCGGTAAAAATTCACTGGGGAATTTCTTCGAAGACTTCGTCAAGGCGATTATTCGGGTGTTCCTGCCGCTTGCACTGCTTGTAACAATGGCTTTAGTAGCACTGCATGTTCCGCAGACATTAAAACCTACACTGGAGGTAACTACGCTGGAGGGTGCTGCTCAACAGATTGCGATCGGGCCGGTTGCCTCACTGGAATCCATCAAGCATCTGGGAACGAATGGCGGAGGATTCTTCGGGGCGAATTCCGCACATCCATTTGAAAATCCGTCACCGCTTACCAATGTCATTGAAATCCTGTCCATGTGGATGCTGCCCGCATCCTTGCCTTATATGTACGGACTGTTCGCTAAGAATAAACGGCAGGGCTGGGGCATCTTTGCGGCCATGATGACTTTGTTCGTACTGCTGTTGTCGCTCAATTATGCTGCGGAGATCAAAGGAAATCCGGCAATGGCAGACCTGGGCATTGAAGCTTCTCAAGGCAGCATGGAGGGAAAAGAAGTCCGCTTCGGTGTACCGCAATCCTCCTTGTTTACGGCAGTAACAACCGCAGCGACAACAGGTAGCGTCAATAATATGCATGATACCCAAACCCCGCTGGGAAGTATTACGCCGCTTGCGCTAATGATGCTGAATAACGTCTTCGGTGGCAAAGGCGTGGGCCTTATCAATATGTTGATGTACGCCGTGCTTGCGGTCTTCCTGTGCGGGCTGATGGTGGGGAGGACGCCGGAATTCCTTGGTCGAAAGATTGAAGCGAGGGAGATGAAGCTGATTGCGGTGGCGATACTGATTCATCCGCTGATCATTCTGGCACCGACAGCAGCCTCATTCCTGACAGATCTGGGGCAAGGCGCTATTAGCAATAGCGGGTACCACGGTCTGACGCAAGTGTTATATGAATACACTTCCTCTGCTGCCAACAACGGTTCAGGTTTCGAAGGACTTGCGGACAACAGCACATTCTGGAATGTGATGACTGGTATTGTAATGCTGCTAGGACGCTATATCTCAATCATTGCAATGCTCGCCGTTGCAGGTTCCCTGATCCGCAAGCAACCCGTACCCGAGACAATCGGCACATTCCGTACAGACAACGGTCTGTTCACCGGCATCTTGATCGGTACGGTGCTGATCATTGGTGCACTGACATTTCTGCCGGTCGTGGTCCTGGGGCCGATTGCTGAACATTTGACTCTACGGTAGGAAAGAGGGAGAAATAGAGATGAGTACTGTACAAAAAAAGAAGCTGCTGAGTGGGCCTATTATACGAAGTGCAGTCAAGGACAGCTTTATCAAGCTGAATCCGATGACACTAATGAAGAATCCGGTCATGTTTGTGGTTGAAATTGGAACAATTATTGTTCTGCTAATGATTCTCGCCCCTGGTTATTTCGACGCTGAGGAGGCTAGAGGCTTCAATATAGCGGTCTTCTTCATACTGCTGGTTACCGTATTGTTTGCCAATTTTGCGGAAGCTCTGGCGGAAGGCCGCGGGAAAGCACAGGCGGATACACTGAAGAAGACCAAGCAGGATATTTCCGCGAATAGACTGGTGGGAGGCGTCATTAAGATAGTTGCTTCCTCCGAACTGCGTAAAGGCGATGTCGTTGTTGTCAGTCAAGGAGAACTTATTCCCGGCGACGGCGAGGTCATTGAAGGGCTGGCATCCGTGGATGAATCGGCTATAACAGGTGAATCGGCTCCCGTTATTAAAGAAGCCGGCGGAGATTTTGGCTCCGTGACAGGCGGTACGAGAGTCGTAAGTGATCAGATCAAGGTACAGATTACAAGTGAACCCGGCGAGTCTTTCCTTGACCGGATGATCTCACTGGTGGAAGGAGCCAAACGGCAGAAAACACCGAATGAAATTGCGTTAAACACGCTATTGATCAGCTTGACGATTATCTTCCTGATCGTGGTAGTCACCCTGCAGCCTATCGCCGCTTATCTGGAGGTCAACCTGGAAATTCCGGTCTTGATTGCACTGCTGGTCTGTCTGATCCCCACTACCATTGGGGGATTACTGTCAGCAATCGGAATTGCGGGCATGGATCGGGTTACCCAGTTCAATGTACTCGCCATGTCCGGTAAAGCGGTCGAAGCTGCCGGAGACATCAACACGATGATTCTTGATAAGACCGGCACAATTACCTTTGGCAACCGTATGGCCAGTGAATTTGTACCTGTGGGCAATGAGACGGTAGAGGATCTGGCCGGGTGGGCAGCTGTCAGCTCGCTGAAAGATGAGACGCCGGAAGGGCGCTCCGTCATTGAGCTGGCCAAGAAACAAGGATACAGTTACGAGAACAGCCTTATGGCTGGAGGCGAGTTTATAGAATTTCGCGCCGAAACGCGGATGAGCGGAATGGATTTGCAGGACGGCCGGATGGTTCGCAAAGGGGCCGTGGATTCCATTAAGCGCTGGGTGTCCTCCCAAGGAGGGCAGATTCCAGATCATTTGGATCAGCAAACGAATGCCATTGCCGGCAAAGGAGGGACACCGCTGGCTGTTGCAGTTGATAACCGGATATATGGACTCATCTATCTGAAAGACACGGTTAAGCCGGGGATGAAGGAACGATTTGATGAACTGCGCAAAATGGGCATCAAGACGATTATGTGCACAGGGGACAATCCGCTGACTGCCGCTACTATCGCCTTCGAGGCTGGAGTCGACGGATTCATTGCCGAAAGTACACCGGAGAATAAGATCGAGGTGATCCGCCGGGAGCAAAGTGAAGGCAAGCTGGTGGCAATGACTGGGGACGGTACGAATGATGCGCCTGCATTGGCACAGGCGGACGTGGGACTTGCGATGAACAGCGGAACCACAGCGGCGAAGGAAGCGGCCAATATGGTTGATCTGGACTCCGACCCGTCCAAGATCATTGAGGTTGTGGCGATCGGCAAGCAGCTGCTGATGACACGCGGAGCATTAACAACCTTCAGTATCGCGAATGATATCGCCAAGTATTTTGCGATTATTCCCGCCATGTTTACGCTGGCCATTCCAGAGATGGAAGTGCTGAACGTAATGGGACTAGGTTCTCCAAGCTCCGCGATTATCTCAGCACTGATCTTTAATGCAATTATCATTCCATTGCTTATCCCTTTGGCGATGAGAGGCGTATCGTATAAGCCGATGAGCTCCACCAAGCTGCTGAGCCGGAATATATTTATCTATGGGCTTGGCGGGATCCTGGTTCCCTTCCTCGGCATAAAGTTGATTGACCTGGTTGTAAGCATATGGATTTAAGATCACTGCACTTGGCTAGAAGAAAGGATGAATAAATTATGCAAATCGTCAATTCAGGCGCAATAGAGCAAAAGCCAGTTTCTAAAGGTTCATATATATTTAGTGTGATAAGACTTAGCCTAGTGTTTGTTGTATTATGCGGGATCATCTATCCGCTGGCTTCTACCGCGCTTGCCCAGGTTCTTATGCCTTCCCAGGCGAACGGGAGCCTGCTGAAGAATGGAGAAGGCCAGGTGATTGGCTCTGAGCTAATTGGCCAGAACTTTAAGAATCCGGCGTTATTCCAAGGCCGTGTGTCCAGTATTGAGTACAAGGCTGAAGCCTCGGGATCGAACAACTATGGACCGTCCAATCCGGATTTGCTAGAACGCACCAGCAATACTATAGCTGAGTGGAAAGCGAATAACCCTGACATTCCGGTTAGTGAGCTGCCTATAGATTTGGTCACGAACTCCGGTTCCGGCCTGGATCCGCATATATCTCCCGCTGCGGCTACGGTACAGATCCCCAGAATCAGCAATCTGACCGGTATTTCAGCAGATAAGCTAGAAGCATTGGTGGCAAAATATACTGAAGGCCGCGATCTTGGGGTGTTTGGTGAGGAACGTGTCAATGTGCTGAAGCTAAATCTCGCTTTAATGGAAACACCGGCGAATTAGAACCGGCTCACCCCTGCCTGCGCTTCCAGCGGACAGGGGTAGTTTCCGCTTAAGGATAGGAGGTTAACGAGTGGCACCATACAAACGCAAAACCCCGGAAGAAATTCTGTATTCCATTTACCGTTTGCACCGGGGCAGGCTGAAGATTATCATCGGCTCCGTCAGCGGATCAGGCAAAACCTATCATATGCTGGAGGAAGGCAAGTTATTGAAAAAGCAGGGCATTGATGTTGTAATCAGTGCCGTATCGACGATGCAGAGAGCGGAAACCATGCAGCAGCTTGCCGATCTGGAGCGTGTCCCCAGCATTCATTGGCTGAAAGACGGCAAGGAGCAGAAGGATCTTCCTTTGGAGACTTTGCTGGAGCGCAATCCCGAGGTACTGCTTGTAGATGGCTTGGCGCACCGCAAC
This sequence comes from Paenibacillus paludis, assembly GCF_042610515.1. Classification (NCBI taxonomy): domain Bacteria; kingdom Bacillati; phylum Bacillota; class Bacilli; order Caryophanales; family Paenibacillaceae; genus Paenibacillus; species Paenibacillus paludis. The sequence continues at coordinate 8,021 of NZ_JBGJZP010000033.1, forward strand.
CGCAAAGAAGCCCGTTTTCAAACGCGGCTGGAAGATATCCGTTATTTGATGGACAACGGCATTAGCGTAATTACGACCATCAATGTGTATGAATTGGCTGGAGTGGGTGAGACCATCTTTCAAATGACGGGAATCCGCGCAGATGAAACCGTACCGCTGCATACCCTGGAGCTTGCGGATGAGGTCCGCTTGATCGATGTCTCACCTGAAACTATTCTGAAGCGGATCGAGGAAGGTGTTTTAGGCCATGAGACGCATCCTGCACTCTCCCGACCCGGCAATCTCGGCGTGCTTCGTGAGCTGTCTCTGCGTCTGGTGGCCGAAGGTGTCAATGATTCGCTAGAGAAACATCGCGAAGAACATGGACTCATTGGTCCTTCCGGCGCGATGGAGCGGATACTGGTATCCGCGCAGTACCATTGGAACGGGTCGCTTTATGTGAGAAGAGGCCAGCAAATCGCCAAGCGGTTGGGCGGTGATCTCATTGTGGTGACATTTGCTATTCCCAACCGGCCGCTGACGAAGAACCAGCAGACCTTTAAGCGTTCGATTGTAAAGCTGGTAGAGCGGGTGGGCGCCAGGTTTGAAGAGCTTCCTCTCACCCTTCAACGCCAGCTTCCTTCCGAACTGGTGCGTTATGCCATTCAAAACAATGTGACCCGGATCGTCATGGGCCACTCCCAAAAAAGCCGCTGGCAGGAGCGGTGGCAAGGCTCGATCGCTGACCGTGTACTGCGTCAGACCCGCAATATTGATGTGTTTCTGATGGCCGACCGGGCCGAGCAGGAAGGAGAACGGATTCTGCCGATCAAACGTAATCCGCAAGGGAAGAAGGAGCCTTTTCACCGGTTGACCAGTCAAGAGATGGAGAAGAAGATTGAAGTGATCCGCCGTGGAACCTTTAAGGTATATATCGGTGCGGCTCCCGGAGTCGGCAAAACCTACAAGATGCTTCAGGAGGGAAATATACTTCAAAGCAGAGGCATCGATGTTGCCATCGGGCTGCTGGAAACCCATGGCAGGAAGGAAACCCAGGAGCAGATAGGTGAATTAATGACGGTACCCCGGGCCAAAATTCTATATCAAAATACGCATTTGGAAGAAATGGACACGGACGCAATTATTACCCGCCGCCCGGAGGTCGTCCTGGTGGATGAGCTGGCACATACCAATGTGCCCGGCAGTATAACCAGAAAGCGGTATGAAGATGTGATCCGTCTGCTCGAAAACGGCATTTCCGTCATTACAACTGTAAATGTGCAGCATCTGGAAAGCTTGAACGACGCGGTAGCCCAATTAACCGGCGTACGTGTCAGGGAGACTGTGCCGGATGCGATTCTCAAAATGGCCAGTGAGGTCGAACTGATCGATGTAACGCCACAAATGCTGCAGGAGCGGATGCGGGAAGGGAAGATATACGCCTCAGAGAAAGTGAACCAGGCGCTGGAATCGTTTTTCAAGATCGGCAATCTCATTGCACTGCGTGAACTGGCCCTCCGCGAAATTGCGGATGATGTAGATGAACGGCTGGAGGCCTGGGACCGGGACAATTCCTTGCGGGGCCCATGGAGCAGGAAAGAGGTGATCTTCGTCTGTGTGGATCTGGGACCGAGGGCAGAGCGGCTGATTCGCCGCGGATTCCGCATCGCGCATCGCTTGAAAGCCGAGTGGTATGTTCATTATGTGCACTGCAGTTCGAAAGAAACACCCGAGGAGCAGAAACGGCTGGAGACGCTGCGTCGCCTAACAGAACAGCTTGGAGGGAATTTAGAGGTGACTATGGCAGAAAGCCGTAAGAACCTGCACGAGCATTTATTAATCAGGATCAATGAAGTGAAGACGACACAGCTGATCATCGGGCAGGTGCGGAAGCCGCTCTGGCGGACGCTCATCAAAAAAAGCTTCGTCCACTATCTGCTCCGTCATGCCCGGCATATGGATATGCTGGTGGTGGCTGATCAATGAGAAGAGTGAGGAAGACAGAAGGAACCGATCCTGTGGATTGGTTCCTTTTACATTCTTCTTTTAAAGTCTTATAATGAGAGAATGAATATTCATTCCGCTCAAATCTATACCGGTTTAATCCGGAACCATTCCAGTCTAAGGTAAGGGTGATTACACTGGCTACTAACAAACGGGAAGATATCATGAAAGCGGCCTTGGTGCTGTTTGCCGAGAGAGGATATGACGGCACAACCGTTCCGATGATTGCTGAAAGTGCGAAGGTAGGGGCAGGTACGATATATCGCTATTTTGCCAATAAAGAATCGCTTGTTAACGGATTGTTTCAGCATTGCGTGCAAGTGTTCTCGGACACGTTAAAATATGAGGGCATTCATTCCATGCCGGATATTCGGGAGCAATTTCATTATATTTTTCAGCGTTTAGTGAAGTTTGCCGATAATAATGTGAATGCGCTGCTCTTTATCGAATCCCATAATAGCGCTTATTATCTGGATGACCGAAGCAAGCAGGTGTTTGATGAGCTGCTTGGAACGTTTCGCCAAGTTTTGGAGAATGGTAAAAAAGTAGGGGTCATCAAAGAGTTCAATACAGATGCGCTGATTGCCATTGTATATGGTGCGTTTGTGCTGCTGTTCAAGCTGATTAAGTCTGGAGTGTTAACCGAAACCCCCGATCTGCTGGAAGGGGTCGAAGAAAGCTGTTGGAATGCCATTAGAATCCTATGATTCTAGTGTTTTAAGGAGACTGCCAAATGACAAAAGTAAAGATATTTACAGATAGTCTTTCAGATCTGCCGTCCACCGTAATTGAACAATATGAGATTGGCATAGCTCCTGTATATGTTGTTTTTAGCAATGAGCTGATATTTCGGCATACGGTCGATATAACTACTGAGGAGATCTACACCTACGTAAGAGAGAAGGGGACGATTCCCGGTATTGCTGCTCCAACATCTCATGACTTAAGTACTCTCTTTGCTCCTTGTATTGCTGCCGGAGACAATGTATTATTCATCAGCATGGCCTCGGGGTTATCCCCAACCTACAAGAATGCAGTGGCAGCTGCCCAACAATTTCCGGAAGGGAGAGTCACTGTCATTGATTCCTCAAGCATTTCCTCAGGGACGGCGATGATGGTCCTTCGGGCAGTCGCAGCGGCGAGGAAGAGAAGGCATCCCGCAACTATAACCAAAGAGCTGCATCACTCCCGGACAAACCTGGAGGAAGAAATGCTGCTTGATAAGCTTAACTTTGTAAATCAGGGTGGAAATGTTTATGGTTTGCATAATCGGATAAAAAGTCCTTTGAATTTAAAAAGTCCTGCAACGGTCAGATCGGGGCGCATGCATTTCTCCATGAATGAGCCACAAGGCGGCGCCACAAAAGCGCTGGATAAGATGCTGCACAATGCAATTGACAACAAAGACGAGATTGACCAGAAGCTCGTGCTTATCTCACAGACGATGGCAGAGCAGCCTGCTGAATATTTAAGGGAAGCATTGATTAAAAAAGTGGGATGCGACGAAGTGCTTGTGACTTCGAGCATCAGCGGCTTTCTCTCCCGCACCTCACCACGAAGTTTGGGTGTAAGCTACTACCGCAGAGCTGATCAGGACTGATATATTACGGAAAAGCGGGGAATACAGCAATGAAGAACATGTATGCGAAATGGGCGGCGCTTACGGAAAGAAGCAGCCAGCTGGCGCTGTGGAGCACTTTTCTGAAATGGATTGTCCTGGGCGGCATAGTAGGCGTATTGTCCGGAACGGCCTCGGCTTTTTTCCTCAAGAGTCTGGATTATGTTACTGAGGTTCGGCTGAATCATGGATGGCTGCTCTTTCTGCTTCCGGCGGGAGGCGCGCTGGTAAGTTTTCTATATATGCGCTACGGCAAAAACAGTGCCAAGGGAAATAATCTGATTTTGGAGCAAATCCGGGAGGGTAATGAAGCAATTCCGTTGCGGATGGCTCCTTTGGTGCTGTTTGGCACGCTTATCACTCATCTCTTCGGTGGTTCAGCCGGGCGGGAAGGAACTGCAGTACAAATGGGAGGCAGCTTGGCCGAAGGATTCGGGAGACTTATTAAGATCAATGCGCTGGACCGGAAAATATTGCTGATGTGCGGGATAAGTGGTGGTTTCGGCTCAATCTTCGGGACACCTCTGGCCGGGACCATTTTTGGGCTGGAGGTGATTGCGATTGGACTCATCAGCCATAAAGCGCTGTTGCCCTGTTTCACAGCCAGTTTTGTGGGCGATCTGGTGACTACCCGCTTATGGAAGGTGCATCATACCCATTATCAGGTGGATGTTTTTCCGGCTCTGGATCTAGTCGTCCTGTTAAAAGTAATCGCTGCTGCAATAGTGTTTGGTTTAGTCAGTATGTTGTTCAGCGAGCTGACCCACTTTTTAAAGCGAACGTTCACCTACTTCTTTAAAAACCCGATGCTAAAGAGTGCGATAGGCGGGCTCATTATTATTGCCTTAGTTTATGTCGTAGGTTCGAGGGATTACTTGGGACTTGGTATTCCACTCATCAGCGGGTCCTTTGAGACAGAAATGCCGCCATTTGCGTTCCTGTGGAAGCTCATTTTCACTGCATTTACTTTAGGCACAGGCTACCAGGGCGGTGAAGTTACTCCATTATTTGCTATAGGGGCGACACTCGGAAACAGCCTGGCTGGTGTACTTCATTTATATGCTCCTTTCCTGGCCTCACTGGGCTTTATTGCGGTATTCTGCGGAGCCACCAATACACCTATTGCCTGTTTCATAATGGGGATTGAATTATTTGGTTCCACCGGGGCGGTTTATATGTTTATTGCTTGTGTGGTCAGTTTTTTATTCTCAGGACATACCGGTATTTATACATCCCAGCAGATCGGCGTATCGAAAAGTCATCTGATCCCTATCCCAGAAGGGACTACCCTAGCCTCCGTCAAGGGTCTGCGCAAACGAAAAACAAAAGCCAGCGGAAAAAATCATACCAATCAGTAGATTTGCTGATCAAAACCATGCTTGGGTTGAAATTAAATAAAAGGTATGGTAAAATTCTGTTACTTTAATGACTGGAGTTGAAAAGGATAATGTAGAAATTTTCTTGCGAATCTTTTAAACAATAAAACGACAAATGCGATTTTATTTCGCATGTGTTTTATTCTTTATACGCAAGAAAGTTACGCATTTCTTTTCACTCAGACGAATATCCTTGTCTAACTCCGCTTTGGGGCTGGATTTGCTGTATTTATTTGAGCTACAAGAAAGTAACTTTCTTGTAGCTCTTATTTTTTTATATACAGGAGGAATATTTATGTCATTAATCAATGTTGCGAACCTCACGTTTGCCTATGAAGGCAGCTACGATAATATATTTGAGAACGTAAGTTTTCAAATTGATACCGATTGGAAATTAGGATTTACGGGAAGAAACGGGAGAGGGAAAACAACCTTCCTAAGCTTGTTGCTTGGTAAATATGAATACAGCGGAACGATTTCGGCTAAGGTCGATTTCGACTATTTCCCGTTCCCTGTCGAGAATAAGGAAAATAATACCCTTGACGTAATCAGCGACATCTACCCGGATTATGTTCACTGGAAGCTGATGCGGGAGCTTTCATTACTAAAAGTATCCGAGGATGTTCTATACCGGCCCTTTGATTCCTTGTCCAACGGTGAGCAGACGAAGGTGCTGCTTGCTGCATTATTTATTAAGGAAAACAGCTTTTTGCTCATTGATGAGCCTACCAATCATTTGGATCTGAATGCAAGAAAACTGGTCAGTGCTTATCTGAATACCAAAAGCGGTTTTATCCTGGTCTCCCACGACAGATCCTTTCTGGATAATTGTGTAGACCACATCCTGTCAATCAATAAAACCAACATAGAAATTCAAAAGGGGAATTTCTCCGCTTGGTGGGAAAATAAAAGGCGGCAAGATCATTTTGAACTGGCAGAGAATGAAAAACTAAGAAGAGACATCAAGCGCTTGTCGGATTCTTCTAAACGAACGGGTAACTGGTCGCATGAGGTGGAGAAAAGCAAAAATGGAACACGGAATTCCGGTTCCAAGTTGGATAAAGGTTATGTTGGCCACAAGGCTGCTAAAATGATGAAACGCTCTAAGGCCATTGAGCAAAGACAGCAATCTGCCATTGCTGAAAAGTCTAAACTGCTGAAAAATATTGAAAATTCCGACAGCCTGGAGATTTCACAGCTTGATTATCATAAAAACGAGCTGGTTGAGCTTGAACATGTCTCGATTCAATACGGGAAGAAGATCGTCTGCGCAGATATCAGCTTTTCGATTGAGCAGGGGGAGCGAATTGCACTTTCCGGTATAAATGGCTCCGGTAAATCAAGCATTATCAAGCTGATTTGCGGCGAGGAGCTAGACTACACAGGCACGCTCAGGAAGGACAGTCAGCTTACAATATCATACGTATCACAGGATACCTCGCATTTACAGGGCAATTTGACGGACTACGCCAGAAGCAACGGGATTGATGAAAGCCTGTTTAAATCGATTTTAAGAAAACTTGATTTCTCCAGAGTACAGTTTGAAAAGGATATATCTGCGTTTAGCGGCGGGCAAAAGAAGAAAGTGCTTATTGCGAAAAGCCTTGGTGAGAAGGTCCATTTGCATATTTGGGATGAGCCGCTTAATTTTATTGATATTATTTCCCGGATGCAGATTGAAGAGCTGCTGCTGGAGTACACACCAACTATTCTTTTTGTCGAGCATGACAGTGAATTTTGCAACAATATTGCTACAAAAATCATTCATCTGTAATCCATTACCTGAATTTCTCAGGACCGGTCACTGCAGACTTTCTCGGCTCACCCGAAATAACTCGTTACTCGTAACCCAAAGAGTTCTTTCGCGTATATGATATAAATATGATCCGACGAAGCTGCAGGGATTGAATGTTAAAGGTCCAAACTAAAAGAAGTTGAGGTAATCCATCTTATGAATGAATTTACACTGCATGCCGATACAGCGTATAAGCTGGCTGAGCAGAAAGCTGCTCAATATTTTGCATCACTTTTTACCCAGGTCAAGAATAGGAGTTATGTGCCTGCCTTAACTGCAGACTTTCATTTGTGGAAGAAGAGCCATATTCATCATCATTCATGGCTGTCCTTTTTTTCGCGAAACCAAAGGAACCCCGGATCTGCGGATTACCACCGTTATATTCAATGGCTGAACTACACAGGAAAATTAAATGATTATCTCGACCGGAGCATTTCCTATATCTACATGAGGGATCTGGGCAAAGCGCTGGATTCTCCGGACACCCAAACCAGGATTCAGCGGATGGTTGCTGATATCAAAGATCAGTTGATACCCTCAGCCGCAGCAGGCGGGGAAGCACAGCCGGACATGCTGAATTTGGCAAAGCTGTACCGCTGGGCCCAGAAAGAAGGGGTAGAAACAGCCACGATCTGGGTGATTACTAAACTCAAAACCGTCTCCGCCAATCTGCCGGAGGAAATGAATCCCGAGCAAGCCCAGCGTAAGCTGATTAAGATTATTATCGGGGTTGTCATGCATGTGATGGAAGAGATGGAAGGTAACCTTGCCTCTGCAGAACGTGCCTTAAGACTTGATGAAGCCATCCGGCTTGGCTACTCCTATGGCCTTACCTATCCTTTCATTGACGATCTTTTAGATTCTGTGGTCCTAACCGTTCCTGAGAAAGAACAGTATTCCCGGTTGATCCGTCAAGCGCTTCTCAGTGGAATTGTCCCGGAGCTGGGTGAGTGGGACGGTGAAAAGATTCCGCTGATGGAGTACGTGCATTCGGAGCTGCGGGAAGCCTTTGAGTACATTAAGAACCATCAGCGGATGGAGACGCAGAAATCGTTTTTTGAGCGTTCCTATGTGTTTTTTCACTCTCAGGAAATAGACCGGGCAAAGAATCTGTCCCATGATGGTTATACCAATGAGGAGCTCTATATTCCTGTGATCCTAAAATCATCTTCCTCCCGCTTGATTGTCCGCTCTGTAATCAGTGCGCCGCTAGATGACGGTTTTGATCATCGAACTTTCTATTATGGCTTATACAATCAGCTGGCGGATGATTTTGCCGATATGTCCGACGATATGCTGGAAGGCGCGGTTACCCCGTATACCTATTATTTAAAATACCGCCACCAGCGCAACGATTTGATCAATCCCTTTGAAATGTACTGGACTGTCATTTCCCATCTGCTCCATAATGTGTTTCATTCTGATCATAAAACTTGCGAGGTGATTCTGGACCGGGTCATTAACGGTTTGAAACGTTCTAGAGAACGTTTAGGCAGGGATAAATACAACGAAATCATGGAGATATTTGCGTCTGGCAGCCCGGAATTCAAACGCCTGGTAGACCGGATGGTTCACAAAGCAGAGGATGTCGATTTCTTCGACAAATTGCTTCGGGACCAGCTGCTTAATACACTTCGTAACAACCGGAAGGAAAAGGAAGAGTTTCACGATACGATCAAAACGGTACGCGGAATGATCAATAGCCAGCTCCTAATCCCTAAGCCTGAGGGAATGCCACCGATGAAGGAACTGCTTATAGATGCTGCTAATTACAGTCTCGAAGGAGATGGGAAACGAATACGTCCAGTCTTAACGTGGGTTATGGGCGTAAGAGAATATGGACTGGAGCCAGCGGATATTGTGCCGCTGCTCAGATCCTTGGAATATATGCATACCGCTTCCTTGATCTTCGATGATCTGCCATCCCAGGATAATGCGTCAACCCGCAGAGGGCGTGAAACCCTGCATCAGGTGCATGATGCTGCGACTGCCGAATTAACCGGCCTGTTCCTGATCCAGAAGGCTACAGAGGAACAAGCATCTCTCCGTCATTTCGATCCGAAAACCGTGCTTGCCCTGATGCAGTATTCAGCACAAAAGACTGGGGATATGTGCATGGGGCAGGCGATGGATCTGCATTCCAAAGGCGAAGATTTAACTCTGGAGCAACTGAATGAGATTTGCTTTTACAAGACCGGGATTGCCTTCGAGGCGGCGCTGGTCATGCCAGCTATGCTGGCTCAGGTGAAGGAGGCGGAAATTACTGCGCTGAAGAAATTCGCTTATCATGCGGGGATCGCCTTCCAGATTAAAGATGATTTACTCGACCAGGAGGGTGACCGGCTATTGCTCGGCAAACCCGTTGGCCAGGATGCCGGAAATAACACTTCGACTTTCGTATCCATTCTTGGGCTGGAGAACGCCCGGAAAGAGCTGTGGGAACATTACTGTCTGGCCTCGGAAGCATTGAGCGAGCTGCCCCGGAATATTGCTTTTCTGAAGCATTTATTGAATTATATGGTTAACAGGAACCGCTGAACTGCACACATGAAATCATACAGTAAACGGCAAGCCTCTGCACTTGGAGGTTTGCCGTTTCTTCTTGCTGCTGTCACCAAGAGAGATAGTTAATAAATTTTTAATAAACAGCGCGTAAACTGACAATACAGTAAGGGGCAAAGATGTAGGAATAAACTGTTTGGACAGCGGAGCGGATGACTATCTTCCAAAGCCATTTGCACTCGAGGAATTGCTGGCAAGAATGAGGTCGACTAGGATATGTACTCCGAAAATAAGGGCAGTGCGATTACAGAAATGAAAACACGCTGCCATACGTCCCCTTATACACGGGTTGTCCGAATTTCCGTACCCATTCATCGAACAGCTTCTGGGAAATGCCATTGGCGACAATTACATAATCCGGATGGTCATACTCAATAATGTCGGGAAGATATTCCGAAAATCCGTACATGGAGCGTTCAAAAGCAGTCCATCCCAGCGCGCCAAGGGAGGCTTTCGTAATAAATGGATCCTGCCTGCCGTCACACAGCACATCACCGCCGCGGAACATCACATAACCGGATGAACCATAACGGTCAAGGACTTTGGGCCGGGTTCCTTCAGGGGTACGCTGCAGAATGTAGTTCATTTCATCCACCGGATAATTGTACGCATTAATGACAGGCGGAACCATGAATATATACGCAATATTTAGAAGTAACCCTGCTGCAAGCAACAGCCTTAGTGTGCTTTGCCGGATTAGAATACCTGGTTTGCGTAAGAACGCCAGAGGAATAGCTTCAAAAAATACAGCTCCAAAATAAGGGATGAAAAGCCACATAAACAAGTTCTGCTTAAAGTTGGACACACCCAGATACAATATACCGAGCATGAAAAAATAACGAAAAGGTTTTCCCTGTAGTGCAAAAGGAAGGGTACAGGCAAAAAACAGCAGCAATATCATAAGGGGCAGATTCTCCAGACTGTTGTAATGAATCGGCTTCCATTCATTGATAAGCAGATTGAAGTTTTTTTGCGTCACCGTCAGGATATACAGAAGACTCTTCAGTCCTCCAGGATTTGCAATGCCAATCAGCCAGACCAGGACAAAGACAATGGTTTTATGTAAATTCAGCGTTCGATTCAGTAAGGATTCTAGCAGTGCCATACCGGTAAATACGGCAATGACTAGCCACACACCTGCATGGAAATTGGCGATGGCCAAAGAAAGGGCGATCATAGCAACGGCATATTTAGTTTTAGCTGACAGTTGATACTCCCTCAGATAAACGAAGAACCAGACAATCATGAACGACGAAATCATCTGCGGACGGCCTTTGAAGTAGTTGTAATAAACCCAGCATGAAATCAGCAGTACAAAAGGGAGCAGAAGAACATGCTCCTCCTGAAGTCCCAGCTCTTTGCGCGATATTTTACCTAGACGTAACAGTCCAAGCACTAAAAAGAACAAACAAGCCGCAGTCAAAACGTACACTCCCGGCCAGCCGAATGCCTGATAGAGCGGTGCAACGAGGATTTGAAATCCAACTTCATGCGGGACATATGGCAGCTTGTCACCGTAAAACGTATGAATGGCATGATGCAGGACTTCTCCGTGATTGATCATATAACGGCCAACCTCAATATGCCAGAAGGTATCGGGATCATTGTAGGAAAACTTGGGAAACATTAACAGAACAATCCCGATAATCACTATTCCGTATATCGATTTGACTATTTTAAGCTTCATGTTGACTGCCTCCCCCTGGGTTTTGAGTTCTATTATAACCTCCTATTCTTAAAGGAAGGTAAAGACATCCAATAATCCTGCTAAATTAATAGTTCGTTAAGAATTGCTTCACGGCCAGTTTATACTTAGCCATTACACTCAGACTAGACGAACCATAAATGGATAACAGGAGGATGTAAGGCTGTGCTTACTTTGTATAATTCCCCCCTTACTGCTGCTCTAATCTCTATAGTTTCATCCTGCAGCGCACGATATGAACTAATGAAACGGAGTGAAGTGTATGCATCAACTATTGACATGGATAACTGAAACGGCGCTTCATCTTGTACATTCACTGGGGATCTGGGGGATATGGATCGGAATGATCCTGGAGAGCGCCTGCATCCCTATCCCCAGTGAGGTAATTATGCTCAGCGGCGGCTTTCTGGTTGCCCAGGGATCACTTTCATTTTTGGAAGTGGTCGTGGCAGGTTGTATTGGGAATCTCATCGGCTCGATCATTGCCTTTTATGTCGGCCGTGCCGGAGGAAGACGCTTGCTCGATAAATACGGTAAGTATATCCTGCTGAATGCGCATCATCTTGAGCAGGCGGAACGCTGGTTCAATAAATTTGGAGAGGGCACCGTATTTTTTACGCGGATGCTACCCTTTATACGGACCTTTATCTCTTTGCCGGCAGGAATTGCCGGAATGAAAACTTGGAGATTTATAGGATTTACCTTGCTGGGTTGTATCCCTTGGAATGTGGCTCTTGTCTATTTGGGATACCGTTTAGGCGGGAACTGGAGCGTCGTGGAACAGTATTTGCGCCCAGTCAGTTATGCGGTTGCCGGAGCCGTAGTGCTTCTGTTGGCATGGTGGTTACTTCGTAGAAAGAAAGAACGGGCAGTTTAAACAGTTTTACGTCTTAATAAATCCACCTTGTGCTTTTGGATTCTTCTTGAATTATCGTATGATAAGGAAATCATGGAACTAATAAGAGGCGGGTGATTGACCGGATATGTCCATACGTTTGAAATTTCTGCTGTCCTATGCGGCCATGCTGGTGGTACCGCTGCTTCTGCTTGTTCTTACTGCTCTGCTGCTGACGGTTGTCTATCACGGAGATGTGCAAAGTCTGAAAAGCGCATATGAGAGCAAATTTGAAGGAATGGAAGAGAGCGATACTCGTAACCTGATTAAACATACCTTCATGCAAAATACAGATTTACTTACAGATACAGCCTTTCTGGACGAATTATCTGCTGATATGCTCAAAAAAAACACGTCAATCTATATCCGCTCAGGGAATAAGTCACACTATGCCTCAGAGGATCTCCAGCTTAAACAGGGGTTAACCGATGAATTGCCGCCGTTCAAACAAGCGGGATCCCATAGCGAGCCTTTCAGAACGAAATATGACAATGACTGGTATAAGGTTGCCCAGTTCGATTTATTGTCCAGCCATGCAGAGCCGGTAAGCATTTTCCTGGTGAGTAAAATTGATCCTTTGGTTCATTTTGTGCGGACATTCTTCCCTATTCTGTTTCTGTCGACGATAGTCGTACTTCTGCTGACACATACCCTGCTGACAACCTATATGTCGAGAAGGATTATCCGCCCCTTGCTCGAACTGCGCAAAGCAGCCCGAATGGTGTCGGAGGGGGATTTGGATTTTCAGGTCCAGATTGACGGCAAGGATGAATTGGGGCAGCTTGGGTTGGCCTTTGAGGAAATGAGGTCCCGACTTCAGCAGTCTATACAGATTCAGCAGCAATATGAAACGAACCGTAAAGAGCTGATCACGAACATATCACATGATTTAAAAACGCCAATTACTGCTATAAAAGGCTATGTGGATGGAATATTGGAGGGCGTGGCAGATTCACCCGAAAAAAACGAGAAATATATGCGAACCATTGCTGCCAAAGCCGGTGAAATGGATCATCTGATTGATGAATTATTTTTGTACTCGAAGCTGGATATGCAGAAGCTGCCTTTTGCGTTTGAGTCGGTACGTATTGTGCCTTTTCTAAATGATTGGGCGGAGGAGCTCAAGGTGGAGCTGGAGAAGCAGGAGGTAGATCTGCGCATAGCGATAAACGGCGGGGAAGAGGCAAGGGTAGCTGTAGACCGTGATTCCTTCAAACGTGTGTTTGGCAATATCATTCAAAACAGTCTGAAGTACATGGATAAGCCGGAAAAGAGAATCACCATCCAAACCTCGATAGAAGCGCAGCAGTTTACTCTGGCCATTGGCGATAACGGATCGGGGATTCCGGCGGAGGCGGCTGGGCACATCTTTGAACGGTTTTACCGGGCAGAGCAGTCCAGGAATACAAAAACGGGCGGAAGCGGCCTGGGTCTTGCCATTGCCAAACAGATTATTGTGGAGCATGGAGGGACCATTTATGCGGATAGTGAGCTAGGCGAGGGGACCGTGATACACATTGTTTTACCGATTGAACAAGGAGGTGCTGGAGAATGAAACGAACGATACTGATTGTAGAAGATGAGTCTTCGATTGCCGAGCTTCAGCGGGATTACCTGGAGATGAACGGTTTTGAAACCGAAATCGCTGTTAATGGAGAACAAGGTCTTGAGCTTGGTCTTAGCGGCAAATTCGAATTAATTATACTGGATGTTATGCTGCCCAAGCTGAATGGCTTTGAGGTGTGCAAAAAAATCCGCGATGAACTGGACATTCCGATTCTTATGGTTACCGCCAGACGCGAGGATATTGACATTGTTCGCGGATTAGGCCTCGGTGCAGATGATTATATGACCAAACCCTTTAAACCCGGAGAACTGGTTGCCAGAGTAAAGGCCCATTTATCCCGGTATGACCGTTTGAAAGGGCGCGGCTCCTCTACAAGCGAATTGGAGATCAGAGGGCTTCGTCTGAATCCGGATGCCCGCAGCGCTTATGTCAGGGATGAGGAGATTACGCTGACGACCAAGGAATTTGATTTGCTATATTTTCTGGCGCTCCATCCCAATCATGTATTCAGCAAAGATCAGCTCTTTGAGCGCTTGTGGGGCGTAGACTCCCTGGGAGATACACAGACAGTGACTGTGCATATCCGCAAGCTGCGCGAAAAAATCGAAGAGAATTCGGCCAATCCGCTCTACATTGAGACGCTTTGGGGTTCCGGCTATCGTTTCCGTTCCTGAGTGCCTCTATGTACACATACAAGCCAATGCAAATCCATGGGATGCTGCTTTGGCTTTTTTTGTTGCTTAACGGGAGTTAAGAATTATTTAAGGGTCTGTTCACAGGCACTTTAGATTTACCCGTTAATCTAATAGCACGGGAAGCTTCCGGGAATAAAACTGAAGTATCCACACCAAGGGGGAGAGGTCATGGAATATATAGCCAAGCTAACAGGAGTCAGCAAAAAATTCCGTAACGGTAGAGGCATTAGCGGCATGGATATGGCGCTGCAGCAGGGAGATATCTACGGTTTGCTTGGACCCAACGGTGCCGGCAAAACCACACTTTTGAAAATGCTGACCGGCTTGATTTCTCCGAGCGTCGGAAACATTTCATTGTTTGGGCAAGATCTGGAGGAATCCTTATCAGCAGGTATGCGGAGTGTGGGCTGTATGATCGAATCCGCCGATTTTTATGATTATATCACAGCAGCACAATACTTAAAGCTAAACACCAACTTCTATCCGGAACTCAGGTCCCGGCGGATTGATGAAGTTCTTGAAGCGGTGGGTCTTGCCGCTTTTGCCAAAGAGAAAATAAGAAACTTCTCTACCGGCATGAAGCAAAAGCTCGCAATGGCTTCTTCTATTCTGCATTATCCGGAGCTCGTGATCTGGGATGAACCGACAAACGGGCTGGATATTGAAGGCGTTGTTCATTTTCGTGCGCTCGTTAAGCAATTATCCGTTGAAGAAGGAATTACCTTCCTGATTTCCAGCCACATGATTCATGAACTGGAGCAGCTATGCAATAGAGTGGGTATTTTGCATCAAGGCGTTTTGGTTCGCGAAGGTAATGTGCAGGAGCTGCTGACGGACAATATATCCCTGGAGGAGTATTATATTGCCGAATTACAAAAAGGGAAGGAGATGATGGAGCTTGGACGGCTTAACAGCAGGGCTTAAAAATGAAATACAGCTCATGATCTACCGCAAAAAAACAATTTTCTTCTTTTTGGTTTCCGCGTTGCTTCCTGTTCTGCTGATTATATTACTCCATACGCTTCAACCCATTCTAGGACTTGCTGCCATCAGCCCTTCTTATCCGGTTCAAATGCTGGAAATCTATACTGTATTCTTGATTCCCTTGTTTATGTTTCTAGAGATTGCCGATTGTTTTCCGCAGGAAATATCATCGCGCACCCTGAAGCTGGCGCTGCTGAGGCCGATCACAAGATTGGGGGCTTACACGGCAAAATTTCTGGCTCTCGGAGTGGCCATCGGCGTGTTGCTCATGCTTCTGGGTATCGTGAGCACGCTGTGCAATCTATTCTTCGGGACACCAGGGGCGGGAAGCATTAATCTCTTCGGTGTAGGGAAAGCCTACGCCGCAGCCTTCCTGTCCATGTGGTCTATGGCCGCCCTATTCGTATTCATCGCTCAATTTTTCCGCAGCGCCTCCGGGTTTCTGATATTTTCCATACTATTCTATACCGGAGCTAAGGCAGTTCCTTACCTTATAAACGGATTTTCTTCTTTCTCCATTACTGCCTATACAGATTGGTATTCGTTATGGTTAAGCCACAGCATCGCCAGCGGCAGGCTCGTTACATCTTCTTTATTCCTCTTGTCCAGTTTGGTTATGTTTCTAATGTTAGGCTATATCTTCTTTGAACGTAAGGAGGTCTAGCGGTTAAATTGCCTCAGGTTATGAACTTGTCAATTAATGCATAAATGAGAGGGGAATCCACCTATGAATACAATTCATCCGCCCGGGCAGGAAGAACGCCAGCTATGGAATAAGGTTCCACAAGTTACGATTTTCTTCTGGATTATTAAAATTATGGCCACCACTGTAGGTGAGACCGCAGCAGACTTTCTTAATTTCAATCTGAATTGGGGCCTGACCATCACAACGCTTGCGATCAGTGGTTTGCTCCTAATCTCCCTATACTTCCAGATGGACGCCAAAAAATACGTACCGTCATTGTATTGGATCACCGTTGTGCTGATAAGTGTGGTTGGCACACTGATCACCGATAATCTTGTAGACAATCTTGGAGTTCCGCTGGAATCAGCTACGCTTTGTTTCTCTATAGCTTTATTGATAACTTTTGTAGCTTGGTACGCCAGTGAGAAAACCTTGTCGATCCATTCCATTACCACTGCTAAGCGGGAAGCCTTCTACTGGCTGGCGATTCTTTTTACCTTCGCCTTGGGTACGGCTGCTGGTGATCTTGTCGCAGAGAGTATGAACTTGGGATATGGGGTCTCAGCGGTAATCTTCGCAATAATCATTGGTGCTGTTACCTTCGCGCACTTCCGTTTGAAGCTGAATGCTGTGGCTGCATTCTGGATCGCTTATATATTAACCCGTCCTTTGGGAGCCTCGCTCGGAGATTATTTATCGCAACCCCGCAGTGAAGGTGGACTTGAATTAGGTACGACCGGTACCAGCTTAATTTTTATTGTGATTATTTTCGGATTGATCCTGTATTTAACCAAGTCCAAGAAGGATCAGATTGCGGCTTAAGTTCGCTTGTCCCTGATCCAATACTTAAGATTTATTTAATAGTCTATTCACGGTGAATTTAGGAATATGGCTTAGGCTGAAGCAGCAAGTGAATTTAGCATTGAGAGGAAGATAGAAGAATGAAGAAGAAGTGGTTGTTAACTGGAAGCACGCTAGGAATTAGCGGTGCTATAATGCTGGCTACCGGATTTACGGTGTTTGCGGGAACCTCTGGTTATGATGATTACAAGGCTGCGCTGAAGAATACGGCGCAGAATCTGGAGAGTGTTACTGTCCAGGCGGAAGCTCGCCTTAAGGACAATGGCAGCCTGCTTAGCCAGGTGCAGAGCAATTTGAAGGCCAGCCTGCAGAATGAAGTGGTGAGCGGAACCGTCAAAATCGACGGCAGCGCTGGTTCGCAGAACATCAGCCTTTACAGTCAGCCGGATGGCCAAGTCTGGAAAAGTGATGCTTCCGATACTTACTATGTGAAGCAAGACCAAGCCGATAAGGATGATCAGACAGCGGGTAAGAAAACAAATGACGATGTTTGGTTCAGCAATCAGGGAGAGACGGTTATTGATGCGCTAATCGGGAACTTAAAGAATGAAATTACTTCTACTACCGGCAGTGACGGGTCCAAGAATATTTCACTTCAACTGGAAAGCGCGCAAATTCCGGCTGCCTTGCAGGCCCTGGCACCTATCGCCTTTAAACAACTGTCGGATCCTTCAGAACGAGGGGACCGTCCAGACAATGATTCGGTTGATATTCAAAGTGATCCCGAAGAACTGTTTCAACAAAGTCTGTTTAACATTAAGGAGATTGCTCTGACAGATGGTGTGCAAATTCAAAGCATCAGCCTGAATGCAGTGATTAATCCATCCAATGAAATTCAGCGCCAGCAATTTGAGATCACATTTACCGGACTGGACGCGAAGGGAGTATCCCATACCCTGACTGCCAACCTGGATGTCCAACTGTCCGGCATGAATGGAACAACTCCGGATACCATTGACTTGACCGGTAAGCATGTAGTGCAAGTAAAGGATGATCATGAAGACGGGCATCACGAATAACCCCGGCGGAGAATGACTATCCCATTGGATTGGAATACGGGCGGATTAAGGACATGACGTTCTTATCCGCTCTTCTTATAGCCACCTATATTAATAATTGCAGCAGAGAGGAGCGAACTATACATGTACGATTATATAATTGCTGTGATTCAAGGCATTGTCGAAGGAGTAACTGAATTTCTGCCGGTATCCTCCACAGGCCATTTAATACTTAGCGGTTCCCTTCTGGGATTCACCGGAGATAAAGCTGACACCTTTGAAATCATTATTCAACTGGGAGCCATTCTAGCCGTTGCAGTCATTTACTGGCGGAGGATTCTTGGTCTGCTAGGTCTGGTAAAAGCTGAATCCGGGAGCATGAACACAAATGGAGGGCGGAAATTGAATCTTATCCATATCATCCTGGCTTGTCTGCCCGCGATGGTGCTTGGACTCGTTCTTCATTCCTTCATCAAAACCTATCTGTTCTCTCCCTATACCGTGCTTGCTGGACTTGTGTTTGGAGGATTGTTTATGCTGTACGGCCAGAAGAGACAAATTGCGGTACTAGCGGAGAATATTGACCAGCTAACCTACAAGCAAGCCATTAAGATAGGTTTGTTCCAGTGTTTGGCCTTGTGGCCGGGCTTTTCCCGTTCCGGAGCAACAATCGCAGGGGGCTTGCTTGGGGGGGCAGGCTACAAAGCCGCAACTGATTTCTCCTTCCTTATTGCTATTCCGATGATGGTGGCAGCGAGTGGTTATGAACTTCTTAAGAGCTATCAAACCTTAACAGCGGCCGATGCCGGATTTTTCATCACCGGCTTTCTT
This sequence comes from Paenibacillus paludis, assembly GCF_042610515.1. Lineage (NCBI taxonomy): Bacteria > Bacillati > Bacillota > Bacilli > Caryophanales > Paenibacillaceae > Paenibacillus > Paenibacillus paludis. Next base: position 26,576 of record NZ_JBGJZP010000033.1, read on the forward strand.
GTAGCCTTTGTCGTTGCACTGCTGGCCGTAATTACATTCCTGAAGCTGCTGCAGCGGTTGAAGCTTGCACCCTTTGCTTATTACCGGTTTGTACTGGCTGCCGTATTTTTGATTTATCTGCTGGTTCGCTGATATCTCACTGGGTTTACAAAGGTTCTATCTCCAAATGTCGATAGGCTTGGCATCCCGGCTTTTACCGAGGGTGCTCAGCCCGTAGATATCTTCAAGGGTCCGCAACAATGAATAATGATTTGTTTTTACCGCTAGTGCACCTTTCTTAACATTAGCGCCGACGATGAATGTCGGTATTTTATTATGTTCGCTCATATCATCCTCATCCCAGGTTACAATGAGCAGACTGTTATGTTTAATGGCCCAGGCAGCATAGGAGGACAGATGATTCTTAAGCCACTGGTCCGCTGTTTTGACGCTGCCGTCATGCATATCATTATTCAGGCTCGGAATGACAAAAGAAACGGTCGGCAACTGATTGAAATCCTTGGGAAAATTGGATAACGGCATGTTGAGGCTGGCAGGCAAATTGGAGAAATTCACCCAGGGGTTATGTTTTCGTGCATATTTCGTCTTCAGATCATAAGGACCCGTATAGCCAACTTTAGGCAAGCCTTCGGAGTAGCCTCCAAATGTAAGTCCATGACGAATGAGCTCGGAAGCCAGATTAGCGCGGTGAATTGGAGCGTGGGAAAGGTCATCCGTAACCCCTTGATTAGAGCCGGAGAAGAGATCTAAATAGTTCGGCTGGCTTGGGTGTTCTATGGCATAATGGTTGGTAAGGCTCAAACCTTGTTTGGCCAGGCTGTTCATATACGGTGCAGATGGATTGTTTAGAATCTTGTGTGAGGAATGGTTTTCTTCGACTACAATGACGATATGCTCAATAGTTGGCTTAACAGCATTGGACTTATTCGCCGTCAGAGAAGTGGAAGCCAGCATAGCCGCACTGTCTGAAACGGGGTGGGCCGGAGAATTGACCCCTATTGTTATTAAAGCTATAGAAGCTATCATTAGTTTGGATTTGAACATTATCCTTACCTCTTTCGTATGTAAAATCTAGAGCATTTCTTATTCTACACTCTATTTATTAAAATTCTCTAAAGAATGAGAGCCGTTGTACAATTCAATCTGTCTGGACGGTTCAAGATATATCCAGACTAGTGTTCAGAGAACGGGAGAGATAACATTGAGCGCTTTATTCGAAGTACATTGCCGTAGGAACTGTCCGGTCAGCGGTTTAGCTAGGCGGTTTGCATAAGGGCAAATAGAAACAAGGCATTACCGGCACCCATAAGGGGTGCCGGTTTTTTCATTCTCAAGAAAGGTCATTTGTTTATCCGTTCATTATGAAAAAAAAGTAAAGATTGACATACTTAATAGTAATAATTACAATTAAACTCAATGTTAATAGTAATAATTACTATTAAAACTGCAATCCAATTCTAACCGCTTGGAAAGGAGTATATAAAACTTTCGGCATAGGGGTTCTGCCAGAAATCTTATCATTGCGAATTATCATTCTATGGAGGTATCAAATGAAAGAAAATCAAAAGAAACTCACAAACAAGCGAGCTTTTTCTTATGCAGCCTTGGTGTTGTCAGTGCTCTTATTGCTGGCCGGCTGTTCAACGGGTTCCAAGCAATCTGACCCTTCACCCGGCGCACAAAACACCAGCAAAGTGAAAGACGATTTAGTACTGGCCGTTGGTATCATGGATGGCGGACAGTTTGATCCTAAAAAAGGCTGGGGAATGACCCAAATCCGTCTGACCCATAGCTCACTGCTGGCTATCGACTCTGATCTCAACTTTATTGGGGATCTTGCAAAATCCTATACGATCAGTGAGGATGCACTAACATGGACCTTCCCGCTTCGCGAGGAAGCCAAATTCTCCAACGGGGAGCAGGTTACTCCGGAAGATGTCAAGTATACATACGAAATGCTCAAGGAAGACGGCATTAAATTCGATTTATCTTTCGTTAAGTCGATTGATGTATTAGAGAACAACACGATCGCTATTACGCTTAATGAACCGCGCTCTACCTTTGTAAGCCAGCTTACAGAGATCGGAATTGTGCCTAAGGCCCACTATGATGAACATTATTCCGAGAACCCGGTCGGTTCCGGCCCTTATAAGGTGGTTCAATACAATGAAGGACAGCAAGTTATCATGGAATACAATACGTACTGGTACGGCAAAGAGCCGCAGTTCAAAAAATTGACCTTCCTGCTTCTCGAAGAAGATGCCGCCCTTGCCGCCGCAAAAGCTGGAGAAGCCGACATTGTCTACGTTCCGCCGACTTTCGCAGAGCAAAAGGTAGAGGGAATGACCCTACGCAGCTATGAGAGTATTGATTCCCGCGGGATCATGCTGCCTGCAGTCCCTAGCGGCGGTAAAGGCTTGACCAATGGCAAGGAAGTGGAAACAGGTAATGATGTGACCTCAGATCTCGCTATCCGTCAGGCACTTAATGTTGGTCTGGACCGCCAGAAGCTACTGGATGTGGCACTTGATGGACATGGTAAAAAAGCATATTCCCTCGCCGATGGTTTGCCATGGTTTAACGAAAAAACCGTGATCGAGGACGGGAACATTGAAGCGGCAACCAAAATCCTCGCCGATAGCGGCTGGGTAGATACGAACAAGGACGGCATTGTGGAAAAAGACGGCCGCAAGGCTGAGTTTGACATGTATTTCAGCTCCAGTGACCAGCTTCGCAGTGACCTGTCCCTAGCTGCTGCAGATCAAGCGAGTGCTTTCGGCATCAAGATCAACCTCATCGGGGTTACATGGGATGAGATTTATCTTAAAGGCAAGACAGCAGCAGTGGCATGGGGAGGAGGTAGGCATCACCCTTACCAGCTGTATACGATGAATGCCTCAGACCAAATCGACAAGGGCATTGGCAATATGTCTAATTACCACAATCCCAAGGTGGATGAGTACCTGCATCAGGCGCTCACGTCTTCCTCACTCGAAGAGGCCAATAAATACTGGAAGCTTGCCCAATGGGATGGAGAAACGGGCTTCAGTGGCATCGGAGATGCTCCGATCGTTTGGCTGGTGCGCGTTGACCACTTGTATTTGGCCAATGAGAAGCTGGATCTTGGTAAACAGCCGATTCACTCGCACGGTCATGAGTGGGCATTATTCGGCAATGTAACCGAATGGACATGGGGTAAGTAGGAAGGGGAAATATTGTGGCCAAAAGCATCGTTATTCGCCTGATTCGCGTTGTAACCCTGCTGATCGGATTATCCATTCTGACCTTTTCACTTATTCATCTGTCTCCAATGGACCCGGTCAATGCCTATATCGGTGGGGACAGCTCAGCGTCGCCAGAGCAAATTGAAAAAATCAAACAATATTGGGGTGTAGACAAAAGCCCGGTGGAACAATACCTTGCTTGGGCAAAAGCATTGCTGCAAGGCAACTTTGGGATTTCAAAGCTGTATCGCAGCCCGGTCATCGACATTATCCAAAGCCGGTTTTTAACATCACTTGCTTTAATGGGGACAGCATGGATTTTATCGGGAGTCATCGGATATGTACTAGGAATGACTGCCGCAATGAACCGGGGCAAATGGATGGACAAGCTCATTAAATGGTACAGCTATACGCTGGTATCCACTCCAATCTTCTGGATGGGCCTCATTCTATTAATCGTATTTGCTGTCTGGCTTAAATGGTTTCCTGTGGGTTTGGCCATGCCGGCCGGGGTGATGGAAAGTGATGTGCGGTTCATCGACCGGATTCATCACTTTGTGCTGCCTGCTCTGACATTGAGCATTCTGGGAGTCGCCAATGTTGCGATGCACACCCGCGAGAAAATGATTGATATTCTAAACACAGAGTATGTCATTTTTGCCAGAGCAAGAGGGGAAAGCAAGTGGCAGATATTTAAAAATCATGGTGTTCGAAATTCGATCATTCCCGCGATTTCCCTGCAATTTGCCTACTTTGGCGAACTTTTTGGGGGCTCTATGCTGGCCGAGCAGGTATTTGCTTATCCCGGGCTGGGCAGCACCTTGACCACTGCAGGTTTAAAGGGGGACCTCCCGTTAATGGTGGGCATTATTCTGATTAGCTCCTTGTTTGTTTTTGCAGGGAATCTGATCGCCGACATTTTGAATAAGGTTGTAGATCCGCGCATGAAGGGGGAGGCCTGAGATGCTGACCATACCTGAAGGAATGAATGTACGCAAGAAAATGATTCTGCTGCTTGCGTTGTCTTCCGGCTTTCTGCTGGCCATATTGATTCTCAGCTTTTGGCTGAGCAATGACAATCTCCGATTGAGTGCGGCAAGCAAGAATCTTGCCCCAAATCTTCAATATATATTCGGTACAGACTGGCTCGGCAGAGATATGTTCACACGTACCCTCAAAGGACTGCGCCTCTCACTGGCGGTAGGAGCGTTCGCCTCCATCCTCAGTGTCATCATCGCTACTGTAATGGGGATTTGTGCGGCGACCTTTGGCAAGACAGTAGATGCCGTCATTTCCTGGTTAATTGATTTGTTTATCGGTATGCCTCATCTCGTGTTTATGGTTTTGATCTGCTTCATTGCAGGTGGTGGAATACAAGGCATCGTACTCGGTGTATCCCTTACGCATTGGACAGGGCTGGCAAGGGTAGTCCGTTCCGAAGTGCTGCAAATTAAAGGTGCGGAATACATTCAAATCTCTAAAAGCTATGGAAAATCAGCTTGGTATATCGCAACAAAACATATACTGCCTTCTATTTTCCCCCAAATTATGATTGGTTTTCTGCTGATGTTTCCGCATGTGATTTTGCATGAAGCCGCATTAACATTCCTGGGTTTCGGGCTTTCTCCTCAAACTCCGGCTATTGGGATCATATTATCTGAAGCGATGAACCATATTTCAACCGGCAAATGGTGGCTGGTGGTGTTTCCGGGACTGCTTCTGGTCGTAGTGGTTAAGAGCTTTGACAGTATCGGCGAACAGCTTCGTATTCTGATGGAGCCTGCCAGTTCCAATGAATAGAGGGATGGATAATGACTAATGTACAGAATAAACGGCTGTTGCAGGTTGAGAACCTGTCCATTGGCTTTTCACAATATGTGAAAGGTACGCAAAGACGGATGATCCAACCGATAACGGATATGCATGTGGACATTGATGAAGGTGAAATTGTTGCCGTGGTAGGAGCGAGCGGTTCAGGGAAAAGCCTGTTGGCACATGCTGTGCTGGGTATCTTGCCAGGCAATGCGATCAGCAGCGGAAGCATCTTATACCAGGGAGAAGAGTTGACGCAAAAGAGAAAGGAACAGCTCCGGGGCCGGGAGATCTCATTCATTCCACAGTCCGTCAATTATCTTGATCCTCTTATGCGAGTCGGGAAGCAGGTACAGATCGGGCTGGATCAGGCAACCGCACAGGCTAAGCAAGAAGAGCTATTCGCAAGGTATGACCTGAAAAAAAGTGATGGACGTCTGTTTCCGTTTGAATTATCGGGCGGGATGCTGCGCAGGGTGTTGTTCGCGACAAGTGTCAGAGAAGGGGTGAAGCTGGTTATTGCCGATGAGCCGACCCCCGGAATTCATCCGCAGGCACTCTCCGAAATCTTGCGGCAACTTAAGCAATTCGCTAAAGAGGGGGCCGGAGTAATGCTGATTACTCACGATATCATGTCGGCGCTGGAAATTGCTGACCGGGTGGCCGTGATCAAGGATGGAACAACAGTGGAAATCTCCGCCGTTTCGGCTTTTGAAGGCAAAGGGGAACGATTAAAAACCGATTACACCCGAAGGTTATGGCGGGCCTTGCCGCAGAATGATTTTGATTTGGAATTTAAGCGAGAGGAGGCGGAGTCATGTCTCTGATCGGAGAAAGCTTAGGTCATTATTATCAAAAAGACCGCTGGATTTTTAAAGAGATCAACCTGTCAGTAGCCCCGGGCGAGGTTCTTGGGTTATCAGGTTACAGCGGATGCGGAAAAACTACACTGTCCCGAATATTGGCCGGGTATATCCCCCCGCGTGAAGGGAAGGTAACGTCAGATCAGATAGACATGAAGGGGCCGGGATTTCGGCCTGTCCAGTTAATCTACCAGCATCCGGAAAAAGCGATTAACCCCAAGTGGCGTATGCGGGATGTTGTAACGGAGTCCTATACTCCTTCTCAGGACATTCTGGATGCTTTCGAAATCCGCAAGGAATGGATGGACCGTTGGCCGATTGAACTCTCAGGGGGAGAGAAGCAGCGCTTCTGCATCGTCCGTTCCCTGAATCCTGCCACCAAATATATTATTGCCGACGAGATGACCACAATGCTGGACGCTATTACACAGGCACAAATCTGGAACACTTTTCTCCGCATTTGTAAAAGCAGGGAAATTGGAGTTATTGTGGTCAGCCACGAGACCAGCCTTCTGAACCGGATATGCGATACGATCTATAAGGTGGGCAGCAGTTAAAAAAAGGAACATCTGTAAGGTCATTAGCCCTACGGATGTTCTTTTTTAGCCTGCATAGTTTTATAATGAGAATAATGCGGATGATCCGTTGTTATTGTATTATTCGATTCAAATACCAGCCAAAAATTATATGAATAAGGTTTACAATCCTAACATATCAAACTATGATTTAGCTTGAATATAGATGACAAATCTCATAGGAATTAATATTTACATCACACTAACGGAGGTCGCAAGTTGAAGACAAAAGAGATGGTATTTGCCGCATTATTTGCTGCACTAATAGGGGTATTAGGTATGATTCCACCGATTCCGCTAGGGTTTATCCCGGTGCCCATTACCGCACAAACACTTGGTGTCATGCTGGCGGGAAGTTTTTTAGGTAAGAAGACAGGAAGTCTTAGCCTGATTTTATTTATCGTGTTAGTCGCTCTGGGTTTACCTTTATTATCCGGAGGACGTGGAGGTTTCTCTGCATTAGTCGGGCCGTCAGCCGGTTACATTTTAAGCTGGCCCGTAGCTGCATTTTGTATCGGATATGCGACAGAAAAAGTCTGGTCCAATGTAAAAACATGGAAAGTTATCGTCATTAACTTAGTTTTTGGTGTGATGCTTGTTAGTTTGATCGGTGCGCCGGTTATGGCTTTGATTACACATACCTCTATTTGGGCCGGTCTTGTGGGAGCAACCGCATTTTTGCCGGGGGATTGTATTAAAGCGGTCATAGCTGCTATTATAGCGCTACAATTAAAAGCCGTCAGTCCAATCGAAGAGAAGTGATAAAAGATGAATCTGATTGAACCCTTACTGCGTTATGCAGAGCACCAGCCCGACCATATCGCTTTAACCGATGGCGAAGAGAGCCGTACTTATTGGTCATTGGTACAGCGTATGACTACAATTGCACAGGGTATACGGCAAAATGGCCTTCACCATGATAAGATTGCCATTTTATCTGCGAACCGCATTGAATTTGTAGAGGTGTTTTTAGGAGCTATTTATGCCGGGTGTGTTCCCATCCCTTTGGATCCCAAATGGAGTATAAATCAAGTGAACGCTGTTCTACAGCAATGTCAGCCGAAAATGATTTTTGCAGAGACCCATTTGGCAAAGATTCTAGACTTACAGGACACGGCAATTCAACTTCTAACTTTTTCTGATCAGGACATGGGTTCAGGTTCTTATGACAGCTGGTTGCTCACTCTCAAGCCGGAAGCTGAAATGGATGAATCGAATGAATTATTGTTTATCGGCTTTACTTCAGGCACAACAGGAACACCTAAGGGGTATATGCGCACCCACTTGTCGTGGATTCAGAGCTTCGAGGCGACCAAAGAGGCTTTCCTGCTAAACCGCATAGAGCATATGTTAGCTCCAGGCCCCTTTGTTCATTCCTTGTCTTTATTCGCGGTAATGCAGAGCCTATACAGCGGTGCAACCTTTCATATCGTAAAAGAGTTCGATGCCGGCAAGGTTCTACAGTTGTGTAAACAGAATCCCGATGTTATTTTGTTCGTCGTGCCGACGATGATTGAAGCACTGCTCCAGCAGAAGGATAAATTTGGTCAGACACAAATCCAGGCATTAATCAGCTCAGGCGGGAAATGGTCAGAGAGGTCTAAGAATAGGTGCAGGGAGATATTCGGCACAGCGAAGCTATATGAATTTTATGGCTCATCTGAAGCTAGTTATATCAGTTACCTGGATGTTCATGCCGACAACAAGCCGGATTCAGTAGGCAAACCCTTTTCTGGTGTACAGATATCAATTCGTGATGAGCATCTTCAGGAGGTAACCCCAGGGGGCATCGGGCAGCTTTATATTCGGAGTGATATGATGTTTACCGGGTATTATCATTTGCCGGAAGAGACTTCAGCGGTTTTTCGTGACGGATGGCTGATCATCGGAGACTTTATGTATATGGATCAGGATGGATATTTGTATTTGGCTGGCCGCTCAAAAAACATGATGGTTTCCGGTGGCCTTAATGTTTTCCCGGAAGAAGTAGAGTCTGTGCTGCAGCAGATGCCGGAAATTCAAGAAGTGATGGTACTGGGAGTACAGGATGCCTATTGGGGTGAACAGGTGACAGCACTTGTGAAGTGGAGCGGACAAACGCGTTTATCTGTAGAACAAATCAAGGATTACTGCTGCCGGCAAATTGCGAACTACAAGGCCCCAAAACAGCTCATCACGGTAGAGCAGTTCATTTATACAAGTAGCGGAAAAATTGCCCGGCAGGCAATGAAAGACTACGCGAAAAGATGGATGTTATGATAGAGGCTGTAATTGTGATCGCTAAACGGACGCCCATTGGCAGGATCGGCGGAGTGTTAAGTGCTCTTGAGCCGGAAGCATTATTAGCACCGCTTATTCAGCATATTGTCGCAGAAACGAATGTGCCGAAGGAATTCATTGATGATGTCATCATTGGCAATGTAGTAGGTCCAGGCGGCAACATCGCACGGCTTTCTGCTCTGGAAGCAGGACTGCCAGTGACGGTCCCGGGTGTCACGGTTGACCGGCAGTGTGGTTCTGGTCTGGAGGCAGTCAATCTTGCGGCAAGGCTGATTCAAAGTGGTGCTGGCGAGATTTATTTGGCTGGTGGAGTTGAGAGTACGAGCCGTGCCCCTTGGAAAATGACCAAACCTCAAACGCTAACGGGTGCACCGCAGCTATATACACGGGCCCGTTTCACTCCCAGTGCCTACGGCGACCCGGATATGGGCATCGCAGCCGAGAATGTCGCCCGTAAATACGCGATTTCCCGGGAAGAACAGGACCGTTATGCTTTGAAAAGCCATCAAAAAGCCATTCATTCGCAGCAAACCGGCCGATTTCTGCAAGAGATCGTTCCTGTACAAGCGAATGGCGGATGGGTTACCCTAGATGAATGCCCCAGAGCCAATACTAGCCTGGAAAAGCTGCCGCAGCTGCCGCCAATCTTTCTGGAACAGGGTACGGTAACGGCTGGCAATGCATGTCCTCTGAATGATGGAGCGGCTCTGGTTCTGATGATGTCCCGCGAGAAATGCCGGGAGCTTCAACTAAAGCCTATTTTGCGTGTCGTTGATGCCCAAGCGGCAGGCGTTGATCCCAATTATTTAGGTATGGGGCCTGTTCCAGCTGTTCAAAAGGTGCTTAACCGCCAGCACCTGAGTGTTGCCGATTTGGATATCGTGGAGTTTAACGAAGCTTTTGCCTCACAAGTATTAGCTTCACTACAGGAGCTTCAGATTCCGCAGGAAAAGGTGAATCGTGGAGGCGGAGCACTGGCCATTGGCCATCCTTACGGTGCTTCCGGCGGCATCTTGATTACACGGTTATGCACGGAGATGTTATATAAACCTTATAAACGGGGGCTGGCCACACTAGGCATTGGTGGCGGGATAGGTCTGGCCACGCTGGTGGAGGCGGTCCAATGAATACAGTCCGGCATCAGGTTCATATCACTGCGGAGTGGATTTCTGACTATGCTCAAAGTATCGGAGCTCCCTTGCAAATGATAAAAGGTGATCTGATCGCACCTGCCACAATGCCGATTATTTTCTGGCAGTTCTTCGATATTCCCTGGTTGCAGACGGATGTCCCCTTAATTCACGGCACACAGCATTTTACCTACCAGGAACCAATTACCGCAGGGATGATCCTGGATTGTGAATTATCCTTAACGAGGATGGATAAGAAAGAAGTTAGACAGGAACGGATGACCTTTTATTACCACACGCTTATTTATACCTGTGGCGGTAATCTCATAGGGACGGCAGATACCATATTAATCCGGGCAGGTGATTAAGATTAAGAAACGTATAACTGCCGAGGCTGTCCGGCAATATGGTGCTGTCTCTAAAGATACGGCTGCCATTCATCTGAATGCCGAAGCTGCTGTTAAGGCTGGCTATAAGCGGCCTATAGCGCATGGTATGTATATCATGGGGCTGGCACAATCGTTATATCTAACCGATCATCCAGCACAGTGGATTACAACGTATAGCATGAAATTTCATAAACCGCTTGTAGTAGATACAGATGTGGTGTTTCACTTTGAGCCTAGCGACGGTCATATCGAAGTGAAAGTCACATTAGAATCTGGTGATGTGATTGCTTCAGGTACCTTTTCAGTGAAAGAGATGAAGTGATGGATAAAGTAGCCGTAATTACAGGAGCCACCAGAGGGATTGGGCGCAGCATCGCCTTAAAGCTTGGCCAATCCGGTTATCAAGTGATTGTCAACGGGACAAAGCAGGCGCTAATCGACGAGGTTGTGCAGGAGATTCACCGGACAGGCGGCGAGGCGCTGGGGATTTGTGCCAATGTCGCAGATCCGCTTGAGGTCACTGCGATGGTGGATGCTGTCATCGCTAAGTATGGCCGTATAGATGTATTGATACATAACGCCGGTAATTTGCATGACCAGCAATGTCTGCATATGACGGATGAAGAATGGAATTCGGTGCTGGATGTGCATCTGAATGGAGCTTTTTATAGCATTCGCCGGGCACTGCCTCATATGCAAAATCATGGCGGAGACATTCTTCTGATGACCTCCACTGCCGGATTAACAGGTTCGATTAAGCAGGTGAATTACAGTGCGGCCAAAGCTGGAATGCTTGGAATGATGTGGACGCTCGCAGCCGAACTAAAGCGCAACGGTATTAGGGTAAATGCCATTGCGCCTGCTGCCTTAACGGATATGACCCGGCCTGTCATCCAGCATATGAAGGAAAAGTACGCCAGCCGCAAAGAGCCGTTCCCGGAGTTCTGGCAGGTGGGGGAAGCAGATGATATTGCCCGGTTCGCAGCCGCATTGCTGGAACAGCCGGATATTGAGTTAACAGGTGAAATATTTGGTGTGAATGGTTCGAAGGTAACGAAGTGGCAAAAGCCGGAGCCTGCTTTTACCGAAACCGGCATAGAGGCATTTTTCAAAACATGGCGGCAACAGAAGGGTAGTCATTAAATGCTGACATTCGATCACGTTCATTTTTATTATAAAAAAGGGCAGCCCGTCATAGAGGATTTAAGCTTTACGATTGAGACGGGGGAGTTCGTGGCAATTGTCGGGGCGAATGGCTGCGGCAAGTCTACAATTGCCAAGCTAATGGATGGATTGCTGCTTCCAAAACAAGGGGATGTAACCTTTCAGGATCTAAACACCTCCAGACCCGCAGACCTTAGGATGATCCATGAGCAGATAGGGTTTGTATTCCAGAATCCGGAGGACCAATTCATTACTACAACGGTGATGGATGAAGTGATCTTTGGATTGGAAAACATTCGTGTGCCAAGGGAAGAAATACGCTGCCGGTTGGATCAAGCCCTACAGGCTGTGCAAATGGAGAATTATTTGGAGTCGATGCCCCATCAGCTCTCAGGCGGTCAAAAGCAACGGGTAGCTATTGCCGCCATCCTGGCTATGCAGCCCCGGATTATTATTTTTGACGAAGCTACTTCCATGCTTGATCCGCAGGGGAGGGAGCAAGTGCTTTCGATCATGCAGGAGCTGCACCGCCAAGGCATGACCATTATCCACATCACCCATCATATGGAGGAAGTGCTGGCTGCGGGGCGTATTTTACTCATGGATAAGGGGCGTCTTGTATTTGATGGAGATCCGGTTTCTTTTTTTGAAACGGTGCCCGTTGAAGACTACCAATTAGAACTTCCTTTTGCGGTTCGAGTATATCGAATGCTGCATCCGGACATGCCGCTAACGGTAGATTGGAAGGAGATGATCCGCTCACAATGGTCTACCATCTAAACAATCTAAGCGTGAGTTATGCCGATCGGGCAGCTCTGCAAAATGTCAGCTGCACGATTCAAGAAGGCAAGTGGATCTCTGTCATTGGCCATACAGGCGCCGGCAAGTCTACATTTGTCAAAGTGCTGAAGGGGCTGATTCCGGACATTGCCGGAGAGTATTTGATTAATGATCATCCCATTCCCAAGGACCGTAAAGGACAACTAAAAGCTCTACCTGATATAGGCTACGTGTTTCAATATCCCGAGCATCAATTATTTGAATCGACGGTGTACAAGGAGCTTGCCTTTGCTCCTAAGCTGCGTGGGGATACGCCTCAGCAGATAAAGAAGTCAATAGAAATCATTCTTTCGCAAGTAGGTCTGACAGAAGATATCCTGCCATTGGTTCCATTTCAGCTAAGCGGGGGGCAAAAGCGCCGTGTGGCTATCGCTTCCGTATTGATGATGGATCCGAAGCTGCTTATTCTGGATGAACCGACAGCAGGTCTCGACCCAGTTAGCCATGCCGCAGTGCTTCAGCTGCTAAGTAAATGGCAGCAGCAAGGTAATCGCACCGTTCTCTTCGTATCCCATCAAATGAACGATGTTGCCGAATACTCGGATGAAGTCATGGTATTTCACGAGGGGCAACTCATGGGGCATTATGAGACCGGCACTTTATTTCTGAACCAAGCAGAATTGCTGGAACAACTCGGTTTATCACTGCCGGAGCCTGTGCAACTGTTAAAGATAGTTGAGGAAATGTCCGGTGAGATAATTGAAGTGGCGAGCTGCAGAGAGCAGGATATATTCGCAAAAGTGCTGCCCATCTGGCAGGCAAGGAGACTCTAAATGTCTAATACCCTGTTAATGGGACAATATTTGGAGACGCACTCCATATTTCACCGTCTGGACCCGCGGACAAAACTTGTGAGCATGATTATTATCATGCTGAGCTTCCTAATGCTGGACACGTTCGTCAGCTACGTTGTCGCAACCCTTTTTTTGGCCGGGATTATGTGGTTATCCAAAATCCCGTTACAGGTCTTTTGGAGAGGCTTGAAGCCGGTCTTGTTTATTTTGATGTTTACTTTTCTCTATAATGCCTTATCCACGAAGGGTAATATCATTTGGTCCTGGTCCGTTATAGAGGTGACAGAAGAGGGACTGCTGAACGGGTTACGTTTCGTTTGGCGTATTGTCTTAATCATCTTGCTGGCTTCTATTTTAACGTTAACTACAAAACCGCTGACCTTAACCCATGGGCTGGAGAAATTACTGGCCCCTTTATCCAAACTCAATGTGCCGGTGGAGCAGTTTTCACTAATGATTGTGATTGCGATCCGGTTTATCCCAACGATTATGCAAGAGCTTGATCGGATTCTCCTGGCCCAGAAGGCCAGAGATTATGATATTACCACCTTAAAGCTGCCAAAACGTATATTTGCCTATATTCCGATTCTCGTGCCTTTGCTTCTAACGGTGATTCAACGTGCCGAACAATTGACTCATGCCATTGATGCGCGTGCTTATGGGAATGGGAAAGGGAGAACTTCCTATAAGCAATTGACATTCCAGCGTGTCGATTATCAAGCAGGGGGAGCAGTTATTCTATTGACCGTGATCCTGCTGCTGTTGAAAATTTGGGGATTTTAAGTGGATAGAAGGAGAGATAACGATGAAATGGGCTACACGGGTAACTGAATTATTACAAATAAAATATCCTATTATTCAAGGGGGACTTGCCTATTTAGCCTATGCAGATCTTGCGGCTGCGGTTTCAAATGCAGGGGGATTAGGCCAAATTACCGCTATGAGTCTCCCGGATGCAGATGCCTTGCGCTCGGAAATTGAGCGTGCGCGTACCCTGACGAACCAGCCCTTTGGTGTCAATTTTGCTATTGGCAACCATAATATTAATTATAGGGATCGGGTCCAGACAGCTATTGATGAGCAGGTCCACGCTGTGACGATCACTGGTGGAGATCCTTCAGCGATACTAGAGATGATGCAACCCACGGCTATTAAAACACTGGTGCTCGTTTCCTCACGAAGACAAGCACAAAAGGCGGAACAGCTGGGCGCATCGGCGGTGATTGTTGTCGGGCAGGAAGGCGGCGGGCACTTAGGGCGTGATGATGTTGGAACGCTGGTGCTTGTCCCGCAAGTGGTCGATGCTGTTCAAATTCCCGTCGTTGCCTCAGGTGGAATTGGGGATGGCCGGGGCTGGATGGCTGCCCATGCTCTTGGTGCTGAAGGTATTGAAATGGGGACACGCTTTATCGCCACTCAGGAATGTGTGGACGCCTCCGCCTCTTACAAAAAAGCCTTGATTGAGAGCTCAGAGGCGGATACAACAGTGATCAAACGTTCCATCCATTCACCGGCCAGGGTATTGCGAAGTGCCTACACGGAGAAAATTCTCGAAATAGAGCGCGTAACCCCCACCTATGAAGCATTAAAAGAATATATTAGCGGTGAAGCCAACAAACGCTGGATTTATGAGGATTGTGAAGAAGAGGGGTTCGGTTGGGCAGGTCAAGTGACCGGCATGATCCATGATATCCCAACCGTCGCCGAGTTGATCAATAGAATGGTCCAAGAGGCGGAGAAGGTACGCGGAAAATGGGGAAGTTAGCGTCCACGGAAAGTCCGGCGCAAGTCCTCGGTCCATTTGTCCGGGATTTCCCAGGGGATAAAATGTCCACCTTCTGCATGGGCTGTGATATTGACATGGTTATACCAGGGAGCGCGATCGCTGTCCAGGAAGTTCTGTACGCGGTTTTCGGTTGTGATCCCTGGCGGATTTTCGTAGCCCACGAAGCTAATACCGGTTGGTGCCTCAATGACAGGCCAGCGATCATGAGCGGGTGTCCACGGATAGCGGTTGGCGTTGGCGTAGACGCGAATTGAGGTTTCGATGGCGTTGTTAACCCAGTAGATTGTTGCGTGTGTAAGGATGTCGTCCTTGGAAAAAACATTCTCGACGTTGCCTTTATTATCACTCCATCTTGCCCAGCGTTCCAAGATCCATGCGAGCATGCCCGCGGGCGAATCGCTTAGTCCAAAGGCGAGGGTGGCGGGATCAAGGACATGTACGGCGAGATGCGATGCGAAACGGCGATCCAGATTTAGAATCCCCTTCCTGATATCTTCAGGGATATCGCCGGGTATAGGGCGGCCTCCTGCGTAATCCCAAGCGCGCTCCCCGTTGAAGAAGTTAAGTTTCAGCGCTGACCCGATGTGTATCGCATAGAGCTCATCTGGATATTTATGTCCCAGTTGACCTGTCACGAGAGCGCCTACATCGCATCCTCCTGCAGCGTATTTAGTATAGCCGAGGATCTCTGTCATGAGTGTATGCCGGAGATCGGCAATTTTCCAAAAGTTCATATCCGGGTTGTCCGGCAGTGGCGTCGAAAATCCGAAACCGGGAAGTGAGGGGACGATTACGTCAAAGGCTTCGGCTGGATCGCCTCCGAAGGCGCCAGGATCCGCAAGTTGATCAATGACCTTGGACCAGTGCCAGAATGTCCAGGGCCAGCCATGAGACAAAATTAAGGGTGTAGGGTTTGGTCCTACGCCTGGTTTACGCATAAAGTGCACAGAAACTCCCTCAATGTCTACTTTATAATGTTCATAGACGTTGATCGCTTTCTCGGCTTTGCGCCAGTCAAACTCGTGAATCCAGTAATCAACGAGTCCCTCAAGATAGTTCCGGTTTACCCCGTAAAACCAGTCATCATTACCGGCGTCTAAAGGCCATCTCGTAGACTTCAGACGAGATAGAATGAACTTAATAACTACACAAAAAGGTAAAAGTAGCGGAGGGGGATTTTGGAACTGTAGGAGCGATAGCGACCGCCTTTGTCACCGGATTTCCACCGCAAATAGCGGGTTAAATCAAGAAATTCTTACGACAACAGCGGCCGGAAGTCCAAATATTCACCGTAGTTACGTCCTAGCCAAAATGGGAAAATTTTAAATTCAATCTATATGGCTTCCTAATATCCACTATTGAGGTGAAGATCCATGAAGCAACCAGAGATAAGAAAAGCCGCCGTCAAAGATGGCATAACCGTATCAAAGATTATTACTGAATCATTTAAAAGACGAACCGAATTACTTCAGGTATCAGAAACAGAATATCCCAATCATGTTGCGTTTGAAACGGAAAGGATGGCAATAACCAGAATTAACAATTCAACGGTTAAAATTTTATTTGTGTATGATGAACCAATAGGGATCATAGGCACCCGGCAGGAAGGAGAGATTGGAATTATTGATAGATTGGCTATCCTCCCATCCTACAGAGGTGAAAATTACGGAAGGTTATTATTAGAGCATTCAGAAAATGAATTATTTAACAACGATTGTACAGAAATACATATTTCCTTAGTTGCCAGCTATCAAAATTTAAGGAGGTTTTATGTTGAACACGGGTATACCTGCATAAGTTCAACAACTCTATCAGGCTTGCCCTGTGAAGTGCTTTCATTACGAAAATATAAAAGATGAGTTGAGCTGAGAATGGACCATGGTGCATCACCGGGAAGAGAAGAAGGCCGATACAGAAGCCTTTATACAATTTCTCCAGGATCTTCTCTCTGCCTATTCGAATAGAAAAAACGCCTTAGAATCTTAATTGTGGTCTATATAGTTGCGATATACCACAGCATATGATATTTTTGTATGAAAATAACAGGACTTTGTACACGCTCTAAAGTTCACCTTGTAATGTTAATATCTACAAGAGGTTAAGATTGTTTTTAACTATTGTTTAAATTAGGGATAGGCCAGCAAACGACCACCCTGGAAATGAAGTTAGGCTGTTTCTCTAACATTATTAAGAAAGCGCTTACACATCTTATGAAAGGAGAAAAATGAATGCGGGAAAAAATCATAATCATTGATGATGATACTGAAACTCGCAAAATATTGGTTCAATCCTTACTAGAGCATGGATATGAAGCTGTTGGATATCCTCACAGCGGACAAGCATTGGTAAGCTTCATTCATTCTCACGATCCTGATTTAATTATTCTTGACCTGTCAATGCCAGGAGCGGGCGGCTTGAACTTATGCACGGAATTGCGCAAATTCAGCGATAAACCAGTCCTTTTTACAAGTCATCATACCGAAGATTATCTCAGAATTGAAGCCTTGAACCGGGGGGCAGATGAATTTATTGCCAAACCCTCCAGCTTTGAGGTATTGCTCGCCCGGATCAGAGCACACCTCCGCAGGTATAAACGGGCTTTCCCTGTTAATCAACGTCATTTAATTGTTTATCCAGGCCTGCAGATCGATCCTACTACCCACACAGTAATGGTCTATGGCAAGGAAGTCTTCTTATCCTCTAAAGAATTCCGACTCCTTGTTGTTCTGGCAAAGAACCCGAATCGCGTATTCCACACCGAAACCTTATATGATCTTATTTGGAAAGACATTAAGCATGGGGACATACGAACTGTCATGGTCCATATTTATAAATTGCGGCAAAAAATTGAAAAAAACCCGAGTGAACCGCTATATATTCATACTGTCAGAGGTGCCGGCTATAAATTTAACGGATCGGTTTCACTATTGATGGAATCCATGGATGCGTAGTATTAAAACACCGTTTATCGAATAATCTAAGACTTTGCTAAAAAAACTTATTTCATTACTTTAACTAGACTTTAACATACGTTGGTAAGATGGACTTGGATGCAAACGATTGCAGTCCGCAAAAAACCAGCTTTTTAGCAGTATATACCTTGCTGGTTTACGGATCACATACTCGTTTTCATACCAAAGGGTACAGGAGGAGAAAAAAGCTAATGGTGAAAAAGAGTTGCAAAGTTTTACTAAGCATGATGCTGCTCTGCTCAATGCTGTGGAGCGTTACAGTATTGCCAGCGGGCCAAGCAACAGCGGCCACAGTGAACCCGACAGCACCGTCCGCAGCAGCGTCTGCAACAACCAGCAACGCGCCGGTTAATAACACGATGATGCAGTTTTTCGAATGGAATACACCTAAGGATGGTGGACATTGGAACCATCTTGCTGCCGAAGCAGCTAATCTGAGCGATGTGGGGATCACGGCAATCTGGATACCGCCAGCTTATAAAGGCCATGTAGGAACCGATGATGTTGGTTATGGCGTTTACGATTTCTATGATTTGGGTGAATTTAACCAGAAAGGAACCGTACGTACCAAATATGGTACGAAAGCTGAACTGAAATCGGCGATCAGCTCGCTTCACAACAACAATGTTCAAGTCTACGGCGATATCGTTGTCAACCATATGTTGGGCGGCGATCAAAGCGAGAACCTTAAAGTGACACAAGTACAGGGCAACAACCGCAACCAGACGATTGGCGAGTTCAATACAAACGTTTGGACAAAATACAATTTTGATGGCCGCAACAATGCCTATTCCAATTTCAAATGGAATTGGACGCATTTTGACGGTTCAGGTGACTACGATAAAATTTACCGCTTTCCAGACAAAGCATGGGATTGGGAAGTTAGTACCGAGAACGGTAACTATGACTACCTGATGGGTACCGACATTGACTATGACAACACTGCAGTTGCAGATGAAATAAAAAAATGGGGCGTATGGTATGTCAACGAAATGGGTCTGGATGGTTACAGACTAGATGCTGTTAAACATATCAAATACGGCTTCATGAAGGAGTTTGTAGAAAATGCCCGTGCCAAAACAGGCAAAGAGTTGTTCACTGTCGGTGAATTTATCGGTGGTACAGCTGAATTGAACTCCTACCTGGGCAAAGTGAATCAAAGCATGTCCTTATTTGATTTCCCGCTCCGCAACAACTTTGCGACAGCTTCCAGTTCCAACGGAGGTTATAGCATGCGCAACCTGGCCAGCGGAACATTGACGGGAACAAATTCGGGTAAATCCGTTACTTTCATTGAAAATCATGATACGCAGCCTGACCGTTCAGATGCTCATGGCGCACAGGTTCTTGATTGGTTTAAACCGCTAGCTTATGCGTACACTCTGACACGACAGGAAGGTTATCCTTCAGTATTCTATGGTGACTACTATGGAACCAGAAGCAGCAACACTGCTGGTCCTGGAACAGGAAAAATTAAATCGCTTAAGAGCAAGCTTGATCCGCTTCTGAAAGCACGCAAGGATTACGCTTACGGTAAACAAAACGACTATCTTGATAGTGATGACATGATCGGCTGGACTCGTGAAGGTTTGGCTTCCAAACCAAACTCCGGATTGGCAACGGTCATGACAGACCGTGCCGGCGGATCGAAAACGATGTATGTGGGAACAAGCCACGCCGGTGAACAATGGAAAGATATCACAGGCAACTTCTCTGATAAGGTAACTATCAGCCCCAACGGTAATGGTACATTCAAGGTTAAAGACGGTTCTGTATCGGTATGGGTACCAGATGTGGCAACTCCAACCGATCAAGCCCCTACAGTACCAACAAATGTACAAGGAACAGCAGTAGGCACTACATCTGTAAATCTGAGTTGGACAGCATCTACTGACGACAAGGGAGTAGCTAAATACGAGGTTTATCGTGACAGCGCTCTCATCGGTGAATCCACCAGCACTACTTACAACGATTCAACAGTAGCAGCCAACAAGACCTACGCCTATACGGTTAAGTCTGTAGATACAATCGGACAGAAATCAGCATACAGTGTTCCTGCTGTCTTGAAAATCGGCAACGGTGGACAGCAGCAGCAAGAAGCAAGCCTATTCAGTTGGGACAATGCAAACGTTTACTTCGTCATGACAGACCGTTTCAATAACGGCAATACCAGCAATGACGGCGCTTATGGCAGACCTAAGACTGATGCATGGGGCTCGAATGTGGGTACATTCCACGGTGGAGATATTAAAGGTTTGACCAAGAAGCTGGAAGAAGGCTATTTCACAGATTTGGGTACAAATGCAATTTGGATCTCAGCTCCTTGGGAACAAATGCACGGCTGGGTAGGCGGTAAAGACGGTGACTTTGCTCACTATGGCTACCATGGCTACTATGCACTTGATTTCACTGCGATGGACAAGAGCATGGGTACCATTGATGAAATGCGCGAGTTCGTTGACCTCGCTCATACCAAAGGAATTCGTGTTGTCCTTGATGTGGTTATGAACCATGTCGCTTATCCGACACTTGTGGATATGGCGGAATACGGATACGGTGACCGCGGCGGACTCGCCGGAAACTGGACTCCGGATAAAGGCCAAGGCCAGAACTGGCACACGCACAACAACATTATGAACACAAATAATTCCAGTGCATGGGCTTCCTGGTGGGGCAGCAGTTGGATTCGCGCCAACACTATTGCGGGTTATGATCAATGCGGCAGCAACGATCAGACGCTGTGTGTAGGGTTCCTGCCTGATATCAAGACCGAATCCACTAGTGGTACCAGTTTGCCGCCGCTACTGAAGACGAAGTTCAACAAAGAAACAAGCGGTTACGACAACTGGATCGTTCCGGCTGCCAAGCAATACCGCAAAGATCTGAATGTCGCCCCTAAGGATTACATGATCAAATGGCTGTCTTCATGGGTCGAAGAATTCGGAGTTGATGGTTTCCGTATTGATACTGCGAAGCATGTTCAAGCAGACAAATGGAAAGAACTCAAGACAAGCGCAAGTAGTGCGCTTGCGAAATGGAGACAGAATAACCCGTCGAAACCGGGAGCAGATTGGACAGATAACTTCTGGATGACCGGGGAAGTTTGGGGTCAAGGCCTTGGAAGAGACAGCACTTATTTCGATAACGGGTTTGATTCCTTAATCAACTTTTCTTTCCAAGGTGCGAATATGAGTGACCTGGAAGGCCTTTTCTCCCGATATGCAAGTGAATTAAATGGAGATCTGCCTAACTATAATATGCTCAGCTATCTTTCTTCCCACGATAAAGGGTTGTACACCCGTGGAGGCTTGATTCAGGCAGGCACCGCGCTTCTGCTTCTTCCGGGCGGAGTGCAGACGTACTATGGAGATGAAACGGCAAGACCGTTCGGGGCTACTGGCTCTGACCCGTATCAGGGTACGCGCTCATTCATGAACTGGAGCGGCATTAACCAAGGTGTTCTGTCACACTGGCAGAAGATTGGGCAATTCAGAAACAATCACATTGCAGTAGGTGCAGGAACTCATAAGAAAATTGCAGACAGCCCGTATACGTTCTCACGCACCTATGAGGAGGATGATGTTCTGGATAAAGTAGTCGTGGCTACAGGAGCTTCCGGAACTGTGGATGTGAATGTATCCGGCATCTTCCCGGATGGCACTACGGTACGCGATACTTACACGCAGAACGAAGTGGTTGTAAGCGGAGGCAAGGCCAAGTTCACCGCTGGAACCAACGGCGTTATTCTGATTGAAAATGTTGGCGTAAACAAAAAGTTCCCGGTTCTGACGGCCTCACCAGCAGGCGGTAAATTCAAAACCGAAACTACCTCTGTAACGCTTTCGATCAAGAATGCGGACAGCGGCAAGTACACGCTGGATGGCAGTGATCCGGTTAACGGAACTGCATTTACCAGTGGAACAACAATCACAATTGGCGCAGACATGGCCATTAATGACAAGAAAACACTGAAGATGTACGCCACGAATGAAAATGGCGAAGGTACGGCGTCGCACGATTTTACTAAGGGTGATCCTAACGCCAAGCTGGAAGTTTACCTCAAGAAACCGGCTGGATGGGGAACACCTTCCATTTACTTCTACGACACAGCACCTAAGGACAATGACCCAACCTGGGCTACAGCTCCAGCTATGACAAGCGCTGGCGGAGACTGGTATGTCTACAGCTTCGACAAAGCTGAACAAGCTACAATTATCTTTAAAGACAGCACAGGCAAACAAGTGCCTGCTCAGAACCAAGCTGGATTCGCCAGAACAGCAACAGGCTGGTATGACGGAAGCGCTTGGTCCGATACAGATCCGCGTGTTGTGACTAAACCGACGGCACCGTCGAACCTGGTTAGTTCTGTAAAGACAGACAAGACAGTAACATTGACTTGGAATGCGTCCGCTGACAGCTCCGGAATTGCCGGATACGACGTATACCGCAACAATGTGAAGGTTGGATCGTCTACAGCAGCAACTTATAAGGATACAGGCTTGACTGCTGAAACAACGTATACCTATAAAGTTACTGCCAGAAGTCAATCCGGCGGAACCTCCGATCCAAGTAACGAGTTCAGCGTTAAGACCAATCCGCCTGAACAAGGCACAGACAACACCGTTACGGTTTACTACAAAAAGGGATACGCAACTCCCTACATTCACTACCGCGCTGAAGGTGGCAACTGGACAGCCAGTCCTGGTGTGAAGATGGAGGATTCTGTAATTCCGGGATATGCTGTGCACACGATTGACCTGGGAACCTCATTGGCAACACGAGCAGAGGCAGCATTCAACAATGGCAGCGGTCAATGGGACAGCAACAATCAAAAGAACTATTTCTTCAATATAGGCGACAATACCTATGACACAGGTAAAGTGACCGCTGGTAAACCGGAAGGTCCAAAGCCAGGAAATAAGGTTACCGTCTACTACAAAGAGGGCTGGACAAATGTAAACATTCATTATCGCGCCGAGGGTGGTACCTGGACATCCGTTCCAGGTGTGAAGATGGAGAATGATTCGTTGAACCCTGGCTACAAAAAAATAACTGTTGATATTGGAACCGCTAGCCGTCTGGAAGCTTGTTTCAATAACGGAAGCAATGTTTGGGACACCAACAATCAGAAGAACTACTTCTTCAACGCAGGCGACAATATTTACATTCCTGGCAACAATAATGCTGCAGGACAAGTGAAGCTTGGGGAGAAACCGGTGGGAGTAGATACGATTGCTCCTTCAGTTCCAGCTAACCTGGCTGGCAATCTCAGCAGTGGAACTCCTAAGACGATCACCTTGACTTGGAGTGCCTCTACTGACAATGTTGGCGTAGCAGATTATCAAATTACCCGTAAGGCTGGTACAAGCACGGAGACATTTACGGTGAATGCAACAACTTTTATCGACAGCACGGTAACGGAAGGTACGACTTACAAGTACCAAGTCCGTGCTCGTGATGCTGCAAATAATTTCTCTGCTAACAGCAATGAAGTAACCGTTGAAACTTCAGCCGGAACCGATACAGAGGCGCCAAGCGTTCCAGCCAGTCTTATATCGACCGGCAAGACAACTTCAACGGTGAGTCTGTCCTGGGCAGCTTCAACAGATAATGTGGCTGTAGCAGGTTACGACATCTATCGTGGTGCAGTAAAAGCAGGAACATCAACAACTCCTGCATTCACAGACACCGGGTTAGCTGAAGAAACATCGTATACCTACACCATAAAAGCTTTCGATGCTGCAAATAACTTCTCAGCAGCAAGTGCTGAGCTTACAGTGGTCACATTGAAAGGAACGATCGTTATTCCTGGTGGTGACAAGCCCTATTCCACTAATCCTTCATTTGGTAAACGCGTAACTACTCCAATCACAATTGACGGAACTAACAGTGGTGAATGGACAGATGACATGCTGATTGCTATTGACATGGCCGGCGATG
The DNA here is from genome assembly GCF_042610515.1 of Paenibacillus paludis. Lineage (NCBI taxonomy): Bacteria > Bacillati > Bacillota > Bacilli > Caryophanales > Paenibacillaceae > Paenibacillus > Paenibacillus paludis. The sequence continues at coordinate 50,345 of NZ_JBGJZP010000033.1, forward strand.
ATCCGCGTACACTTGGCAGCAATTGGTCTCTTCATGAAGCGCCAATGGATCTTAGCCATCTGTGGGCAGCTTGGGACAACGAGTTCCTGTATCTGGCTTGGCAGTATGTAGATGTTACAGACATCGTTGATCCTGCTAATGCTGGTTCTGCAGGCGGTACACCGATCCGCTCCATGGATATGCCGCAGACGATTGCCATTGATACGATTCATGGTGCTGGCGCAACAAATGATATGTGGAAGAAGAATGGAAATCAGCCGCTCTGGGGCGGGCTGGATCTGCCTGATTATCAATTCAACATCGCTTCGAATATGTTCCACTCCGGTTACATTTCCAGAGCCGTAAACGGTGTGTTCCCTGTCGACGATGCTGGAGTGAACTATAAGACAGGCGCAGCAGCAGGTATTACCGTTAAATTTGCTAAAGGCAAAGGTTATTCATCCCTGTGGGGCGTGAAAGATGCTGATGATGTTAATGATTCAAGCAAGCTTGTAAACTTCATGGTACTTGGCCACGATCCAAATCGTGACACGCTCTATGAAGCGAAAATTCCTCTCAGCGCACTCGGAAATCCGGATATTGAAAATGCAGGTATCGGCGTAATGCTGCACCAAGGCGAGTACTCGCCAATGGACACCCTTCCCAATGATCCAGGGACTTCGAACACGCCAGGGGTTTCGGATTCCAACTCTCCTAAAGAGTGGGGCGACATCGATTTATTGACTGCACCATTCGCACGTATCGGCAGATAATAGCGGAAGGCCATCATTGAATTACACATTCCCCGCAACAACACAAAGAGGTCGGCCAGTTTTCTGGCTGACCTCTTTTCAATGAAACACTGTCAATGAACAACAAAAACATATAGCAATCTTTTGCACATTGATATTTCCATCTGTATAAGTTTCAGTAATGGAAAATCATTGGAATTCCAATAATATGTGAATCATAATGATTTGTCGTCATGAAACAAATGATGAATAATAATGAAATAAAAAAAGATATTTTAGTATATATTTCACTAAAAGCATTACTATATTCCGAGTTCATGTCGATAATAAGGTCAAGATAGGCGGATATTCATAATATTTTGCTAACTCAAGGTGAAAAAGTTGTTTTTTCACTTCACAAAACTTAATATCTATGATTAAATGATTATGAAACGATAGTAAATATTTATGAAACGTATTTCACTATGATTGCATCACGGTGATAAGCGTTCACAGCTTTTATAATACGGAAAGGGGGTGAATACAACTATTGCATCTGTATGTCATTCGACATGGACAGTCGACAATGAATATCGGGAAAGGGGGAGGTGCGGATTGTGAGCTGTCCGCTATAGGTTATTGGCAAGCCGAACAAATCCCATCCTTCTTCCGGAACATTAAAGTTAAGGTCATTTATTGTAGTCCACTTCGAAGAGCGATTTTATCAGCATTGCCTCTTGCGCGGTTCTGTAATTTGCCGGTAATTCTTGTTCCTGAAATGTCAGAGATGTTCCTGGAGCCTTGGACGTATTATCGGGATTACGAGTGGCAGAGTTGCGTTCAAATTGAAAGCGGTTACCAAAACGTGCGATTCATACATACACATGATGAAAGCAAGCGATGGTGGCCGGTATGGCCGGAAGTACCGAGCTCAGTCAGAGTAAGAGTTCAGTCCTTCTACGATGCTCATATTGCTCCGGAACTCGGGACGGACGAACATATTGTCGTATTTGGGCATGGGCAGTCCACAGCGGACTTGAAACAAATCGCCAACCCTGGCGACCTCATCCCAGTCTACAATGCGGGAATTGTACAGTTCGTTATGAATGCTGCTGGTAAATGCGAGTCTGCCGTAGTCCATACAGAGCATCTTGGGGTTCATGTGTCTGATTAAAACTGCAACAACAAACACAATAGATTGAAAGGGGTTTCACACAATGGAATTCAAAAAGGCAACATTACTGTTGACAGCACTTATTACAGCTTTTTCTGTTAGTGCATGTTCATCTAATAAAGACAATACGCCGACGTCAAGCGCAAGTCCTGCTGCTGCAAACAATACTCAAGGAGCTGCAGAAAACGTGGGGGAAGAGGGGCTTGCTCCTGAAGCTGGCGCAAAGTTAGTAGTCTGGGAAGCTAAAGATGAGAAACCTTTCCTTGATACGATTGCAAAAGAGTTTACAGCTAAATACAATATCCCGGTTGAATTCCAGGAAGTACCGTCAACTGAGCAACGTAAAAAATTGAAAACTGACGGCCCTGCAGGACTGGGCGCTGACGTTCTGGTTATGCCTCATAATACGCTTGGTGATGCAGTTGCTTCCGGGATTGTCCTTCCTAACGATTTCTACTCAGAAGATACAGTGGCTAATTATCCTGAAAAATTAGTTGATGCCGTATCACTGGACGGTATGATCTATGGTTACCCTCGTAACGTAGAAACGTACCTCTTGTACTACAATAAGAGCCTCGTGAAAGAGGAAGATCTCGCATCATGGGACAACATTATCAAATTTGCCAAGGGTTATAATGACGTAGCGAATAACAAGTTCGGCTTTATGTGGCAAGTGACCGATTTCTACTATAACTATTCATGGATTGCCGGAAGCGGCGGGTATGTTTTTGGTGCTAACGGCACAGATCCGACCGATATTGGTTTGAACAATGATGGAGCTGTTGAAGGCATGAAGTTTTTCCAAAGCCTGCGTGAGGCGCTGCCGATTAAAGGTGTAGATGCTACCGCAGACGTAAAAACGAACCTGTTCCAAACCGGTAAGCTGCCAATCAATATGGATGGCGTTTCCCAATTGAGCAACTTTACAACTGAAAAACTTGGATTTGAAGTAGGAGCTGTTCCGCTTCCTCCTATGCCAAATGGTAAAGCACCGATCAGCTTCTCAGGCGTTAAAGCCTATTATGTAAGCTCTTTCAGCCAATACCCTAACGCTGCGAAACTCTTCATTCATTTTGCCACTTCTGAAGCTGCTGCGAAGAAAAACTTTGAATTGACGGGTCTCATTCCTGCACGCAACGGCATGGATTCGGATCCGGCTATTGCAAACAATGAAGTTGCAAAGGCCTTCACCGAACAAATTAAAAACTCCCAGCCAATGCCGAACATTTTGCCTGCAACTCAAATTTGGGGACCATCGACTGCTTCACTGGAATTGATTTGGGATGGCGCAGATGTGAAGGAGACTTTAGACAAGTCTGTTGCTGATATTAAGGCCGGTATCGAACAACAAGGAAAGAAATAGATTTCGAAGCAGAATACAAAATTGGCAACTACCCGCTGAATAAGTGGGTATAAGATGAACTTGAGAATGAGGCGGCGGAATGGCTGGGAAGCCCTATACACCGGGTACTCAGCCATTTTAAAACGTAAGATTCTCAAGTTCACGTTCTATAATTGCTTCATTTAAAGGAGATGTGTCACTGAAGATGAACCAGAAAAGGAAGACGGCTACAATTCTCTCCGTTCTAGCAATGGGTTTAGGGCAAATCTATAATCGCCAATACATAAAGGGAATTCTGATGCTCCTATTATATGGTTGTGGATTATATTACATTATCTTTAACCTGAAAGAAGCATTATGGGGGATCTTTACCCTTGGAGAGAATGCGCAGCACTTAGAGCTTGTCGGTAAAATATATAAGATGGTTCCCGGAGATCATTCGATTTTCCTTATTGTTCAGGCCTTGATTGTCTTATTCGGACTTATTGTCTTTGTTTATATGTACATTGCGAACATTAAAGATGCATATAAAACAGGGAAGTCCCGTGAACAAGGGATTACACCCCATACATTCATAGAAACGGTACATTATATTAATCAGCATAAATTTCCACAGTTCATTATTGCTCTCCCGCTTGTATTTGTATTGTTCTTCACTGTATTGCCTCTAGTTTTCTCGGTAATGATTGCTTTTACGAATTACTCTTCGCCAAAGCATCTGCCTCCAGCCAATTTGATAGACTGGATTGGCTTCGATGCCTTTAAAGAACTGTTTACGTTAAGCAAATGGGCCAAGACATTTTATGGAGTATTCACTTGGAATGTCATCTGGGCAATACTTGCAACGCTATCCACATTTTTCGGGGGTTTTGCGGTAGCGCTGCTTGTACAGAATTCGCGTACCCGCCTGAAGCCTTTATGGCGCACAATCTATATCCTGCCATTTGCAATTCCGAGCTTTGTCTCCTATTTGGTTATGCGCAACATGTTTAACTCCCAGTTTGGTCCTATTAACCAGTATCTGAAATGGTTTGGTATACAGGGTCCGTCGTGGCTCTCGGATCCAACTTGGGCCAAGGCAACGGTTCTGCTGGTTAATCTATGGCATGGTTATCCTATATCTATGCTGCTCATTATCGGGATTCTGACCACCATCTCCAAAGAGCTGTATCAGGCTGCGGATGTTGATGGAGCATCGGCATTTCAACAGTTCAAAATGATCACCTTCCCAAGTGTCATGTTCTCGTTATCTCCGATTCTGATTGGTATGTTCGCTGGCAACGTGAACAGCTTCAGCGCTATATTCCTGTTGACTAACGGTAATCCGGCCAATAGTGAATATCAATTTGCAGGAAGCACGGACATTCTGATCACATGGTTGTATAACTTGACGATGAACCAAGGAAATTACAATTTCGCTTCCGTAATTGGAATCATTATATTTGTCATTCTGGCGACCTTGTCCATTTGGAATGTGCGTCGGACACGTTCGTTTACAGAGGAGGAGATTAACTGATGGTTAGTAAACTGAAACTCAAGAATATGTTCAGCACTGTAGTCCACCATATTCTGCTGGCAGTTATCGCCATTATAACCATCTACCCGGCAATATGGGTTGTGTTAGCCTCCTTTCGGCCAGGGACTGCGCTGTACAGCGAGCACCTGCTTCCTGATCGATTTACAATAGAGCATTACAAGGAACTGTTTAAATCATTCCCCTTTTCACAATGGTATGTGAACACACTGAAGATTGCTGTTATTTCAATGATTTGCAGTACTTTTTTTGTATTGCTGACGGGCTACGCGTTTTCACGGTTCCGTTTTAAGGGGCGGAAAACCTTAATGTCGGGGTTGTTCGTTCTGAATATGTTCCCATCCTTTATGAGTATGATTGCGGTCTATATTTTGCTCCTGAACATGAACTTGCTGAATACTCACTCTGCACTGATATTTGTATATTCCGCAGGGGCAGCTATGGGATATTTGCTCGTTAAGGGCTTTTTCGACACCATTCCAAGGAGCTTGGAAGAAGCGGCAAGAATAGACGGGGCCAACCATTGGATCGTATTCTTTAAAATATTTATGCCATTGTCCAAACCTTTGGTTGTGTACTTGGCTGTTACCTCGTTTGCGGCGGCATTTAACGACTTTATCTTCGCCCAAATGGTACTGCGTACCAAGGAGCAGCAAACACTCGCAGTGGGATTGTATAACATGGTAAATACTCAGTTTTCAACGCAGTTTACCATTTTTGCGGCAGGATGCGTATTGGTTGCATTGCCAATTACGATCGTATTTATGTGCTTCCAGCGCTTCTTGGTGGAGGGGCTGACTGCAGGGGCTGAAAAAGGATAACCGTTAAACCGTTTATTGAAGATTGGAGGAGAAGCAGTTGTTTGATTTGCATACACATCACGAACGATGCGGCCATGCTGTAGGTTTGCTGGAGCGATATATAGAGAACGCAATTTCAAAAGAAATAAAGATTCTTGGAATTTCGGATCATTCACCTTATTTTTTCTCGGAGGAGGACAGACCCTTTCCGGGACTGGCAATGGCCAAAAGTGAATTTATCAAATACGTAGAAGAAATTATCAGGTTGAAGAAGAAATACGAGGATCGCATTGAGCTGCTGATTGGCGTGGAATCGGATGTTTTCAAAGAGCACATCGATTTATATGGCCAAGTCTACAGCGGATTTCCTCTTGACTTTGTAATCGGATCGATCCACTTCACATCCCCATCTTGTATTATGAGAGGGCTGGACTGGAGTATCGCTTCCGAGGAAGAACGCGAGGCAGAATTCAGGCGGTTTATTGAACTCATACAGCTCACTGTTCAAAGCGAGTGGGTTAACATTATCGGACATATGGACAGGTTCAACCGGGGATATCAGTCATTTACTGATTTGTACAAGCCACATATCGCTCCTACGCTTAAAATGATGGCAGAACGGGGCGTGGCTATGGAAGTGAACACAGGCGGCTTCCGGACGGCTTTAGAGGACTGGTATCCAGCGATGGATGTGATTGAGCAAGCCCACTATTATGGGGTGGAAATTACATTTGGTTCGGATGCTCATAAGCCTGAGCGGGTCGGCAATGAATGGGAGCAGGTTCGTGACACACTGGAACATATAGGCTATAAACGATGGGTTATTTTTAGACAACGGAAGCCGTATTATTTAGATCTCAAATCCTAGAAATCTGGAGGAGTCCATGAAAAACAGAATGTCAGGTGCGAGATTGCTCGGCAGCCTTAAAAGATCGGTCGGAATAAAACTCTTTTTCATGTTTTTTTGCACTATAGTTGTACTGGTATCCATACTTGGAGTAGCTTCCTACACTGTCTCAAAGAATGTTATTAAGAAAAAGGTTGCTGCAGCCTCGTTGCAAACGGTTGTACAGGCGTCAGACAAGCTGGATTTTATGTTCGGGGTATATGAAGGCCTCTCAAGACAACTGCTGGTCGATCAAGATTTGTCCGGTCAACTGGTCTCCTTTAATAAACCGGATATTAATACGGCTGAGAAAACAGAGATATCGAATGCGGTAGTCGCGAACCTTAACAGCATCGTGGCTTCTGACCAAAAGTTGTTTTCCGTAAGGCTTGTGCCTAAGAATATGGATAAAACCAAGATTTTTTATTCCAAGGGCGCGAGTTCGCTCAACATAACGTCCAATAATAAAATATGGCTAGATAAAGTGGTCGAAGGCAATGGACAGGTCGTTTATATTCCTGTGCATAAGAAGGGTCTGTTTGAGCTGAATACAGAGCCCACCATGATGATCGGAAGATTGCTTAAAAATCTGAATAATAAAGATGCGGAATACATTCTCTTGCTGGAAGTTAAAGATCAAGCGTTAACCGATGTGCTGTCCAATGTAAATATCGCAGAATCGGGACAAATTATGATCCTTAATAACGACAATCATGTGGTTCATACCGAAGCTGCAGAACTGCTGGAAAGTGAGTCAGCCCTCAAAATTCCCGATAGCGAAACTGCCGAAGAAGGTTCTTTCTTTACCAAAGATGAGCAGGGCAACAGTCAGCTTGTGGTATACAAACAGACCGGATTGTCTAAATGGAAGATGGTAGGCTCTGCTCCGGTCAGTGAACTGGTTAAAGAAACCAAAAACATTATCCAAATCACGATGATTATCGCCATACTCTCTGCTCTTGTAAGCATTGGTATTGGATTGATTATGATACGGATGGTAGCTAAACCGCTGGTTAAACTCTCATCCTTGATGGAAGAAGGGGAAAAAGGGAATCTGTCCGTGCGTACGAATTTTAAGGGACAGGACGAAATTGGCCGACTGGGACAAAGCTTTAACCAAATGATGGGACAAATTTCCCTGCTGGTGGAGAAAACCAATGATTCCGCGCAACATGTATTGCAAACAGCATTTGAGTTGTCTGAAGTTTCCCAGAACACTTCCACGATGGCGAAAGAGGTCGCTGTGGCAGTCGAGGAAATTGCACAAGGGGCAATGGGGCTTTCGATGGAAGCAGAGAACGGGATGAATTACGCTGACAACATCGGGATGAATATGAATAAAGTGATTGATATCAATTCAAAGATGGAAGGCTCGGCTGATCGGGTGTATCAAATCAGTAATGAGGGAACCGGGTATATGGGTGATCTCATCACAAAAACGAATTCGACTGAAGAATTGACCAGATCCATGATAGGTAAAGTGGATAAGCTCAAAGACAGCACAAGCTCGATTCGAAAAATTCTGGAAGTGCTCACAACAATGGCCCAGCAGACGAATATTCTGTCCTTGAATGCGTCAATAGAGGCGGTCAGAGCTGGTGCGGCAGGGAAAGGATTTATGGTCATCGCGGATGAGATACGAAAACTTTCGGATCAATCCAAAGTATCGATAAGCGTTGTTCAGGACATTACAAACGATATTCAAAAGGAAGTTGAGGAAACGGTTGATTTATTGCTTACGGCTTCTCCGTTGTTAACCGAGCAAATTCGCTCGGTCAAGGAAGCCTCAACTATCTTTGACAGCGTTCGCGAGGAGATGGGCTTGTTTATCCAGGAAAGTGCATCATCAACGGCTTCCATCAGGGAGCTGAATCAATCACAGCTTATATTATCCGAATCAATAAGCAATGTAAGCGCAGTGGCTGAACAATCATCCGCAGCCTCGGAAGAAGTAGCTTCTATAGCGACCGAGCAATTAAAAATTAGTGAGAAGCTGGTATTCCTTTCCGACAAATTGGAGAATTTGTCAGAGACGCTTAAAGAATCCCTGGTTCAATTCCATACGAATAGGGGAGAGTGAATACGAAGGGAAGTGGAAGTGAATGGGTAGCGCAAGCTCAGCTATATGGCACATCAGCTATTGGGATATGACGCTGCGAATTCTGATGGCCTTATTACTGGGCGGATTGATCGGATTTGAACGGGAAGTCAATAACCATGCGGCCGGATTCCGGACCCACATTCTCGTTTGCGTCGGTTCTGCAACAATTATGTTGTTGTCTATCTATGGATTCAGTGATTTCGCGGATCAGCCCTATGTCAGAATGGATCCTGCACGGTTAGCGGCTCAGGTCATTACAGGTATCGGATTTCTAGGTGCAGGAGCAATTATTCGCACGGGTTCGTATGTTTCCGGTTTGACTACAGCGGCTTCCATCTGGGTTGTGGCAGGCATCGGCCTCTGTGCCGGTGCAGGGTTTTATTTCGGAGCTGTTCTGGCTGCATTTCTTGTACTCGTCAGCTTGTTTGTATTCAATAAGTGGGAGAAATACATGCTGCGTAAATATCGAAAATATGAAATGAACATCAAAATGTATAATAGACAAGACATATTAGCACAAATTGTGGCCGAATTAGGGACCCAAGAGATACAAATTTCTGAAATGCTGGTTCAATCCAACCAAAAGAAGGAAGAAAATCAGCAGCAGACAGTCCATGTACGCTTAAATGTCAAACTGACCCGCGGGGATAAAATTATGAGTGCGGTTAATAGAATCTTCACATTTGAAGATGTACTGTCGGTTGAAATACCTAATTTTTCCAACCTTTCAAAAGAAACCGTTGATTGGGGTGAATCAACAAAGAGAAAACTGGATTTAAACTGAATATTCATAGTAGAATAAACAGATAGGGAATGTTGTTATAGAAAAAAGTTCTCTCATTTTTCGGGGGTGGTTGAAATCACTACTATAAAAGACGTAGCTCTCCTAGCGGGTGTATCGCCCGCGACTGTTTCCAGAGTGATTACCCAAAAGGGCAATATCGCTAGCGAGACCAGGGCTAAGGTTTTCTCTGCTATGGAGCAAATAAATTATGTGCCGGTACAATCTCAATTACAGAATAAATCCGGAACGATAGGCTTCTCGATTGCAAGAGATCCTAAGGACATGCTCGAGAATCTATTTTTTAGCGATGTGTTGTGCGGAATTTCGAATGCGGCGAAAAAGTTAGATTATAACGTACAGTTCTCGCTTTACTATAATGTTGAAGAACAAATCGAGAAGTCGATTCAATTGTTTAAGAAGAACCAGGTAAAGGGATTTATCTTTACAAGCGTGAGGTCTTCGGATAAGGATTTATTGTTAAATAGTATGCAGGAGAACAATATTCCTTTTGTCATGATCGGGAGCAGTCTGAACCACAATGTATTTTCCGTACACAACGACAATATCCGTGACAGTTATATGGCGACCCGATACTTGCTTGATAAAGGATACCGCAATATTTTGTTTCTGACGGCGAACGTGAAGCAGGATTTCACTTACGATCGTATTCACGGCTATCAGAGAGCTATTGAAGAGAGTGTGGAAGAGGCTTCTACGAACATCGTATACTCCAGTAACGAAGAGGCAGACATAACGAATGCGCTGGACAAAGTTCTCGGAGAAGGGACCAGCTTCGATGCGATCCTGACGATGGAACCTATTGTGTCTCTAATCGCGACGAAATATTGTCAACGCAAGCAGATGAGAGTGCCGGAAGACGTCGGTATGCTTACCTTCAATGATGCAGCCTATTTGGATAAAGTGTCGCCATCAATTACCGGCTTGAACCTCAATCCATCAGTGCTTGGAGCCGAAGCATTCCAGCTCGTATATGAGTTGATATATACTAATTCGCCAGCCTTAGTACACAAGAGTGTAACAATTCCCTCGGAAATTATCGAACGGGAGTCCACGAATCGTATTGTTGTTTAGATCGCTGTTCTATCACTACAAAAAATGAAGCACCTTGCTTGCAGAATTTTTATATTCTGTGAGCAGGGTGCTTCTTTAGTTCAAATATAAGCGTACTATGTCAACAAGCTAAAACTGACTATAAAAGCAACTCAAACACACCTAACTCTTTGTTTTCCAAAAAATAGTTAGCAACTGACGAAGAGCG
>NZ_JBGJZP010000034.1:0-55943 GCF_042610515.1 Paenibacillus paludis
TGGATTTTAAGGGCTTTTGACCCGTTGCATAATCCCATCGTACAGAGGCGCTCGTTTTTGTTCAAACTCCAAATTATTCGTATTACAGGAATTCTAACGGGGCTTCATTACTCTGAAAAGCACTTTTACTGAATACAGCATTTATAAATGAATACATATCCCATTATCCCTTATCCATTTCGTCAGAACAATTAAAAGCATGTTGTGTATATAAAGTATTGAATATCCTTATAAGGGTAAGTAATGCTCCTGTAGAAGTTCAAAACGAATGGGTTAGACGTTTAGAGTGGACAATTAATACAGATTTTTCTGACGTTTGTCAAATGATGATTTCTTAACGGTCTATATAAAAGGGGAATTCTACCCAAAGAAAAGCCAAATCCATTGTTAGGATTGGCTTTTCTTCTTTATATGCTGATATATATTTTGTGGTCAAACTGTACTTTGTGTTTAGATCGTAAGACGAAGTTAGCTGGTGTTTATTTTGTTCGTTGATGGTTTGAGAATCGGGCATACATTAAATAACCCATCGAACTAAACCAAGCTGACGGGTTTTTTTTCTGCAGCGTGTCTAGTAGCTAGGACGGAAACGCGACTTTTTTAACATGTCTAACTTCTATGCATTGATTTGTTCAGATGTACAGGAAAGATAATACTACTATATCCTACTATGAAATTGCATCGGGTGAACAGGGAGGAGGAGAATGAGCGGATTCTACAACGGGCGGAAGTCCAAACATTCTCTGTAGTCACGGCCAATTCCCATATAGAAGAAATGTTTATATATAGGATATTTTACAGCGTCCGGGAATTAGACACTATCCGGAATTTCGAAAGCCCGTATTAACAGGGGTATACGAATAGAACTCCGGCAAGCATATTAGTGGTAGACAACATCAACGTGCTGCATGAGGTAGTGCTGAATTGGCTCTGCTCAATTGGGCTTGGGCCAGCCTCGCCCCGCTTAAGCGATTGCCAGGACATCATAAAGTAGATTTATTGAAAGGTTTCTGATTGAGCTTGTTCAGGAGTGTCGTACTTAGACTCCTGAATAAGCTCTCTCTTATGGAGGAGTTGCCGGAAACTAGCACCACAAATCGAAGCTTTTATTTATATCCTTAATAAGCCTTGATTGTTTANGTTTCTGATTGAGCTTGTTCAGGAGTGTCGTACTTAGACTCCTGAATAAGCTCTCTCTTATGGAGGAGTTGCCGGAAACTAGCACCACAAATCGAAGCTTTTATTTATATCCTTAATAAGCCTTGATTGTTTATAATATGATGACAAAAACAAGGAGGATCGTTAATCATGGTGCTGCATAAAAAACAAAATAATCATCTCAGGCTGAAGCGGATTTATGAGGAAGCTGAGCCAGAGGATGGGTACCGGATACTGGTAGACAGGCTGTGGCCCCGTGGCATTTCCAAACAAGAAGCCGCAATTGACGAATGGATGAAGGAGATTGCCCCCAGCCCGGAGCTGCGAAAATGGTTCGGCCATGAGCCAGGGCGGTTTGCGGGATTCACAAGCAGCTATATCAAGGAGCTGGAGGAAGACCCGGAGCGTGGCAGACTTGCTGCGAAGATTGATGAACTGGTGCTGGAACAAGAGGTTACTTTGGTTTATGGAGCAAAAGATCCTGTTCACAATCATGCGAACGTCCTGCTTGAATGGCTTATTTCCCGATAAAAAAGTACAGGCCGCCCCCCGGGATCGACTAAGATCCGGGAAGCGGCCTATGTGTTTAGGTATTACTAGTTGTTGTCCAATTGCAGGGCTGGGCCGAAAAACTCATAGTGAATTTGTTCTTCTTTCATTCCGAGCGCATGCAGTTCACGAATCATCGCTTCCATAAAAGGTACCGGACCGCAAACATAGGCATCCCCTGTAATATCTACATATGACTTTAGGACTTCGCCTGTAATTACTCCATCCGGACCACCGGAATAGAAGGTTTTGGTCTTAACATTGCTCATAGCAGATGCATGTTTCTCGACATCTTTACGGAAAGCGGCCAGTGCTTCATTCCGCGCAGAATGCAGGAATACAGCCGGCCGGTCCGGCGTTGCTGCCGCAACGGTTTCGAACATGCTTATCATCGGCGTGATGCCCACACCGCCAGAGATAAAGGCCACAGGCGTTGTTTTGGTGGCATCCAGCAAAAACTCACCCGCCGGGGCGCTTACTTCGACGGAATCTCCTTCTGCAACCTGCTCATGAAGATAAAGCGAGACGACGCCATTCGGATCATTATCGGCTTCACGTTTCACGGAAATGCGGAATTCATCCGCTTTTGGCGCTTGCGAAAGGCTGTACTGACGGATCATGGTGTACTTCTCGCCAGGTATTAAGACACGTACAGAGATATACTGTCCTGGCTTATAATCCGGTACATTGGAACCGTCTGCCGGTTTAAGATAGAACGATGTAATGTTGGTGCTTTCTTGTACTTTGCGCGCAACAGTGAACGGTTTGAAGAAATTCCAGCCATTTTCCTGTTCACGCGCTTCTTTATACATGCTGTCTTCAACGCCGATAAAGGCACCTGCGATGACGCCGTAGGCTTCTTCCCATGCTTTGAGAATTTCATCGGTGGCGGCATCACCCAGCACTTCCTTGATGGCTTTCAGTAAAAATTCGCCGACGATCGGGTAATGCTCCGGTTTAATGCCAAGACTGACATGCTTGTGTGCAATCTGGACAACCGCAGGCAGGATATTCTCAAGGTTGTCAATGTGGACGGCTGCTGCGTACACCGCATTGGCAAGTGCAGCCTGCTGGCGGCCTTGCGCCTGGTTGGCATGGTTAAATACATTAAGAAGTTCTGGATGGGCTTCGAACAAATTCCGGTAAAACACTGATGTAATGGTTGTGCCATGTTCGGCCAATACGGGTGCTGTGGATTTGACAATATCCCTGGTTTCCTGTGATAAAATAACGATCAGCTCCTCTCAAATGTTACAAATTTAATATATACTCATTTTAAGTTAAAAGATATATTTAAAATACCACTTTAACAAAATGGACAATATATATGATATTATTTGTAATAAATATCACTTACTATACCAACAATTGGAGGGAAATATGAGACTTACTTTGTATACAGATTTTTCTTTGCGAATCCTCCTCTATCTTGGATCAAAGCAGCGAAATGAGCTTTCAACCATACAAGACATATCGAACGCTTATCATATCTCCAAAAATCATTTGATGAAGGTCTCACACGAATTAGGAAAGGCGGGATATATTGAAACTGTAAGAGGGCGGGGGGGAGGTATACGGCTTGCCCGGACACCTGAAGAGATAAACATTGGGGAGGTCGTACGCCGGATGGAAGACGACTTCTATCTTGTCGAGTGCTTCAATCCTTCAGGCGGCAGTTGTCCGATCTCCCCGGTTTGTGGACTTAAAGGAGCACTTGCCAGAGCACTTCAAGCCTATCTGCAGGTGCTAAATGAATATACGCTGCAGGATTTATTAATCAACAAAGATGACCTGCGTGCTATTCTTCAACAGCAGGAGAAGGTCACGCCTCCGCTAACAACAGCCGTTCCTCATCCCGGCTATGAATGGAGTTCACAACCAACAGGGCATGGAACTGACGAATCACCTCAGGAATGAGTCCGTCTTCAGCAAGCATTGCTTTCACATCTTTTACTATGATTCGCAGCAGTTCATGATCACGTGTCAGCTGCTTAACTGCGTCTTGCAAGTGAGGATTCTTATCGGCTACTTCCTGATAGAATCCGTCTTCCTCCGCATCGGCGTGGCTAATGATTCGCGTCTCCCAATACTCAATCAAATGATCGGCCGCTTGGCGCGCCACCTCGAATTCTTTTGCTTCCAGAAGCTCTTCCACTTCTTCAGTTTTAGCTATAGCACCGGACAGCCCGCCTTGATGAATGGCATGATGGGCGTGCAACTGGCGCAATGAAGGACCTGTCATGTGGCTCATCCTCTCGTTTTTTTTTCAGTATAGCACACCAGAAAGCAGTGGAATTCCCGCTAAGGAATTCCACGGATCACAAACAGGGAACTCCCTAATAGGAGCTAATATCCCTAATCATCAAGTACACCGCACAGCTTTTCTCTCAGCGAGGAAGGCTTTTTTTGCTTTTTATTCAGATCAAGGGAATTCCCGCGGCGCAATAGGCGATTCCCTAATGGGAAGTATCGCCAGGGGGATCCATAATGAGATTAATTGAATGAATGTATATTTTTACGCAACCCTGTCCTTCATTCTGCAAAGGAGTGTTCGTAATCGATGAAGAAAAAATATGGTCTCAACTTTTTCAAGCCAATTGAAAGCTATTCCGGGAACTGGTCCATTCTTGAGGAGAAAAACCGGGATTGGGAGAATATGTACCGCCAGCGCTGGTCTCATGATAAAGTAGTCCGCACCACTCACGGAGTCAATTGTACAGGTTCCTGCAGCTGGAAGGTATTTGTGAAGAACGGAATTATTACCTGGGAGAACCAGCAGATTGATTATCCTTCCTGCGGGCCGGATATGCCGGAATTCGAACCGCGCGGCTGTCCCCGTGGAGCTACATTTTCGTGGTACGAATACAGTCCCCTGCGCGTGAAATATCCCTATGTAAGAGGGAAGCTGTGGCGTCTGTGGCAAACGGCGCTGTCCGAGCATGACAATTACGTCGACGCATGGGCCAGCATTGTAGAAGATCCTGCGAAGGCTGACCTTTACAAGAAGGCCCGCGGCAAAGGCGGCCATATCCGAGTGGGATGGAACGATGTACTCCACCTCATTTCGGCACAACTGATTTATACCATTAGAAAATACGGTCCCGACCGGATTGCCGGCTTCACACCTATTCCGGCCATGTCGATGGTCAGCTATGCTTCGGGTGCGCGCTTCATCTCGCTCCTGGGCGGTCAAATGCTGAGCTTCTATGACTGGTACGCCGATCTTCCTCCGGCATCTCCGCAAATTTGGGGTGAGCAGACAGATGTGCCGGAATCTTCTGACTGGTACAATGCTGGCTATTTGATGATGTGGGGGTCCAATGTGCCGCTTACCCGGACACCGGATGCACACTTCATGACGGAAGTGCGGTATAAGGGAACCAAGGTAGTATCGGTGGCACCGGATCTCGCGGAAAACGTCAAATTCGCCGACAACTGGCTGGCGCCGAATCCCGGTACGGATGCCGCGCTCGCCCAGGCTATGACGCATGTAATTCTGAATGAGTTCTATAATGAGCGCCAGGAACCGATGTTCCTGAATTATGCCAAGCAATATACAGACATGCCTTTTCTGATTTTGCTGGACACGCATGAAGATGCCTTGAAAGGCGGACGTTTTCTCCGGGCGAGCGACCTCGGTGAGACATCGCAGCATTCAGACTGGAAACCGGTCATCTTTGATGAGTCAGCCAGTGAATTCATCGTTCCCAATGGGACCATGGGCCAGCGCTGGGAAGAAGGCAAGCAATGGAACCTGATCCTTGAACGTGAAGATGGAAGCAAAGTGGAGCCGGCGCTGAGCATTGAAGGTCATGGAGAAAAGTGGACAGAAATTGTATTCCCTTACTTCGATAATGCCGGTAACGGTACGTTCAGACGGATGATCCCGGTCAAAACAATCCAGCTGGCAGACGGTACAGAACAGGTTGTTGCGACTGTTTATGATTTGATGATGAGCCAGTACGGCATCGCTCGTACAGCCAGCCCGCTGAACGCCAAGGACTACACTGATGAATTCTCTCTTTACACGCCTGCCTGGCAGGAGAAAATTACGAGTGTGAAATCAAGTGTCGTTGTTCAAATTGCCCGTGAATTTGCCCAGAACGCGATTGATACGGGCGGACGTTCGATGATTATCATGGGGGCTGGGATCAATCACTGGTTCAACAGTGACACCATCTACCGTTCCATCTTGAATCTGGTGATGCTCACCGCTTCACAAGGTGTCAATGGCGGGGGCTGGGCGCATTATGTCGGTCAAGAGAAATGCCGCCCGATCGAAGGATGGTCAACTATTGCCTTTGCCAAAGACTGGCAGGGTGCGTCCCGTCAGCAAAATGCCACATCATTTTTCTACTTTGCAACTGAGCAATGGCGTTATGAGGAGAACGGCACGGATTCGCTGAAATCGCCGACTGGCGGAGAGGTAGCTTATCAGCATCCGGCTGACTATAACGTGCTGGCTGCACGTCTCGGCTGGCTGCCGTCCTTTCCGCAGTTCAATAAGAACAGCCTGCTGTTCGCGGAAGAAGCTGCGCAGCAAGGCAAGAAGTCCAATGCCGAAATAATTAGCCACACTCTGGAAGAAATCAAATCGCGTAAAACCCGCTTTGCAGTGGAAGATCCGGGCGCTCCTGAGAACTTCCCGCGTTCACTGTTTATCTGGCGCTCGAACCTGATCTCAAGCTCCGCGAAAGGGCAGGAGTATTTCATGAAGCATTTGCTGGGAGCTTCCGACGGGCTGCTCGCCGAGCCGAATGAAGAGCAGAAGCCGGAGGAAATTATCTGGCGGGAAGATGTGGAAGGCAAGCTGGATCTGATGGTTGCCCTGGATTTCCGGATGACCACAACGCCGCTGTATGCAGATATTGTTTTGCCTGCGGCCACCTGGTATGAGAAAACAGATCTGTCATCAACAGACATGCATCCCTTTGTTCACCCGTTCAATCCGGCTGTGAACCCGCTCTGGGAATCGCGTTCGGACTGGGATATTTACCGCCAGCTTGCGGAGGTTTTCTCCGAAATGGCGAAATCACATCTGCCTGGCGTCTACAAAGACCTTGTCTCAACACCTCTCGGCCATGACTCGGTAAGCGAGATTTCACAGCCTATGGGTCTTGTCAAAGACTGGGCCAAAGGCGAGATTGAAGCGATTCCGGGTAAAACAATGCCAAACCTAAGCATTGTAGAACGGGACTATACCCAAATACATGATAAATACATCTCGCTCGGACCCAACCTCGCAACCGGCAAAGCAGGGGCACATGGCATCAGCTTCTCTGTCGCCGAAGAATACGAGGAATTGAAGCAGATAAGCGGGGTTCATTTCGACGATTCAATCAAAAACGGACTGCCAAAACTTCAAACTGCCCGCCAGGCGGCAGATACGATCCTTCATCTGTCATCGGCTACCAATGGCCGCGTATCGCAGAAGGCTTACGCGCAAGCGGAGAAAGATTCGGGCGTTGAGCTCAGAGATATCTCGGCTGACCGGGCAGCAGAGAAGATTACGTTCCAAAGCATCACCGCTCAGCCGAGGGAAGTCATTCCCACACCGGTATTCAGCGGCTCGAATAAGCAGGGCCGCCGTTATTCGCCGTTCACAACCAATATCGAACGTCTTGTTCCTTTCCGTACCTTGACCGGAAGACAGCATTTCTATATTGACCATGAGATCTTCCTGCAGTTTGGAGAATCGCTGCCAGTCTATAAGCCCACCTTGCCGCCGATGGTCTTCGGACCGCGTGATAAGGCAGTGAAAGGCGGACAGGATTCGCTTGTACTACGGTATTTGACACCGCATGGCAAGTGGAATATCCACTCTACCTACCAGGATAACCAGCACATGCTGACCTTGTTCCGCGGGGGTCCAACCGTATGGATCAATAATGAGGATGCCGAAGCGCATCAGATTTCTGATAATGACTGGCTGGAAGTATACAACCGCAACGGTGTCGTAACCGCACGCGCAGTCGTCAGCCACCGGATGCCGAGAGGCACCATGTTTATGTACCACGCCCAGGACAAGCATATTCAAGTACCAGGCTCTGAGATCACGGATACTCGCGGCGGAAGCCATAATGCTCCTACACGAATTCATTTGAAGCCTACTCAGATGGTGGGCGGATACGCACAGCTCAGCTACGGTTTCAACTACTATGGTCCAATCGGCAACCAGCGGGATGTCTACGTAGCCGTACGCAAAATGAAGGAGGTTAACTGGCTTGAAAATTAAAGCGCAAGTAGCAATGGTAATGAATCTGGATAAATGCATTGGCTGCCACACATGCAGTGTCACCTGCAAGACAACCTGGACTAACCGTAAAGGCGCGGAATATATGTGGTTCAACAACGTTGAAACAAAGCCGGGGATCGGCTATCCGAAACGTTGGGAAGACCAGGAGCTCTATAAAGGCGGCTGGAAGCTGCGTAAAGGAAAGCTGGAGCTGAAGTCAGGCAATAAGCTGTCCAAGATCGCGCTCGGCAAAATCTTCTACAATCCAGACATGCCGGAAATGAAGGATTACTATGAGCCGTGGACTTACAATTACGAACATTTGACGAATGCAGGTGAACAAAAACATTCCCCGGTCGCACGGGCACATTCGGCGGTAACGGGTGAGAAGATGGATCTGGAATGGGGGCCGAACTGGGAAGATGATCTCGCGGGAGCGCATGTAACCGGACCGCTGGATCCGAACATCCAGAAAATTGAGGAAGAGATCAAATTCAACTTCGAAAAATCCTTTATGATCTATCTGCCCCGCCTTTGTGAACACTGCCTTAATCCGAGTTGTGTCGCGTCCTGTCCTTCCGGTGCGATGTACAAACGGGATGAAGACGGAATTGTGCTCGTCGACCAGGAAGCCTGCCGCGGCTGGAGATATTGCATGACTGGCTGTCCGTATAAGAAGGTGTACTTTAACTGGCAGACCAACAAGGCGGAGAAATGTACCTTCTGCTTCCCTCGCGTGGAAGCGGGCTTGCCAACGGTCTGCTCCGAGACTTGTACCGGCCGGATTCGCTATTTGGGCGTTCTGCTATATGACGCTGACAAAGTCCTTGATGCCGCTTCGACGCCGGACGAGAAGGACCTGTATAAAGCACAATGTGATCTGTTTATGAATCCGCATGATCCGGAAGTGATCGCCCAGGCAAGAAAAGACGGCATTTCTGAAGACTGGCTGGAGGCAGCCCAGAACTCCCCGGTCTACAAGCTTGCCATCGAGCACAAGCTGGCATTCCCGCTTCATCCGGAATACCGGACGCTGCCAATGGTTTGGTATGTGCCGCCGCTTAGTCCGATCATGAATTATTTTGAAGGAAAAGATTCGCTGAAGAATCCGGATCAGATCTTCCCGGCTATCGAAGAAATGCGTACTCCAATCCAGTATTTGGCCAACATGCTGACTGCAGGTGACACGCAGACGGTCAAAGAAGCCTTGCAGCGGATGGCAATGATGCGCTCATATATGCGCGCCAAATCCACAGGTCAGGAATTCGACCTAAGCCGTCTGGATCGTGTAGGCATGACTGCGCATCAGACGGAACAGATGTACCGGCTGCTTGCCATCGCCAAATATGAAGACCGCTTTGTGATTCCGACTTCCCACAGAGAACAGCATATGAACCCTTATCGTGCCCAAGGTTCGACCGGCTATGGCAATAGCATGGGTGATATGGGCTCCGGCTCCGGCTGTGACGGCTGCGGCCCGGCCAGTGCTGCAGGAACCACGATGAAGAACGGCAAGGAAATGTATGAAGAGAACTTCTACGGAGGGATTTGGCGTGATTGATCTGATCAAATTGTATGATTTCAAGCAATCCTTCGGATATTTCGCCCTGCAGCTTATGTACCCGGAGAAGCTGGATTTTCATCCGGCTTTTCTGGAAGAGGCGTTCAGCAGCGGCCACCCGGGTTACGCCCATGTGCACACCTACTGGTCACTGATGCAAAACTTCAGCCTGGAAGAGATTCAGGAGAGTTATGCGGCCACTTTTGATTTCCAGAAAGACTGCGCCCTGTACATGACCTATTTTAAATTTGAAGATGCCAAAGAACGCGGACAGATGCTGGCCAAACTGAAGCTATTATACGAAATGTTCGGGCTGCAAATGCCGGAAGGGGAGCTGCCCGATTATCTTCCGCTGATGTGTGAGTTTCTGTATGCTGCAGAATGGCTTGAAGATCCGTCAGCGCCTGAGAATTTCGGGATGCTGATTGCGATTCTTGAGGATGGCACCTATCATCTGCTCAAGGCGCTTGATAAGAATAAAAGTCCCTATTTCCACCTGGTGAAGGGATTGCGTGAAACATTTAAAGCTTGTGCCCGACAGGAGGCCCCCAGTCAATGAATATGTTTGCTCAGTTTCTATGGGTTATTTTCCCTTACATTTGTATGGTGGTCTTTATCGGCGGACATATCTTCCGCTACCGCAAGGATCAGTTTAACTGGACGGCGAAATCCAGTGAATTCATTGAAAAGAAACAGCTGAAATATGGAAGTATCTTATTCCATCTTGGGATTATTCCGGTCATTTTTGGCCATGTCGGCGGTCTCGCCATACCGAAGTCATGGATGGAGGCAATCGGTGTCAATGAACATCTTTACCACATAGGCGCGGTGTATATTGGCGGATTT
Organism: Paenibacillus paludis; assembly: GCF_042610515.1. Lineage (NCBI taxonomy): Bacteria > Bacillati > Bacillota > Bacilli > Caryophanales > Paenibacillaceae > Paenibacillus > Paenibacillus paludis. Next base: position 10,350 of record NZ_JBGJZP010000034.1, read on the forward strand.
TTCGGAGTAGCCACGTTGCTGGGGATGATCATTCTGACCTCCCGCCGCTTTACGATCAAGAATGTCCGCCGGCTCAGCAGTGCCTCCGATTTGATTGTCAATTCACTGCTGCTCTTTATTGTCTTTATGGGAATGTACTCCACAATCGTAACCAATGCCGTACAGCCCGAGTTTGATTACCGTGAGACGATTTCCGTCTGGTTCCGGGGCCTCTTCATGTTCAGACCGGATCCGTCACTTATGGAAAGTGTGCCGTTTTCCTTCAAGCTGCACATCCTGTCCGGCTTTGCCATTTTTGCCTTTTGGCCGTTCACCCGCTTAGTCCATGTATGGAGTGTTCCATTGAATTATGTAGGCAGAAGTTATATTCTATACAGAAGAAATAAATCGAATTAAAGGAAAGCAAGCGAAAACTTCTTTCCCTGTTCAATTAGGAGAGAGAACGATGACAAATACGGTGAATTACCAAAAGGAGCTAGATCAGATCCGCAAGGTTTTAGGTTATGATTTTATGTCAATGGCCCTTGCTGAACCAGCAGAATATGACTATGTGATCCGATGGAAATACGCCTCCGGCAATACGAATGACCGTTTCAAACGGATTGTGCTGCAATCGGGAAGAGGAATTGCGGGAATCGTGTTCAAGACCGGAAAACCGTTTTCACTCTCTTCTGTACAGAAACATGTGCAGCCTGATACATTGTTTAACTATCCCATTACTAAGATGGAGAATTTGAACAGCATTGGCGCTGTACCCATATGGAATGATGCCCGCGTCGCAGGTGTACTGCTTGGAGGATTCAGGGGAGAAGAGCAGGTAACCGAAGAAATGCTGCACGCCTTGGAGACAGTTGCGCGTAAAGGTATTGGAGACTTGAACGGGAAGGAATTGTTGCTGAGTTGAGGGTACCCGGAATGGATCTGCCGAATCTGTTAATGACGAAGCTGTTTGAGAACAGCATGGAGGCCATGTTCTTTTTTGACCGGGAAGGGAAAGCCCTGGCAATGAATCCGGCTGCTGAGAATATCGTAGACAAGGATATCCTGAAGCAGCTTTATCAGGGAAATCCCCAGGCTCTTTGTGGAACTTGCCGGGGGTATACCAGTGAAACGGAACTGCGCACCTGCCTTAACTGTTATTTCAATACACCGGACTCCGAGGATTTTACATCCTATCAAGTTTACCTGGAAACCAAAGACAAAGGGATTGTTCCTTATGCCGCTACGTTTCATACCATTGATTACGAGCAAGGTATCCGGGTATTTATGCTGAGGGATTTAACCAGACAGTTCAAAACGCAAGAGAAGTTTTATCAGAACAAAATGATGAAACATGTGATAGAAGCGCAGGAGAATGAACGCAAACGGATATCCCGTGAGCTGCATGACAGTGTTGCCCAGGAGTTGATGAGCGCCGTCATTGATCTTCGCGTACTCAAATATATGACATCTGACGAGCAGCTGCTGAGGAAAGTGAAGCAGACTGAGGTATCAATGACCCGGCTGCTGAATGATATCCGCAACCTCTCAGTAGAGCTTAGACCTGCGGCACTCGATGATTTCGGATTGGAAGCTGCATTCCGGTCCCACTTCAAACGGATGGAACAAAGCTATGGCCTTGTAATCGAATATAAATCTCAGCTTTCAGAGAAGCGCTATGAGAGTGAAATCGAGACCGTCATGTACCGGGTTTGCCAGGAAGCCGTTTTGAACGCGCTAAAGTATGCCCAAGTAGACACGGTCAAAGTTACTCTTACAGAGAAAGACGGTGTCCTGCGGCTCCTGGTCGAAGATGAAGGAACCGGCTTTAAATTGGGAGACGAACCTAGCGGAACCGGACTTGGCCTCTTTGGCATGCAGGAACGGGCGGAATTGGTAGGCGGTACTTTCAATGTAGATTCAGGTATTGGCAGAGGTACAAGAATCCTTTTACAGGTTCCTGTAGGATTTGCTCAAGGGAAGGAATGAGATTCTGATGAAGATCGTCATTGCAGACGACCATGCGATAGTACGCAGCGGATTCTCCATGATCCTGAATTTTCAGGATGATATCGAAGTGATCGGAGCGGCGGCAGACGGAAGAGAAGCTTATGCCATGGTAGCCAAATTCCGGCCGGATATTCTGATCATGGATCTGAGCATGCCGCCGGGAGAAAGCGGACTGATTGCGACAGGCAAGATTAAAGAGGATTACCCGGATACCAAAATCCTGATTCTGACGATGCATGATGATGAGGAATACTTATTCCATGTACTCAAGAACGGAGCTTCCGGATATGTCCTCAAAAGCGCGCCGGACGAGGAGCTATTGCTGGCCATTCGGACCATTTATGAAGGCGGCACCTATATTCATCCCAAGATGGCGACTTCTCTAGTCCGGGAGTTCATCAAAAAGGATAAGACCGTCAGCACAGAAGACCTGTTCGAACTGTTGTCGAAACGGGAACTGGAGATTCTACCGCTCATCGCCAAGGGATACGGCAACAAGGAAATTGCTGAGAAGCTGTTCATCTCCGTCAAAACAGTTGAAGCCCACAAAGCTAAAATCATGGAGAAATTAAATCTTAAAAGCCGGCCTGAGCTGGTTGAATATGCATTAAGGAAAAAAATGCTGGATTTCTAACCGGTGAATGGAGGTTATGCTTGCGTGCCGGATTTTGCAGAATTGCAGTTTACAACACCCGCCATGCGCATTCTTGAGAACGAACACCGTTATCTGTCTTTTCTTATGGAAGAATGGCATGCCATCGTGCTTTGGTTTGAACAGGAAACGATAAGTGTGGAAGAAGGCAGGACACGGCTTCAAGAGCTGCGTAAAGGGGTCCTCGATTTTACCGGTCCGCTGAAGAAGCATACAGCGAAGGAAGAAATACATTTTTTTCCGCTGTTGGGTACTTATATCGGTTTTGAACAAGGGCCGCTTGTCGGTATCCAGGAGGAACACAGCGAAATTGACGGATATATCGGCCATTTCCTGCATCACACGAATAGCGGGATAGAGCTGATGACACTTGAAGAGATCCGTGAAGCTGTGAGATATGCCGGTGAAGCTTTTGAAGTATTGACTGTGCACTTTGTAAAAGAGGAGAATGTCATTTATCCGATGGCCGAAAATCAGATGAATGCCTTGGACAAAGAGCGGTTATGCCAGAAACTAAATACGCTCATCACCTGAAACACACAAGCTGCTTCTTCTTGAAGCGGCTTTTTTATGCTTTGTAGCTATATAGATTGAGATTGAAACTTGAGAAAAGGGAGCGGTGCGACGGAGGGGGATTTTGGAACTGTAGGAGCGATAGCGACCGGCTGAAAGCTTTCCGTAGGAAAGCTCGCTTCGAAAGCATAAGCAGTCTTCGGATTTCAACCGCGAAGCCGTTCCTGCCTATTTTCAGGGTTTACCCTGTCAGGGAAAGGGTTCTCCCCTATATCTGAACAGGGGGATCGGCGGATACAATGAGATCAGGAAATACGTATCTAGATAAACAATCAGGAGAATAAATGGCGAAAAGGTGAGTTGAATGATTAAAAAAATGCAGTTGCCGCTACAAACATTAAACTTGATTCTCGGATTCATGGTATGGGTTATAATTTCCTCCCTGATGCCTTTTATTTCCGAAGACATCAGCATTCCACCCGGGAAATTGGCGATGGTCACCGCAATTCCGGTTGTCCTGGGTTCGATTCTAAGAATTCCGCTTGGCTATTATGCAAATATTTTAGGAGCACGGATTATCTTTATGACCAGCTTTATTCTGCTCTTGTTTCCGGTCTACTTTATTAGTGAAGCTTCTACAATGACTCATTTAATTATTGGAGGAACTTTTCTTGGAGTCGGCGGGGCTGTATTCTCAGTAGGGGTTACTTCACTGCCTAAGTATTTTCCTAAAGAAAAACATGGTTTGGTAAATGGGGTTTACGGAATAGGCAATATCGGAACTGCCGTCACAACCTTCTCGGCCCCGTTCGTAGCCGCACAAATCGGCTGGTCACCGACTGTGAAGATGTACTTGATTCTTTTACTTATCTTTATTGCATTGAATTTCTTTTTCGGGGACCGGCACGAACCCAAGATGAAAACACCGATCATCGAGCAAATCAAAGGTGTTGCCAAAAATGAGAAGCTCTGGCTGTTCTCGCTGTTCTACTTTATTACCTTCGGGTCTTTTGTAGCGTTTACGATTTATTTGCCGAACTTCCTGGTCTCCAATTTTGGACTGGAAAAGGTGGATGCAGGCATGCGCACAGCCGGCTTCATCGCAGTTGCTACCTTTTTCAGGCCGGTAGGTGGCTGGCTCGGCGACAAATTCCAGCCTTTGTTCCTGCTGATTGGCACATTCAGTATCTATACGGTTGCAGCGATTATTCTTGCATTTATGCCTTCCATGGGTCTGTATACAGCGGGCTGCCTTGCCATTGCGGTAAGTGCGGGAATCGGAAACGGTGTTATTTTCAAATTGATGCCTTTGTACTTCAATAAGCAGGCAGGGATTGCCAACGGGATTGTGTCAATGATGGGTGGTCTTGGCGGCTTTTTTCCGCCGATTATGCTGTCGTTGATTTATTCGGTCACAGGTCAATATTCCATTGGATTCATGCTGCTCTCGCAGGTGGCCCTAGCCAGTCTGGTGCTGGTGGTATGGCTGTATTATCAGGATCGGCTTGCGCTTACCTCTGAAGTGTTCAACTCGACCGGACAGGGGATTCTGGTAACCGATGTATCAGGACTTATTAAAACCGTGAATCCGGCATTTACGAAGCTCACGGGCTTCACTGAAGAAGAAGTACTCGGCAAACAGCCCAGCATCCTGAAGTCAGGCCGCCAATCCAAGGATTTCTACAGCGGCATGTGGAGTGAAATCAGGGCGAAGGGGATGTGGCAGGGTGAAATCTGGAATCGACGTAAAAATGGTGAGGAATATTTGCAGTGGCTAAATATCAGCGCTGTTAAAGACGAGACAGGCGAAGATGTCCGCTATGTGGGCACGTTTAGCGATATCACGCAGAAGTAATCGAAAGGGACGATGCCAGATGAATGTACATCCACCACAAGATCAACTGCGGCGGCCCATCCACGATTTGCGGATATCTGTAACCGACCGGTGCAATTTCCGGTGTTCCTACTGCATGCCAAAAGAAGTGTACGGTGAAGATTATGCCTTCCTACCGACAAGTGAACTGCTGACATTTGAAGAAATTCACCGCTTGACGAGGTTGTTTGTTTCGCTTGGCGTAAGCAAAATCAGGCTGACCGGCGGTGAACCGCTGATGCGGCGGGGTCTGTCCGAGCTTGTTGTCAAGATTGGCTCTTTGGACGGTGTAGAAGATATCGGATTGACGACCAATGGGGTACTGCTAGGGCAACAGGCGAAGCCTCTATATGAGGCGGGACTACGCAGACTGAATGTTAGCCTGGATGCACTGAATCCTGAGCTTTTTGGGAGAATGAACGGGCGTGGAATCAAACCCGGTTTTATTTTAAAACAGATTGATCATGCCATAGAGGCCGGTTTTGAGGTCAAAGTGAACATGGTGGTGCAAAGAGGTCTGAACGAATCGGAGATTCTGCCGATGGCCCGCTATTTCAAAGAAAGAAATATAACGTTGCGGTTCATCGAGTTCATGGATGTCGGCAACGACAATGGCTGGAGCTTTGAAAAAGTCGTAACGAAAAAAGACATCATGGAGCGCCTCCAGAGTACATTCGAGCTGGAAGCACTCGACAACAATTATTTCGGTGAAGTTGCCCAACGCTACCGCTATAAGGGCTGCAAGGCAGAGGTTGGTTTTATTACTTCGGTATCCGAGTCGTTTTGTTCTTCCTGCACGCGCGCCCGGCTGTCCTCTGACGGCAAATTTTATACCTGCCTGTTCGCATCAAGCGGTTTTGATCTCAGGAAGATGATTCGCAGCGGGGCGGATGATCAAAGCTTGCTCGAAGCTATTAGGAACGTCTGGGAGCAGCGTACAGACCGCTATTCTGATGACCGGACGGAACAAACCGTAAGGAATAGAACAAAGATAGGGATGTCCTATATTGGAGGTTAACGACTGATAGTACGATGGGAGATGAATTGTGCCAATGAACGGAGCACAGCTGCTAATTCAGATGTTGATAGAGAAGAAAATTGACACCCTATTCGGATACCCCGGCGGTGCGGTATTACCTTTGTATGATGCGTTGTATGATTGCGACAGCATACAGCATGTTCTCGTTAGACATGAGCAGGCAGCGGTACATGCTGCTGATGGATATGCCAGAGTAACGGGACGCCCGGGAGTAGCGCTTGTTACCAGCGGGCCGGGTGCAACAAATGCGGTTACCGGTATTGCTACAGCCTTTATGGACTCGATTCCGTTAATCGTCCTGACGGGCCAGGTTTCCACCGATCTCATAGGTCTGGACAGCTTTCAGGAAGTAGACATTTATGGCATGACGATGCCCATCACCAAGCACAACTATATTGTCAGGGAGGTCGCCGATCTTCCGAAGATTGTGAACGAGGCATTCCATGTCGCAACAACGGGACGACCCGGCCCAGTCCTCATTGATTTGCCGAAGAATGTAATGGCAGCAGAATTTAACATGGAGGAACAATCTGGCAATCAGGATTCCCAGCCATATATCCGGGGTTATCAGCCAAAGCATTCTATGGATCCTCTGGACATCCAGCTCGCAGCTGATCAGTTGAACCGTTCTGAACGCCCGCTTATTCTTATTGGTGGAGGCTGTATGACAGGTAATACTCCGGCATTGTTAAAAGAGTTCGCCGAGCAATTCAACCTTCCTGTAGCCAGTACGCTAATGGGTTTGGGTGCCTTTCCATCCGGGCATTCCCTGCATCTGGGTATGGTCGGGATGCACGGAACAGTCGCAGCCAATCGTGCGCTGCAGGGTGCGGACGTTGTGTTATGTCTCGGAGTTCGTTTCAGTGACCGTGTTACAGGCAACCGTAAGGCATTCTCGCCGGGTTCTTATAAAATCCAAGTCGATATCGATACTTCCGAATTAAATAAGAACGTTGCAGTCGATCTTGCTATCACAGGAGAATGCGCAAATCTGCTTGCCGGACTGTTGGAAAAAATACATATGCAAGAACCTGCTGTTTGGAATCAGCAAATCCGGATCTGGTCCAAGCGTTCAACAAAATCATCGCGGGTGCAGGATACTAAGCTGACTCCGGTTGAGGTGATAAGGTGCATACAAAATGCAACAGATGGCGATGCCATCATCTCTACGGACGTAGGACAGCATCAAATTTGGACCGCCACACATTATAATTTCTCAGAAGCCCGCTCTTTCCTGACCTCCGGTGGGCTTGGGACAATGGGCTATGGCCTGCCGGCTGCAATTGGTGCTGCAGTAGCTTTTCCTGACCGTCAAGTGGTGTGTATCACGGGAGACGGAAGCATCCAGATGAATATGCAGGAAATGATGACGGCGGTCGATCTGGGCCTGAACGTCAAAGTCGCTATCTTCAAAAATGGCTACCTGGGTATGGTAAGGCAGTGGCAGCAGCTGTTTCTTGGCCGCCGTTATTCTTCCGTACGTATCAGTTCACCCGATTTCGTAGCTTTGGCCAAATCCTTTGGCGCCCAGGGGCTCCGGGCCGATAATCTTGCCGATGCCGAGCATATTATTGATCTTGCTCTCCATACGGACGGACTTGTCGTCATGGAGTTCGATATTACCGAGGAAACGAATGTATATCCCATCGTACCTCCGGGGTCCAGCAATCAGGACATGATTGTTGAATAACATCAGAACAATTCAAAAAGGATGTTTCTCTATCGAATCACCGTAGAGGAACTTCCTTTTTTTTGCTGCCAACCACTAGAAGTACAAGACAAGCACAGACACATACAACATAAGGGAAAAACCTATTTCAATCATTCCGGTACGCTTGGCGGTGATCCCTGTCTTGGGGAGAATGGCTGCCCGCAGCAGCAGGATAACAAGTGGAGCGAGCAATGAAGGGAATAGCAGCAGACCAGCCACTGCGAACAGCAGATGATACAGAACAGATCCGTAATAGAAGCGGATGTTGTTTCGTTCACGAATAACCGTTTTGACATACAAGGCGGTCCCGATAAAATAGAGTACGCTGAGCAGGAACAGCTCTGTCGCGGCTCCCCAGCTTTCTCCTTTGCCGACATAAAAGACAGGATAAATGATCAGGCAAAATGCCAATATGGCGCAAATATCATTAAGCAAGGCACGTTCATTTTTGGTTTTTGCATAATACAGATTAACCGCGAACAGGGGAACAAGCGGCAGAACAAATCCTAACAGCTTAGGTTCAGCAATCACCAGATAAAGGATAAAGGGCAGAAGCAGAATCCCGTAAACCCGCATGGGCTGGAGGTAACGCTCCAATTTCCCTGTCTTTACCCATTGCAGCAACGGGAAGCTGAACAAATAGATCAGAAGCCAGCAAACAAACAGGGGAATATGTATAAATTGTCCTTTCGATGAAGCGACTCCGAACAGAAATGGAAGGATAAGCATCGCCCAAGCCCCGTGCTGGTTGGGTATGTACTTCCTCATGAGAACAAAACCTCCTTCCCTGAAAATAAACGACAACCTTAGGTTGCCGCACTACTTAACTATACGTCCTTACCTATGTTGTTATAGTGATTTGAGACACTACGTATCAATAATAATGTATGAATAACAGTCATTTACCTTGTACATAGTAAAGAAGAACGCTGCTCATAAAGTGGAAGAAGAAGGGAGTGCTGTGGAGCATGAAAGAAAAAGAAATTAAACAGAACGCTATTGAAGCGGACCAGTTGAACTTTCACGACCAAACAGACGATGTAGTCCGTAGTGTGTCTGCCCCAAAGGGGATCGACGAAGCCGTTGTAGCTATGACCTCACATATCAATAAATATGATGTACCGGATGAGCTGGAAGACAATAATTAATGAATCAAGCGCGTGCAGGTTAACCTGATACGCGCTTTTTTATATGGCTTGATAAACTTCCCTGACGATAGCTGTCAGGGAAGTTTAATTATAATAGGCTTATCAAATGTGATTGGAGTGTTATAGAATGCAAACCAAAAAAGCTTATCTTTATGTATTTAATACAATGTCAGACTGGGAATACGGATATTTAATTGCTGAACTAAACACAGGCAGATATTTCAAAAAAGATTTAGCACCTTTAAAAGTAGTTACGGTAGGTGCTAATAAAGAAATGGTTACTACGATGGGAGGACTGAGCATAAAACCGGATATTTCCATTGATGAGTGTACAATTCAGAGTAAAGATCTTTTAGTGTTGCCCGGAGGGAATACTTGGGGAGAAGATATTCATCAGCCTGTCTTGAAAAAAGTTGGCCAAGCCTTACAGCTAGGCACTATTGTTGCTGCAATTTGTGGGGCAACCGAGGGGCTGGCGAACAATGGATACCTGGATTCTAGAAAGCACACAAGTAATAACTTAGAGTATCTTAAAATGGTCTGTCCGAATTATAAAGGAGATGAATTCTATGAGATAGGACCTGCTGTATCTGGTGAGAATTTGGTTACTGCCTCAGGGGTAGCTCCTCTGGAATTTGCGATGGAGGTACTGAAACAATTAGATGTATTTACACCAGATACATTGCATTCATGGTACAACCTCAATAAGACTCAACAACCTGAATACTTTTTCCAGTTAATGAATTCAATATCCTTGTAAGCGTGCAATCAACATGTGATTATACATTATTGCGAAAATGTTGGGGGGAAACACCTACATATTTTTTGAATAGCCGCGAAAAGTAAAAAACATCATTGTATCCAAGGGAAACGGCAGTATCTTTAATCGATCGATCTGTATTCAGCAGTATATTTTTGGCTTCGGAAATTTTGAGACGGTGAATGTACTTATTAAGTGAGTACCCGGTATGTTTCTGAATGATACGCCGGAGCGTGGATATCGAAATGTGGTAGCGTTCGCAGAATGCATCAGCATCAAAACTTTGATGCAGGGATGCCGCAATATCATCCATGAGCTTGGTGATGTAGTCTGTCGAATCGGTATTAGGCTGGCTGCTTTGTACAAATTCGTACAAAAGGGATTCAAGGAGTAAGGAAGCCCGGTCCAGATTGCTTGGAATGCCGCTTTCCATCAACATGAAGATTCGATCAATTTTGCTCTGTTGTGCATCATCGAGTCCTGTCTGGCGAACACGGTAAGGTTCGGTTAACCAGGTAGAGAGCCACTCCGCAGTTCGTGATCCTTCTACTGTGAAATAGAATTCATCCCAAGTCTCTTGCGGGTCGGGTCCATAGTCAAAGGTGGCGTCTGGAAAAAAGACAAAAAAAGAACCTTTATGAACAGGCTGCTTTTCCTTGTTGTTAACCTGATATGTGCCCTTGCCGCCTGCAATGTAAACGAAAGCATAATACTGGAATTGGGCTTGGGTTCGATACAGCGACCGGTTGGGGAGGTGCCCGACATTGACGATCGATAATGATTTTAGCTGCAGCTTACTTTCATCTGTCGTGCGATCAATAATGCGAATAGGCTTAGAACTGATTGTATAGTCCATGTAGGTGGTCATGATGGTTATTCTACCTCCAGAAGAGTCATGTTATCTTAATTGTATAATAAAATATGACCAATATATAGGAGGGTTCATGCGGCATGAGTAAAAAGAAAATTGGACTGATCGGAGCGGGATCCATCTCCGACTTGCATTTGCAAGCCTACCAGGGGAATGAACATGCAGAACTATATGCTATATGTGACTTGAATCAGCAACGGGCAGAAGATAAAGCGAAGCAGTACAATATTCCGAATGTGTATAAAGATTATCATGATTTATTAGCTAATCCCGAAGTGGAAGCGGTCAGCATTTGTACGTGGAACAACAGTCATGCAGAGATCAGTATTGCAGCCCTGCGTGCCGGTAAGCATGTGCTAGTGGAGAAACCTTTATGCCGCAGCGTTGAAGAAGCGAATGCCATCCAGGATGCGGTACGTGAAACTGGCAAGTTGTTGCAGGTCGGATTTGTACGCCGTTACGACGCCAATGCGCAGCTTGTAAAGAACTTCATTGAGAAAGATGAACTGGGTGAAATCTATTATGCTAAAGCTACTTGTATCCGTAGACTTGGGAATCCGGGTGGCTGGTTTGCAGATGTTGAACGTTCCGGGGGAGGCCCATTAATTGATCTCGGAGTCCATATTATCGATTTGTGCTGGTATATGATGGGGCGTCCAAAGCCCGTTTCGGTTAGCGGCAACACGTATCACAAATTGGGCAACCGCGCGAATGTGAAGAACTTATCCTTTTATCAGGCAGCCGATTATGATCCAAGCACCAATGGAGTGGAAGATATGGCAAATGCACTAATCCGTTTCGAGAATGGGGCATCGCTTATGGTTGATGTCAGCTTTACCCTTCATGCGAAGTCGGATGAGCTTGCTATTCGTTTATACGGTGATAAGGGCGGAGTGGAAATTGAACCTGAATTGACCATGATTACTGAAAAATATGACACCATTCTGAATGTAGCTCCGCAAACAGACAGCAAATCCATAAATGTGCCGGAAGCATTTTGTAATGAAGTGAATCACTTTCTGGCCTGCCTGCAATCTGGAGAAACACCGATCAGTCCGGTAGAAGATGGCTTGCAAATCATGAAGATATTGTGCGGTATCTATGAGTCTGCGAACAAAGGACAAGAAGTTCAGCTCTAATAGAATTTCAGGAAAAGAGGGTGAAACAATGAAATTGGGAATCAGTTCATACAGCTTGGTAAATGAATTGGAATCGGGTGAAATGGATATTTTGGGTGTAATTGATTGGATTGCCGACCAAGGCGGCGAGCATATTGAGATTGTACCCATTGGATTCGAATTGACTGGTAATCCTGACTTAGCGGACGCTATTCGAGAAAAGGCAAAGTCGCGAAACATAGATGTGTCCAACTATGCCATCGGCGCCAATTTTGAAACAGATTCCCAAGAAGCCTTTGAGCTGGAAATCAAGCGGGTAATGGATGAAGTCGACGTTGCCGCAAGACTGGGTGTAACTCGTATGCGCCATGATGTTGCCAGCAGCAGCGATACTTCGATCGGCAACTTTCATCGTCAATTGGACCGCCTGGCAGAAGCCTGCGGGCGAATTGCCGATTATGCAGCACAGTATGGTATAGTAACCAGCGTTGAGAATCATGGCTATTTTATACAAGCCAGTGACCGGGTACAAGCATTGATTCAGCGGGTGAATCGGACAAATTTCCGTACAACGCTGGATGTGGGCAATTTCATGTGCGTGGATGAGAACTCTGTGGTTGCCGTGAAGAACAATATTGCATATGCTTCTGTGGTGCATGTAAAGGATTTCTATTGGAGACCTTCGTATCAGAATCCCGGGGAGGGCTGGTTCCAAACGGCAAGCGGTAATTATTTAAGAGGTGCAATCGCAGGCCATGGAGATATTGATATGCGTGAAGTGCTTCGTGTGGTTAAAGCGTCAGGATATGACGGATATATTTCACTGGAATTTGAAGGGCTTGAGGAATGTAAACGGGGAACCCGGATAGGTCTTGATAATGTGAGAAGGCTTTGGAACGAAAGTTAATCTGCGATGAGATCAGAACCCGATTAAGAGGAGGCTTAAGAATGAAATTGGCAAACCCGATTGGTATAATGGTCGATAGTCTGCGTCTTAACTTGCGGGATGGACTGGTGAAAGCTAAAGAGCTGGGGGCAGATGGTGTACAAATTTATGCAGTTGAAGGTGAGATGGACCCTGAGAATCTGTCCCCGCGAGACCGAAAGGAATTGAAGAGTTATATCGAATCCTTAGGTCTGCGAATTTCAGCATTGTGTGGTGATCTGGCTGGCCATGGTTTTCAAGATGCGAAGGTGAATTCGGCGAAAATTGAGAAATCGAAGCGCATTCTTGATTTAGCCGTTGATCTGGGAACACAGATTGTTACCACACATATTGGTATTGTTCCGAATCAGGTGAATGATCCAGTCTATGATACGATGCAGCGTGCGTGTGAAGAGCTTGGTGTCTATGCCAAGAGCTTGGATGCCTATTTTGCAATTGAGACTGGACCGGAAAAATCTGCACATTTGAAGCAATTCCTCAATTCGCTGAGCACGAATGGCGTTTCTGTCAACTTTGACCCTGCCAACATGGTCATGGTAACGGGTGACGATCCTGTTCAAGGAGTGCACAATCTGAAAGATTACATTGTTCATACGCATGTGAAGGATGGCATCCGTCTGCGGGAGGTAGATCCCCGTGAAGTCTATGGAGCGTTAGGCTATGAGCCGATGAGTCACGACCGTATTGCCGAAGATGCTGCATCTGGCGCAAGCTATCGGGAACTGGCTTTAGGGGAAGGCCATGTGGATTTTGATAACTATTTCAAAGCGCTCCAGGATATTGGCTACACCGGGTATTTGACTATTGAACGTGAAGTGGGCGATCAGCCGGAAGCTGATATTGCCAAAGCGATTGATTTTATCCGGCAATATCGTTAAAGAAATAGGGCAGTGATGAATACAACAAAAAAAGGCGAGTCTCTGAATAGTGGAGACTTGCCTCTTTTTGTTGTTCCACGTTGATTTTTTATCGAAGAACAAATTCTCCAGGCATCTACAGGGATACTGATAGAACAAAAGTAGACCATGGAGGCAACCCATATTGTGACAAGCTTTTTCATAACAAAATCCCCTTTGATTGAACTTGAGAATATACATTTAGGGAAAAGTGACGGAGGGGAAGTTTGGAACTGGAGGAGCGATAGCGGCCGGAAGTCCAAACATTCCCTGTAGTCACGGCCAATCCCAAAATAGAAGGATATTAAGTTCAATCTATATAGCAATTAGAACTATTCACAGATTCGCTCCAGCAATGTTCCCAATTGTTCAGCTAATGCTTGATGTGAGATCGGCATTTCATTCGAAAACCACCATTCCACTACGCCTACATAAGCCGAGGCCACAAATGTCACGGTAAGGTCTGCATTTAACCCCTGGTTTTTTCCTTTCGTCACATCCACCTCATTACGAAACTCTTCAATCAGAAAGTCTACGAACCGGTTGTGAAAATATGGGGCTCCTTTACTTGCCAGCATCATTGAAAAAAAGGAGTAATTGTCTTCGAGGTATTCTGTCCAGATCAACGAACCGCTTACAAAATCCAGATCAGCTGCTGCTTCACACCGCTCCCGCAGCTCGTTAATATGGGCCTCTATGAGTTTGTCCAGCAAATCGTATTTATCCGTGTAATGAAGATAAAACGTTCCCCGGCTGATATTTGCTCTGTCGGATAGATCCTGTAAGGTGATATCATCAAAATTCTTTTCAGACATTAGTTCAATAATGGCTTTCTTTAATGCTTCTTGTGTCTTGAGAATTCTCCGATCTATTTTAGCCATCTTATGGTCACCAGACTTTCTTAAGATAATAACTAATAGCTAAACCTAGTTATAATTATAGACAATTGTACATTAATATATCAAGGGTTATTATACTCGTGAAAAATGGGTGTTGACTTGGAGTTAACTCCAGAGGGTAAACTCCTCTATGTAGCTATAGCTAATAAATAATAGAGGAGGCATTGTCGATCACTCTAGGTATGCCGGAGCAGGCATTTAACTATAAAAGTTGAACACAAGAACTACCTAGAGGCAAAAGCAGCGGAGGGGAATTTTGGAACTGTAGGAGCGATAGCGAGGATGGCGTACTGGCATCTGTGCGACGCTATATAAGCGGAAAACGGACGAAGGTTCATGCAATTCAATAGTTGATGCAAACCGGGAGGTGAAGCGAGTATGGCGTTGGCCATTAAACAGGTTGCAGAGAAATTTGATGTTTCCCAGGATACACTCCGTTATTATGAACGGATCGGGCTGATTCCTCATGTAAATCGCAATAAAAGCGGTAACAGAGATTATACGGAAGAAGACTGCAAATGGGTTGAGTTTATCATCTGTATGCGGCATGCCGGTCTCTCGATTGAAGTATTGATTGAATATGTCGATTTGTTTAACCAGGGTGATGAATCCGCCGAGGCCAGAAAAGAT
Source organism: Paenibacillus paludis (assembly GCF_042610515.1). Lineage (NCBI taxonomy): Bacteria > Bacillati > Bacillota > Bacilli > Caryophanales > Paenibacillaceae > Paenibacillus > Paenibacillus paludis. The sequence goes on from NZ_JBGJZP010000034.1 coordinate 25,395, forward strand.
CTATTAATCGAGGAACGCAAGCAGCTCGCCACAAGAATGGAAGTCATGAAGAAAACGCTGGAACGCTTGGATTCTAAGATTTCAAGGTATGAGCAAACTATAGGAAAAAGAGAAAAAACACTAAGAAGATCTGCTGAGCAGTCTGATAACGAAATCTAGGATTAAACACCTATGTACGATCCCTTTAAGGCGTAATAAAAAGCGAACCGGCAGCTACAGTGCTGCTGGTTCGCTTTTGTTGATTAACTTTTCGCTGCTGCAATGAGCATTACATATCAAGTTTAACGTTAGTGAGACCTTTCACGATTTCAGGGTCGTTATGAGAAATGGAAGACGGTGGCATTATAAGTCATTCATCATTTCATCAACGTAGGTGCTTTTCAACGATTGGACTGCGGATTCCCTGTTTATTGAATAAGAAATTTTATAGATACAGGAGTATATCACGTTAAGGACGTATTCAAATGCTATTTGCGAGGAAAAGGTTCCGATCTTGGCATGTTTTACTTCATCATTTGGCACTTGAATACAGAGCGTACTGAGTTTTGCCAGTTCACTTTGAGTGGTAGCTGTGATGGTGATAAAAGGGATCTGTTCACGTCTGAAGTGCTGAGCTGCTCTTACATAAATCGGTGACTTTCCGTGGTAAGTCAAGAAAATCGCGCAATCCTCTTCCGTCAAATTAACGGTATGATACGCCCATTCGTACAGCTCAGTAGCGATCACTACATATTTGTTGATTTTAATCATTTTATTCTGAAAACTCTTCGCGCGGATTTGGGAATCTCCCAAGGCATAGATAAAGATCCTTTTGGCTTTGTCCAGCATCCCGGCTGTTTGGGACAGCAAATCATCATCCATGTAGGCAAAGGTTTTGTCGATCGTTTCCTTCATCAATTCAGCAATTTCTTTCGCCACTTGAAGTGGAGATTCCTCATCACTAAACGGATAATTAGGGTCGACGCTGGAAATGTTCTGGGTATATTGCTGGAATTCCCGGGCAAGTTTAATGATGAACTCTTTAAATCCGGACAGCCCAAGTTTATGGGTTAAGCGATTGACCGCTGAATGCGACGTATAAGTAGCCTTTGCAAGCTCCTGAATATTTAAATGCAGTATGCTTTCTTTATGCATCAGTATATAGGCAGCGATACTTTTTTCGTTTGGTGTAAAGTTATGCATTTCCGATAATTGGGTCAATATCTTCAACAGATTCACTCCTATAAACATTTTGTTCAAAAAGCTACCGGGATCTAACCAAGGAATTGGTGGAATGTACCGTTTTGCCGGCTGATCCTTTACGCTAGGCTGAGTTCTTCTATAATAAATGAAAAAGACCTATGGGGGAATTCATATGCTTACGATCGGTTATATCGGGAATGGCAAAAGCACAAACCGTTATCATCTGCCTTTTTCATTAAACCGGGAAAATTTGAAGGTGAAGACGATCTACGCCCGTAATCCGGATAAAGGAGAGTGGGAGAAGGCGCCTGGCATCCTTTACACCGATGAACTTGAAATGTTAATGAACGATGAAGAGATTCAGTTGATTGTGATCTGTACACATATTGATTCGCATTATGCTTATGCAAAAATGGCGCTTGACCACGGGAAGAATGTGCTTGTCGAAAAACCTTTTATGCCAACCAAAGAAGAAGCAGTCTCAATCTTCCAATACGCCAAAGAGAAAAATCTGGTACTCCAATGTTATCAGAATAGACGTTACGACTCGGACTTCCTCACAACCAAAAAGGTTATCGAATCAGGCAAACTGGGTGATTTGCTGGAGGTGGAGATGCATTACGATTATTATCGCCCGGAGACCCCGAATTCAGTTGCGCATTACTCCAAAAATAACAGTTACTTATACGGACATGGGGTTCACACCATTGATCAGGTCTTATCCTACTTTGGGGAACCGGAATATATACATTACGATGTTCGTCAACTGCTGGGAACCGGTAGAATGAATGATTACTTTGATCTGGATTTCTATTATTCTACACTCAAGGTATCGGTTAAATCGAGCTTCTTCCGCTTGAAGGCGCGGCCCAGTTTTGTTGTATACGGAAAAAAAGGGGTATTCGTTAAACAAACGCAGGACCGCCAGGAAGAGCACCTGAAATTATTTTATTTGCCCAAGGGACATGCTGATTTTGGCATTGATTTGCCGGAGCATTATGGTACCCTGACTTATCTGGATGATGCAGGCCAATATCATGAAGAAAAAGTCGTCTCTGAGAAGGGTGACTATGCCCGGGTATATGACGATATGTATCAAGCTATCCTGCAGGGCAAAGATAAGACAATAAAGGATGAAGAAACGATTGCCGTTATGGAGATCATCGAGAATGGGATAGAGGGGTGCAGCTAGAATGAAATTAGGAATCGTGGGAGCCGGCAACATAGTAATGGAGTTATTAAGCTTTGTTCGTGATATTCCTACTATCTCATTACAGGCCATCTCTTCAAAACCTGACCATCAGGAAAAATTGCTGACCCTGCAAAGCCAATATGGAATCTCTCAGATCTTCTACAATTATGCTGAGATGCTTGGGAGTGATGAAGTGGATACGGTCTATATCGGGCTGCCCAATCATCTGCATTATTCCTATGCGAAAGAAGCTTTACTGAGAGGCAAGCATGTCATTTGTGAGAAGCCGTTCACATCCAATTTGGGTGAATTTCTGGAGTTGAAAGAGATTGCACTTCAGAGTGGATTAATACTGGTAGAAGCCATCACGAATCAATATTTAAAAAACTATCTAAGCATGAAGGAATTTCTGCCCAAGCTTGGAGAGCTCAAAATCGTGGAATGCAACTATTCCCAATATTCCTCCCGCTATGATGCCTTCAAAGCAGGAGAGGTGCTGCCCGCCTTTAACCCGGAACTGTCCGGGGGAGCGTTGATGGATATCAATATTTATAATATTCATTTGGCGATAGGCCTCTTCGGAAGCCCGGAGAAGGTGGACTACTTTGCGAACATGGAGCGTGGGATAGATACTTCAGGCATTCTGATGCTTGATTACGGTAATTTCAAATGTGTCTGCATAGGTTCAAAAGACAGCGCAGCTCCTAGTGCAGTTAACATTCAAGGCAATAAAGGATATATCCGCCTGACAGGCTCGACTAACAGTATAGATTGCTTTGATTATGTTCCCAATAAGGAGCAACCCATCCGGGTAGATCGTAAAGATCATCCCCACCGGATGTATGATGAATTCATCGCCTTTGACCGTATGATAAATGAAATGGATATGGAAAAGGTTACAGATAGGCTCGAACATAGCGAGAGAGTTATGCGTGTGATTGAGCTTGCCAAGCTGTCTGCCAATCTTGTGTTTGGTCCGGACAGATCGAAGCAATAAATATAAAAAAAGGGCCACTGACATATTCAGTGGTCCTTCTCTATGTTCACTCCCACCAATGCTTCATTTCTGTAATTCCAACATCCCACAGTTTAGCATTGCCGGAAACTATAATCGTAATTTCGTTGATTTTATCAAAGGGTATCTCCAGAGGTTCGGCTTCTTTACTATATTCATCATTATATTGAGCCACCATGTTCCCGTCTGCCATTACAGTGACCTCACCTTTGGAATCCCCATTGTCCTGAATGCCATAATAGGAATAGAACTTTACATCTATTTTGTTCCCCAAGATATAGGTGTACTTTTTATCTTTGTCGCCATCACTGCTATACATGTTAAATTCAGGTTCAATTCTCTTGCCTGCTACAGTGAAAGTTGGAAGGTTCCCGGTCATAGGGATATTACCTGTAACTTCCTTCAGTTCATGTAGAGCTCGGATAGGGCCTCATATACCCATGAAAAAGTCAGTTTTGGAAAACGAAGCGGAATGGTTTCTGGAATAAGTATAAATGTGTATCCAGATTGACCCGTTGAATTAAAATGGTGTATAGAATGGTTCCTGCAGAGATGAACTTCCGCCATTTCGTTTCCATAAATATCTCCTTAATCTCGTACTAAAACACACTTTGATGCACACGACTTAATATTATAATATTTATATTGATGGATGAAAACGAAGTGAGGAACCCATTCACCTTCTTTAATCGAATAGGGGTGACCCACAGCCATAAATGACTGCTTGGGACACCCCCGTTATCTACACATAATATCTTTATTTACTGCTCCATAAGGCTACACGGTCCTGAACATATTTGGTGTAGCCTTTTTCCATTTTCTCAACGCCGGCTTTATCCAGTTCAGCCATGTAGGCATCCCAGATTTTATCGAATTCGGCCGGTTTCGCCAGGATGGCCTGGGGAATGCGTTTCCACGTAATATCCCTCATTTTGTTACCCAGAATGGAGACTTCATCCTCGCCCGGAATCGCGATATTCCATGCCGCTCCATAAGCTTTTTCCGCGAATTCTTCTTCTTTCGGGAACAAATCCTTCCATGTGGTAGCCTTGTAAGCGGCCAAGGTTTCTTTTTCAACATCGCTGTAACCCAATACAAGCTGTTCCGGGAAATTTCTAGTGTAATAGTTGCCGGTTGAGTCCTTGGCGCCATCACCGTAGTGGACCATCATATTCCAGTAGAAGCCGAGTCCGGATTCTTTAGTAAACGCCGTATTGTCGTTGTTAATCCGGTCCTGAACTTCTGCAGGAATGACGCGTTTGCCGTTTTCCACTACATAATGCTTGCCTTCAATTCCCCAGTTGTTCAGGATTTGCCCTTCGTCGGAAGCGAGGTAATCCAGGAACTTAATCGTACGGACCGGATCTGGATTCGTGCTGGAGATCGAGATGCCGTAACCACCCATAAAGCCGGTAGGCCAGAAGCTGGTTTCCTTATATTCTTTCGTCAGCGTTACCGGATAATGGCCATAGGTCTGATCGAATTTGCCTGCCGTCTTGAGTGCCTGCTGGGCGTCGTTGTAGTCCCAATCCTGGTCAATCAGGCCGAGCACCCGTCCGGTGGCTACTTTAGCTTTGTATTGGTCATACTTCTGGACGAAGCTTTCCTTATCGAGCAGGCCGATGTCATTCATATGGTTCAGCCAGCGGAAATATTCTTTCTCCTCCGGACGGCGGAAGTGGTAGATGGCCTCATGGGTCTCCTGATCGACGTAATATTCCCCGTCATCCGAGCCGCCTGTCGTGGCAACCGCAGGGTTGGTGACGGAAATGTACATATGCCAGTCATCTGCGTTCAGGGAAACCCCAATGTTTTTGTTGCCGTTCTCATCGGTGGGATGCTTCTCCAGATAGGCTTTGATCACATTTTCATAATCGGCAACCGTTCTGATTTCCGGATATCCGGCTTCTTTCACCACGCGGTGCTGCAGTTCGAACCCGCCCCCGGCCACGAATTTCTTCTCATCCACTGCTGCCCAGGTCGGAATGGCATAGATGGACTGGTCTTCATTGGTATACTTGGCCCGGGCGAGGTTGTCGCCGAGCACACGTTTGATGTTGGGCGCATATTTATCAATTAATTCGGTCAGATCGATGACTGCTCCGGCATCGACAAGCTTGCCGATATCCGCTTTGGCGGAAATAATATCCGGATATTCGCCGCCAGCTGCGATCAATGCGATTTTTTGCTGCGGGTCACCGACAGCAAATTCCGCATCGAGGGTGACACCTGTTTTCTCAGTAAGTACTTTACTGACTTCGTCTTTCATATTGTTCCAGTTCGGATTCGGGTCCTCCGCGAAGAAGGAGAGTGTAAGCGGACTTAAATCTTCGGTTTTCGCCGTAGCCTCTGCGGTGGCGCTGCCACCATTTGTAGCCTTAGTGCCTCCGGCATTCTCTGCCGTATTCTTGGTATTGTTCGAGCCGCCGCAGCCTGCCAGCACACTGAGGAGCAAGGTCAAGACCATCAGTACGACGTACGGTTTCGCTGTCTTTCTTGTCATGAATAGAAACCCTCCCTTTTTCTGGTCACAAAATGTATTGTATACACAGGCTAAGCCTGCCGATACCGGAGATGGACTAGCTTTTTACCGAACCCAAAGTCATGCCTTTGACGAAATAGCGCTGCAGAAACGGATAGACGACCAGAATAGGTACAGTGACGACGATCGTGATCGCCATTTTGACCGATTCCGGGGAGATTTGCGCCATAACCTCGGTCATATTGCGGCCGCGGAAATTATCCGCATTGGTCGTCGTGCTCTGGATGACCTTCATCAGCTCAAACTGCAGGGTGGTCAGCTCATCCTTGGAACCGTTATAGAGGTAGGTATCTAACCAGGAATTCCACTGGCCGACAGCCAGGAACAGGGCGATGGTTGCCAGCGCCGGTTTGGTTAGCGGGAGAATAACCCGCCAGTAAATCGTGAAGTCGTTGGCCCCGTCCAGCTTGGCGGATTCCTGCAGGGCGTAAGGGAGGCCATCGATGAAGGAACGGATGACGAAGACATTAAATGCACTTACGAGACTGGGGAGGACATAGACACCGAAGGTCCCCATCATATGCAGATTTTTGATCAGGATGTAGATGGGGATCAGTCCGCCCGAGACGTACATAGTAAGCGCCAGAAATGTAGAGACAAATTTGCGGGCCTGAAAGTCCACCCGGCTCAGGGTGAAGGCAAGCATGGAGGCACTGACTAGCCCGAGGATCGTGCCGATGACGGTGCGCAGGATAGAAATTTTAAGTCCGGTCATCAGCCCGGAATAGGCAAAGATCGTCTCATAGTTCTTGAAGGTGAACACACGGGGGAAAACCGTAATCCCGCCTTTGATGCTGTCTGTGGAGTCGTTGAAGGAAATCGCCAGCACATTCAAAAAAGGATATAACGTGGCTATAGTCACCACAGTAATCGCAACATAGACTACCAAATCGAAGATGCGGTCCGACCAAGACGCAGCGGCCATTTTATTGTTCAGCATAAGGGCCTCCTATATGATGCTTTCCTTCGTTATTTTTTTGAAAATTCCATTGGCCACAAACAGCAGAATCACACTTACCACAGAGTTGAAGATGTTAATAGAAGTGCCGAAGGAGAAACGTCCCATGCCCAGCCCATAGTTCAGTGCATATAGATCCAATGTCTGCGAGAAGTCGCGCACCAGATTATTTCCTAGCAGGAACTGCTTCTCGAAGCCTATACTGATTAGATGCCCGATCGAAATAATGAGCAGTATAACAATCGTAGTCCGGATGCCGGGCAGTGTAATGTTACGCACCTGCTGCAGACGGCTCGCACCATCCACCCTTGCGGCTTCATACAGCTCCGGTCCTATACCCGAAATGGCTGCTAAATAGATAATCGTGTTCCAGCCTGTTTCCTTCCAGACATCCGAAGCCGTGACAATCCCCCAGAAGAAATGGCCTTTGGCCATAAATTGAATGGGTTCACTGATAAGATGGAGGCCCATCAGCAGATCGTTCACCGCACCGTTGTCGGTAGAGAGCATCTTGGTGATAATCCCGGCGGCAACTACCCAGGATACGAAGTGGGGAAGATAAGAGACCGTCTGTACGAAGCGTTTCAGAATTTGCAGCCGCAACTCATTCAGAAGGATGGCGAATATGATGGGAATGATGAATCCGGCAAGCAGGCCCATGATACTCATAGCGAGCGTATTGCGCAGCGCATTGAAGAATTGCTCATCCTGGAAAAGCTCTCTAAAGTACTGCAGACCCACCCATTTTTGCTCGAAAAAGGATTTGCCGGGTTTATATTTTTGAAAGGCCATAGTCCATCCCCATAACGGCAGATAGTTAAATACAAATGCCCAGAGCACAAACGGTATGGCCATCATATAGAGATATTTCTGCTGCAGGAAAGTTGGCCAAAAGCGTGAGGCGGGCTTCTTCAGCTCCGGCTTTACTTTGGTGGTAATCGCTTTCATTTATGTCCCTCCTTCGATATGGCATTATCATAAGCTACAGGAAATCAGGGAAACACCCGAACATTTTCTATAAAAAACAGGGAGAAATCAGCTCTTTTCGTAAGCGTTTTCTGAAACTACGTGCTCACACAGAGCTTCCTCTGCGGTAGACGGAAGGGGAAATGCCTTCAACTTTTTTGAACTTTTCGCGAAAATAATCCACATCGCTGAAGCCGACTTCGCTTGCGGCCTGATGGATTTTCCAGCCCTGATCCAGCAGCTCCTTGGCTTTCTCAATACGGACCTTGTCCAGATAGCTATTGAAGGAAAAGCCTGTACTGTTTTTGAAAAGCTTGCCCAGATACGCGCTGCTGTAAGTAAACACATCCGCCAGCGTTTCGAGCTTCAGGTTCTCATTGTAATGGCGGTGAATAAGGTCTAGCATTCGCTTCATTAAGACGTCCATATCGTCTCGGGTAATTCCGCCTGCATGCTGCTCCAGCATAGTAGTGATGTAGCGGTACAGCTGGGGCAGGGAGGTATGTTTATAGATTTGCTGGATTTGCTCGTCCATCCGGTTGTGCTGCAAAGCCAGCTCACTGTATTGGAGCGAGAGTTTGTTGATCAAATGCGTGACCATTCGTACATAACGTGATTTCACAGCCATCTCAGAGTAACTGGCGGCGATCATCAGTTCACCGGTTTCCTGGATTAAGGAAGGGAGTACATAGAAGCTGCCGATTTCCATGGCGAAATACAGGCGCTCCACCACAGAATCAAGCCTGCATTCCACTTCCTCTGATCTGACCTTGAGTACTTTCTTCAGCTTCAGGGAATCCGGTCCAATCATACCCGGCTCATCGTAGAAAAAATGCTCCTTCATCCGTACCAGTGCGGATTGGCGGGAGACGGGAAGCTCCTCCAGGGTATCCACCATATCACCCGCGGTGATGATGCATTCAAGCCCATGGGCAGTTACGGCTTGCAGTATATTCTGGACCATTAATTTGCGTACAAGCTCCTTCTGATAAGAGGGCTGCAACAGAACCCCTAAATAGGAGTCCAGCGAGAAGACAATTCCCCACGCCTGTTCATCAAAGCTTGCTGCAAGCCTGGCTTTAACGGCCGTTGAAGGCCCGTTGTCCGCATTGTCCTGGAGCAGCAGCCGGATCAGGACTACCTGATAGGAATCCCATAGCAGTCCTGCTTCATGGATGGCTGCCTCCATTGAAGGCAGCATCTGCGGGCTGTTCTCCATCAGCAGGGATTGAACCAGCATTTCGCGGCTCCACACCTTTGCGGCGGCATGATTCTTGCGATGGGTGCTCCGCGCATCCAGCACTGCTGACAGTTTTGCCAGATATAACTGCAATTCCAATTCATCTACCGGCTTAAGTAAATAGTTATCAATGCCAAAAGCCAGCGCACGCTTAGCATAGTCGAAATCGGCATAACCGCTGAGGATAATGATGTGTATCTCCGGATCGTTTTCCCGCAGCTCTTTAATAAGCTCCAGACCATCTCTGCCGGGCATCCGGATATCTACAATCATTAGATCAGGACTATAGAGTTCATATTTATACTTGGCTTCTATGGCATTCGCCGCTGTATCTATAATCTGATATCCACAGCTCTCCCAGTCCAGCAGAGCAGTAAGTCCCTCACGGATTGCCAGCTCATCATCCACAATCAACACTCTATACATAAGAATCGCTCCTCAGGGGGATGGCAAAGCTAATCTGCGTTCCGAATCCGGTTTGACTGGACAGGGTAAGTCCGCATTCCGGGCCGTAGGTTAACTGAAGCCGCAAATGAATATTGCGCATCCCGATATTATTGGTTTCATAGTCATCCTTGTTCTCCAGCATCTGCCGTATTTCTTGCATCCGTTCTTTGGAAATACCTATGCCATTGTCGGATACCTGCACCTTGAGCTGTTTGTCTTCTATGCGGATATCCACCCGGACCATACCGCCGTCAATCCGGTTCTCCAGCCCGTGGATCACACAATTCTCCACTAGGGGCTGAATGATCAGCGGCGGAATCTGAATACTGTGAGCCTTGGGGTCTACTTGAAGCTCATAGGCTAGCCTATCATCATAGCGGAATTTCTGGATGACCAGATAACAGTTTACGGTCTCCAGCTCACTGTGCAGACTGATCATCCCATTGCCGACCTCCAGGTTTTTGCGCATCATTTTACCGAGCAGCCGCACGACCTGGGATATATCAGACTGGCCCCTGACTAGAGCTTTCATGCGGATGGATTCCAGAGCATTGAACAGAAAATGGGGGTTGATCTGGCTGGCCATCATTTTGAATTTAATCTCATTCTGCTTCAGCTCGATTGCATTCTTTTGCCGGTTGGATTCCTGTACCTCGCTCATGAGGTCGTTAATATTCCGCACCATATGATTGAACTGTCTCGCCAGCTGGCCGATTTCATCTTTACCGTCAATTACCAGCGTAGCACTCAGATTACCGGAAGCGACCTTGGAAATATGTTTGCTTAAGTGCAGCATCCGTCCGGTGAGTAGCCGGGAGAAATAATAGATAAGCAGAATTGCCATCAGTAATGCAGAAATAATGACAGAGGAAGCCAGTGAGATAATCCGGTTGGGTTCGCTCACGATACTTTCAACGGAAAAAATGGAGATGATGCGCAAACTGTTCAGGCTTCCCCCTGGATGCCAATCATCAATCAGCATTTTAAAAGGGTTGCCATCAATCGTTATATCATAGGGACCTTGTCCAGCGGTGGCGGCAGATACAGGGCTGAAGTTAATATCAACCAGCGATTTGCCCAGTGTATCTGCACGGTTGGAGGCTACTATATTGTCGTTCTCATCTACTATTATGGTTTCAAAAGTCTCCTGATTCAGGATGGCATTAAGTTCGTCAGTATTCACATTTACAACTAAAACTCCGGCGGTACGCTGCTTCAGAAAATCTACTTTGCGGATCAGACTGAGATAATATTGGCCGTTGCGGTTGTCACGGATATAATTCCAGCAGACCAGGCCTTTCTTGGCGATAGCGGTTTGATACCACTGCTCCTGTGTGACCGTCTCATCCGCCTGCAGAAACTCCCAGTTGTCAAGAATTGTGGGATTATTGATATACAGGCGGATGCTGGAGATCTCTTTGTACAGGCGGATAAAATCACGAAAGTCAGGATAGTCCCAATAAGCCTTCACAACATCATAGACCGACTCGTACCGGTGGTTGGCAGCTTCCTCCAGTCGGCTGTCATTGGACAGCCGGTAAGCAATGTCAAGCGGGACGCCCAGCAGTTCGCCGGTCCGTTTTTTCACCCGGTCCACATTAGCTGTAATTTGCTCCAGAGCATTGCCCATCGCCATATTCCGCAGTTCACTCGTCAGAAATACCCCAACAATCAACACCGGAATTAGGGCGACACAGCCAAAAGACAAGAACAGCTTCGTCCTGAGCCGCAGATTGTTCATTAGGGTGATGATTCGGGCATACACAGAAACATACACCTCCATTAATATATTTGATAGCGCTTACAAATATGTGTATCGCAAACTACCATCCATTAAATGTAATATAATATGCATTTATTGTCTCGTGAAAGAACCACTATATAGATTGAATTTGGAAAATTAAAAAAGGGTGGGAGTGACGGAGTAGAAGTTTGGAACTGTAGGAGCGACAGCGTCCGCCTTTGTCTGTGGATTTCAACCGCGAACAGCGGAATAAAATCAAGAAATTCTTACGACAACAGCGGCTGGAAGTCCAAACATTATCTGCAGTTACTACTATAACCCAAAATAGAAGGATCTTAAGTTCAATCTATATAGCTAAAGAAGCTGAGAAGTAAGATGGGTGAAGCAGGAAACAGCTATGTTCAAGGAGAAAGTAATGGAGAACCAAAGATCAGGAGCAACAATACAGGGTTGCATAGATTACCATGATTAGGAGTGAGATTGTTGCAGACAAAGATTAGCCTTGAAGGCGAGTGGGAATTGCAATTAGATAAGGAGAAACAAGGACTACAGCTGCCTTTTTCCGATGTCATTACCTTGCCGGGAACGACATCACATGCCCGCAAGGGACCGAAGAACGAAGAGGTTCTGGTCAGCGCCCTGACAGATGAATATCTGTTCGAAGGGTCGGCTTGGTATTCGAAGGAAGTAGTCATTCCAGAAGAACTCGCAGGAAAGACTTGTTTCCTATATTTGGAGCGCACCAGGCTTACGACGCTCTGGCTGAACGGTCAAGAGATTGGCAGCCGTGATAGCCTGAACACTGCGCATGTATATGATTTGACAGGGAAGCTTCAGTCTGGCAGTCAGACACTCACCGTCCGGGTCGATAATACCGGTTATCCGACCAAAGGCGGACATATGACTTCGCCGGACACTCAGACCAACTGGAACGGAATCACTGGACGCATCGAGCTTCAGTTCTACGGCAAGTCCTATTTGAGCGGAATTCGGCTCGATCCGAATCTGCCTGAACGTTCTGTCCGAATCACAGGAATACTGGAAGGAACGGCTGTAACAACGATTGCTGTATCAGCTTCCAGTTTTAATAGCCAGACAGCCCATTCGGTGGCTGAGCAGGAATTCACAATCTCGCCGGGGAACTTTACGATTGACTACACGTTAGGTTTGGATGCGCTTCCTTGGAGTGAAACCGCACCCAATCTCTATAACCTTAATATCCTCCTGAAGGATAGAGAAGGCGGAACCGGCGAACTGTATGAGTCGTTCTTCGGCTTGAGGGAATTCAAGGCGGATGGCGATAAATTCACGATCAACGGGGAGAAGACTTTTCTCCGCGGCAAACATGACGGACTGATCTTCCCATTGACCGGCTATGCCCCGACAGACGTAGAGGAATGGCTTAGAATTCTGGGGATATCCAAATCCTATGGTATCAACCATTACCGGTTCCACACCTGCTGTCCGCCGGAAGCGGCCTTTACCGCTGCCGATATGCTCGGGATCTATATGGAGCCGGAGCTGCCGTTCTGGGGAACGATTACAGAGCCATCGGACGAGGGTCATAACCAGGCTGAGCAAGACTATCTGGTCAGCGAAGGATATGAAATTCTGAAAGCGTTCGGCAATCATCCGTCATTCGTGATGATGTCGCTCGGCAACGAGCTGTGGGGCAGCAGAACCAAGATCGATTCCATTCTCAAAGACTATAAAGCATTCGACGACAGACCCTTGTATACTCAAGGCTCGAACAACCACCAATGGGTACCGGAAATTCTGGAGCATGAAGATTTCTTCTGCGGAGTGCGTTTCTCGAAGGAGCGTCTGTTCAGAGGCTCTTATGCGATGTGCGACGCACCGCTCGGTCATGTCCAGACCGCACTGCCGGGTACGATGAAGGATTATGACGACCAGTTCGTTCCTCCGTCCCTGCAGAGCGGAGAGGTAGCAGAAGCGGGAGGTACTGTCCAAATTCAGTATGGTACTGAAGCCAAAACGGTGCAGGTCGGAGACACGTCCGGGGAATGGATTCCGCATATTCCTGTTATCTCGCATGAGATCGGGCAATACGCGACCTATCCAAATTATGAGGAAATCAGCAAATATACAGGACCGCTCAAAGCTGGTAATTTCAAAATTTTCCAAGAACGGCTGGAAAGCAATGGCCTGGGGCATCTCGCGGGCAAATATTTCGAGGCTTCTGGACAACTGGCGGCTGCTTGTTACAAAGAAGAGCTTGAGGCCGCTTTCCGCACCCGGAGACTTGCCGGATTCCAACTGCTGGATCTGCAGGATTTCAGCGGACAGGGAACAGCCTTGGTAGGTATTCTTGATGCATTTATGGACTCCAAAGGAATGATTACACCAGAGGAATGGCGCACCTTCTGCAGCGATGCAGTCCTGTTGGCAAGATTCCCGAAATACAATTACATCTCCGGAGAAGTCTTTAGTGCCAGCGTCGAGCTGAGCTGGTTCCGGTCCGAAACACCAGATTCCCTTGTGCTGCAATGGGAGTTGACCGCAGACGACAGAACGCTGGCCGAAGGCTCAAGTGCAGTAAACATCCCGGCGGGTTCGAATTATATCGATATCTGCCAGTTGGCCATTGATCTTCCTGCCGTCCAGAAGATGACGAAAGCTGTACTTACTCTGAGAATCGCCGGATCAGATATCCGTAAATCCTACGACCTGTGGGTATATCCAGAGAATAGCGGTTCCGGGCTGGACCGCATCCGCATTTTCGAAGAGCTTTCCGATGAGGCGCTTGCGCTGCTGGAGCAAGGTGACAACGTGCTGCTCATGCCAAAACCGGAGTCTCTTCATAACGCTATTGAAGGCTTCTATTGTACGGATTTCTGGTGTTATCCAATGTTCCGCTCCATCTCTGAGAGCATGAACCGCCCGGTACCTGTCGGTACCATGGGGCTTCTGATCGACAACAGCCATCCTGTGTTCCGTGATTTCCCGTGCGAACAATATTCCACGTACCCTTGGTGGAGTATCATAGAGAACTCAAAATCAATTATCCTGGACGGAACCGACCGGGAGTGGAGCCCGATTGTACAGACAATCGACAACTTTGAGCGTAATCATAAGCTGGGGTTCCTCTTTGAGTGCCGAGTAGGGGCGGGCAATCTGCTGGTCTGCGCCCTCGACGCCAGTAAAGCAGGAAAAACGCCGGAAGGAAGACAATTCCTGTCTAGCGTAGCCGGTTATATGGCATCCAGCGAATTCAAACCGCAGTACACAGCAAACGTATCAGAGCTGCACAAGCTTATTCAATAAGCATCAGGGCCAGTTCGATTTGAATAGATCTTAAGTTCAATTTTGCAGGGAGCCGTTTATCGGCTTCCTGTTTTTTTTAGATAAACAGAAGTAGAAGAAGAAGAAGAAGAGAGTTTTATAGGGTGATCAATCAAGTCTATTGAAAAATAGATATCGAATAATAACCTCGCAGAGTAGGTTTTTCTTGCCCGATAGTGCTCATAAAAATAAATTGTCAAAATCATGCTTTATCTGGGATTATTTTGTTGTAGATTTGTCATTATTTAGTTATAATTCTATTAATCATCAATGAGTAACGAACTCAATTCTAGCAACATGAAAGGATGAACAGAGTGGCACTTGAATCGCATCATCTGCAGCTCGAGTATGAATTCTTAAAGGCTCTGAGGAATGCTGAAGTTCCGCTTGGAGCCAGCACTCTGGTTCATACGCTGGGGAAGAAATATGAACTCAGCCAGGCAACCATCGGACGCAAGCTGATGGAATTTGATTTCGAGGGCTATACCGTTCTGAAAGGCCGGAAAGGGCGCATTCTGACAGAAAAAGGAACAAGGCGCATTGCATATTTGGAGAAAGAGCTGCACCAGAAAAATGTAAATTCCCAGTTTCTGCAGCTATTGAATAATTCAGGAGAGTCCGCATTGGTGGATGTGCTAGTGGCCAGACGGGCGCTTGAGCGGGAAATTGCCGCATTGGCTGCACAGCGGGCTACAAAGGAAGAAATCAGTCTGCTAGAGGCTTCTATTGCCAGTCAGAGCGAGCTTTTATCACAAAATATCATTCCCTATGAAGAAGACCGTGAATTTCATACTTTACTAGCGCTTACGGCGCGTAATCAGGTATTGCTCCATGCGGCTCAGCTGGTATGGCAAACCGGCAAAGATTTCCTGGAAACCGCCTATATTCGCCGTACGGTGGGCAGCGAGCTTGTGGTTGATCACCGTAAAATTCTGGATGCCGTTGCTGCGGGTTCACCTGAGCAGGCGGAAGCGGCAATGGTTATGCATATCAATCAAATGATAGAGGATGTCAAACGTTATTACGCTATCCAAAATCAGGAACAGCGCAATTCGTAAATGCTTTGAATAAAGGAGTGGAAATTGTGGAGATCCATTACCGCTTAGGCATAGATATTGGCGGAACCTTTACGGATGCCATTGTTACAGACGGGCAGGGCCAGATTGTCGCGGCGCTCAAAATACCCTCGATAGCCGATGCTCCCGAACAGGCGATATTCCAGGCATTAGACCAGCTGCAGTCGAAGGGAGTGGACACACGCAAAATTGAACTCTTCGTGCATGGCACTACGCTTGGCGTAAACACGCTGATCGAACGCAGTGGTGCAGTTACCGGGCTGCTCGTGACCAAGGGTTTCCGGGATGTACTCGAAATACGCCGCTTACGGCTTGAGAATACAACTAACCTCTATGGGGATAAAGCGCTGCCGCTTGTCCCGCGCCAGCTTGTAAAAGAAATCGATGAACGTCAGCTCGCAGACAGCAGAGTGCTCACCCCGCTGGACCCGCACCAACTGCTCCAGGCAGTGGATGAATTGGTGCAGGAGGGGGTTACGGCACTAGCCATCAGCTTCCTGCATTCTTATGCCAATGCCGGGCATGAGCAATTGGCCGAACAGCTGATCCGTGAGTGTTATCCGCAACTGCTCATCTGTAGAAGCAGTGCAATCTGGCCGCAGCAGCGAGAGTTCGAGCGGACGCTGGCCACGGTGATGAATGCTTATGTAGGCGAACGGATGGGGTCTTATTTCAAGCGTCTGCAAGAAGGAATCGGACCCTATGGCGTATCGGCGACGCTGCTGTCCACCATGTCAAACGGTGGTATGATGACCGCTGCCCGCGCTGCGGCCGAGCCAGTAAGGACGCTCCTGTCCGGTCCTGCCTCGGGTGTGATTGGCGCAACCTTTATCGCGGAGCAGGCAGGTATTAACCAGGTCGTTACCTTCGACATGGGCGGGACAAGCGTAGATGTCGCCTTAATTGACAAGGAGCCTACCTACTCCACAGAGAATCAGGTGGGCGATTTCCCGGTTATCATTCCTGCGGTAGATGTGACCGCCATCGGAGCGGGCGGAGGCTCGATCGCCTGGGTTGATTCGGTCGGGGTATTGAAGGTAGGGCCGCGCAGTGCAGGCGCCAAGCCGGGCCCGGCGTGCTACAACCGCGGCGGCAAGCAGGCGACAACCACTGATGCCTATTTGCATTTGGGCATTCTGCAGGCCGACCGTTTTCTCGGCGGCCAGATGCAGCTGTTCCCTGAACTGGCTGAACAGGCGCTTACGATTTTGGGTGACCAGCTCGGGCTGACTGCCAAGCAGACGGCGCAGGCCATTCTGGATGTGGCCACCGCGAATATGTATGCCCAATTCTCACCGCTGATGGCGCGAAAAGGAGTCGATCCCCGTGACTTCACTCTGCTTGCCTATGGGGGCGCGGGCCCGATGCATGCTTTTCTGATGGCGCGTGAAGTTGGCATCCGCCGGGTGTTGATTCCACCTTCTCCTGGAACGCTTTGTGCTCTGGGCTGTACGGTTGCCAATTTGCGCAACGACTTTGTCTTCACACTTCACAAGCGCAGCCGTGGACTGGATGCCGGAGAACTTCAGACACATTTTTATTCGCTTGAGCAGCAAGGACGCCGCTGGATCGAGGATGAGGCCAAGGGGGGAGTAACTCTGGGCGGTACATACGTCATTTACAGCGCGGATATGCGATATGAAGGACAGGCATTTGATCTGGAGGTTACTCTCTCAGATTCTGATATTTCTGATCCTGAAGAAGCGGAGATTAAATTCCACCGCAAATATGAATCCGTCTTCGGAATCAGCCAGCCGGAGGCGGAAGTCATGTTCGTCAATCTGCGGGCAAGTATCGTCGGGCTTCTGCCAAGTAAGATTAGGGCAGCTTCTCCGCAGGTAGCAGGCAGTGGAAAACCTGTGGAGTCCCGGGGAATCACGTTTGACGGATTGGATTACCAGGCTAAGGTGCTTAATCGGGAGCATCTGAACACAGATACAAGAATCTCCGGTCCGGCTATCCTTGAGGAATATGATACGACGGTGTTTGTACCTCCCGGCTACACAATACACAGAGATGCTAACGGAAATATTATCGGGGAGGCAGATCTATGATTACGGATAAAGTCTTCCTCGAAATCTTCAACAACCGGATTCAGGCAGCAGTAGAGGAAATGGCCAACGTCGTCCTGCGCACCGGCTTTACCGCCTTTGTCAAAGAAACGGGTGATTTCGGCACCTACCTGTTATCGCCGGAAGGCGAGACGTTCGGCTCTCCGCTGAATACGGGATACAACCTCTCCCTGGGAATTCCTGCGGCTACCGCCATCAAGGCAATACACCAGTGGCAGGAAGGTGACATAGTCATCTGCAACGACCCCTATACCACTGGGGGGATGGTGACCCATCTGCCGGATATTCACCTGATTAAGCCTTATTTCCATGACGGCAGGATCATTGCTTTTGGACTTTGCTTCGTACATTCTTCGGATGTCGGCGGAAAGGTTCCGGGCAGCGTATCGCCAAGCGCTTATGACATACATATGGAGGGCATCCGGATTGCGCCGGTCAAGCTGTATGAGGCTGGCTGTATGAATGAGCAGGTGCTCCGGCTGCTGCTGGACAACAGCCGGATCCCCGAGCAGAATCTTGGCGATCTCAAGGCGCTTATGGCTGCGCTGAACAGAGGGGAGCAGCGGCTGAAGGAACTCATCGGCAGATATGGGGCGGAGCAGGTGGAGCAAGGCATTGAGAACCTTCTGGAGTATGCGGAGCTTAAAGCCCGGGCGATCATTCAGGATATCCCCGACGGCTCCTATGACTTCTGGGACTATCTGGAGAAGGGGCCCGGCGGCTATCCGATCCGGCTGCGCTGCCGCATGACAATTACCGGCACGGATATCTATCTGGACTTTAGCGGAACCGACCCGCAGGTTAGAGCTTCGTTTAATATTCCGACGCATAACCAGCAAGGGCACTATATGCTTGTGCCGGCGTTGATCCGCTACTTCCGGACACTGGATCCGGCGATTCCATGGAATTCCGGGATGGTGCGGATGGTGCGCAACTACGCGCCTCCGGCATCGGTGCTCAATCCGGAACCGATGGCGGCGGTAGGTGCGCGAGCGGCGACCTTTATCCGGGTGATGGATGTCATTACAGGGGCGCTGAGCCAGGCGCAGAGCAGCAAGGTGCCGGCTGCTGGAGCAGGTCAAGCCTGCATTGTGATGATGGCAATGACCGATGCTTCCGATGGCAAGAGCAAAGTTGGTGTAATTCAGCCGATCTGTGGCGGATCAGGGGCAAGACCGATGAAGGACGGGATTGACGGGATGGATTTCGCCGTAGGCCATTTGCGGAATATTCCGGCTGAAACGGTTGAGGCGGAGATGCCTGTACTGATTGAACGTTACGGTTTAAGGGCGGATTCAGCCGGAGCCGGCAAATTCAGAGGCGGCAGTGGCATTGACCTGCGCGTCAGGATTCTCAGTCCGGATACCGTGATGACCGCAAGAAATATGGAACGGATGGAATTCCAGCCCTGGGGCCGCTTGGGAGGTGGTGTAGGTAATCATGGAGAAGCGATATTTAATGAAGGCCGGCCAGATGAACGCAACCTTGGCCGGATTGATGAGCTTTTGCTACAACCGGGAGATACCGTGACTTTTCTGTCCCAGGGCGGCGGCGGATATGGAAATCCTTATGAACGGGACCCTGCATTCGTACGGAATGATGTGCAGAAAGGACTTTTGTCGGAAGATCAGGCGCGTGAACAATACGGCGTAGTGCTAAATTCAAATGGCAAAACCTTTGATGAAGCATCCACTAAGCTGCTGCGTAATGGACGCAGTAAGAATCGGGAAGCTTTCAGCTTCGGGGGAGCCAGGACTGCGTTTGAAACGGTCTGGACAGATAAAATGCAGCTCGCCGTGAACGCTGCTCTGAGCAGCTATCCGCTGGCACTTCGGGATTATTTGAAGAGACAGACGATGGCAGAAGCTGAGTCCAGAGTTGCTGCGGGGCATCCAGTTTCGGCTTCAGCAATACCAGAGATCATGGAAGAATTGCGCAGGGGAATAGGGCTGCGCTGATGACAACAGCGGCTATGACCGGAAGGCGACAAAATTAGGAATTATATTAAATAACCTGAAGGAGAGAACCGAATGAGTACTCAAAAACCTAAACGCTCTTATATCTTACCGGCAATGTCGCTTGCCATGATTGTGGCACTGTCAGCTTGTGGAGGGGGAAGCAACGCGAATAATGCTACTGGAAACAATGTTGCTAAAAACAATGCTGCCGGGAAGTCGGAAGATTCGACAGCAGCCGGCAGTGGTGAAAAGGTCAAGCTGACCATGTTTATCTGGGCCGGCTCCAATCAGGATGTGGTTCCTAAGGAAGTCGTAGCAGAGTATGTAAAGAACCATCCGAACGTTGAGGTGACCTTCGAAGAATCCTCCAATGCTGTAATGTATCCGAAGATGCTGGCAGGCAAGCAGGCTGATCCGAACAATCCGATTGTAAACTTCGGTTATTTCAACGCAGATGCTTCAGCCAAAGGCATCAATGACGATATGTGGGAGCCGCTTGACCCGGCCATAGTCACCCATATGAAGGACATTCCCGAAGCCTTCCATACCGCTGATAACAAGGGCATCGTCTGGGGCGTGTCGAGCTTTGCGCTGGTCTACAACAAAGATCTGGTAAAAACACCGCCGACAAGCTGGAACGACCTGTGGGGAAACGAAGAGTTCAAAGGAAAAACTGCATTGTGGGATTACATGTTCTATTCTTATCTGTCCCCGCTTCTGGCTGTAAAAGGGGAAGAACTCGGCGCATCCTACGAGAATCCAGAGCCGGCCTTCCAGTTCTGGGCGGATAACAGCGAGCAGATCGGCACACTGGTTACCTCGAACGACCAGCTTAAGGGTCTGCTCGATTCGGGCGACGCCCTGATTGCTCCGTTCAGCTCACAAGTAGCACAGACTTGGATCGACGGCGGCTCGCCGCTGGCCGTAGCTTATCCTAAGGAAGGTGCGATTTCCTTCCCTTACTCGCTGCAGGTTGTCAAAGGTTCTACGCCGGAGCAGGCAAAAGTGGCCAACGAGATCATTAATGAGCTGCTTAGCGCAGATGCGCTGTCCCGTTACGCCGAGGCGACAGGTACTCCAGTGACAAGCACGGCAGCAGTCATCCCGGATAAATATAAGGATGATCCATCCTTCTCCGTTGAGGAGCAGAGTAAGGGAATGAATCCGGACTGGGATACGCTGGCCAAGAACAGCTCCGCCTGGAAGGAACTGTGGGACCGTCTGGTCAAAACAAAATTATAAACCGGCTGCTGGCAGCAACCGAAGAGATGGGAGTTGGGGACAATGAGTGACGGAGTGGGGCCGATTGCAATCGAGACGCGAAAAGTGAGCAAGTCTTATGCGGGAAATACGGCCGTTAATCAGGTGTCGCTACAGGTGAAACGGGGAGAATTCGTCTCTCTGCTTGGGCCCAGCGGCTGTGGGAAAACTACGCTGCTCCGGCTTCTCGGCGGCCTGGAGCAGCCTGATGAGGGGACTGTGCTGCTGTCGGGACAAGATGTCTCGGGGATCCCGGCCTATGGACGGAATACGAACATGATTTTTCAGCAACTGGCGCTGTTCCCGCATATGGATGTCTACAATAACATCGCTTACGGCTTGAAAGTCAGAAATACCCCGAAGCACGAAATCAAACAGCGAGTACAGGAGATGCTGGAACTGGTACAGCTCGGCGACTACAGCCAACGCGCCGTCTCCCAGCTATCCGGCGGACAGGCGCAGCGCGTTGCCATTGCCCGCGCCTTAATTAACAAGCCGGAGGTGCTGCTGCTGGACGAACCGCTGTCAGCACTGGATTTGCAGCTGCGGCTGGATATGCAGCGTGAACTGAAAAGGATACAACGTGAATTCGGGGGCACGTTTATCTTCGTTACCCATGATCAGCATGAGGCGATGAACATGTCTGACCGCATCGGTGTCATGCGGGGCGGCAAGCTGCTTCAATATGCAACACCCGATGAAATCTACGAACGGCCCGTGGACAGCTTTGTTGCCAAGTTTATCGGTGACACCAACCTGCTTCGGGTGAAGGTACTTGGTGCGGAAGAAGGCCGGGTCTGGGTTCAAGCCGGCGGCTTGAAGCTTGCCGTGCGCCCGCCGGAACACCAGCCCCCGCTCCCTGCGGGGAGTACGGGTTCACTCTCCGTCCGTTACGAGTATCTCCGGATCGGAGAAGCAGCAAGTGGCTGCGACAACCGGCTGGAAGGAAGAGTGACCGAATGTGCATATGGCGGTGCAAGCATCAAGTATACGCTGGATATGGGTGGCCATATCCAGCTGCATGCCAGCACTCTGTATCAGCGGGGAGATGCCCGGTATGCTCCGGGCGACTCGCTGCAAATCGGATTCAATCCCGAAGACGGTCTGCTCCTGCCCGTTGATGGACCTCCTCAAAGAGTAGGTTCCTTATGATGAAAGCTACCGGCAAGCTCGTGGGGCTGTTCTCTCCGGGGAACCGAACCTGGGCGGCTCAGCTGCTGCTGCTGTTGCCTGCGCTTGCCTTGATGGGCATCGTGTATCTAGGTGGACTGCTGATCTTCGGCCGGTACAGTTTTGACCTCTACGAGAATGGGAGGCTGATCCGGGACTGGAATCTCGATTCCTACCGTTCTTTCCTGGGAGACCCCTATTATTGGACCTTGATAGGTACCACCTTTCGAGTCGCCGCCAAGGTAACTTTATGGAGTCTGCTGCTTGCCTATCCGCTAGCCTACTGTATTGCCGGCCTGAAAAGGCCAGGCATACAACAGTTCTTCTTGCTGCTAACGTTTCTTCCGCTTCTCGTCAGTGCTGTTGTCAGATCGTATGGATGGCAGCTGCTGTTGTCTAAGCAGGGTTTTATGAACTGGTTGTTCATAAAGATGGGACTGACGGATAGCGGATTTGAGATGATGTATAACGAGACCGGGGTTATCGTTGCGCTTGTACATATCTTTCTGCCGTTTATGGTGTTCCCGATCTTGAATGTGCTTACCCAAACCGATGATTCACTGAAAGCGGCAGCCCATGATCTGGGCGCAGGCAAATGGCGTACGTTTTTAACCATTACACTACCTTTGTCCGTGAGGGGCATTGCGAGCGGGGTGCAGATTGTCTTCACACTCTGCCTGACCGCATTTACGACACCTCAGCTGATCGGAGGCGGGCGTGTCATGACGCTTCCGGTACTGATCTATCAGCGGACATTGGATACGAACTGGCCAATGGCGGCTGTGGCGAGCCTCTTTTTGTTTGCTTCATCAATCCTTGTATCCCTGATTGTGAACAAGGGAGCCGACCGGCTGATGTTCCGGCGTACCCGGACGGGAGGGCAGGCCCATGACTAAAAAACCACGGGATTACAAATGGATTCTCTACGTATGCGCCGGCGCGGTCGGCTTATATCTGCTGCTGCCGTTGTTGATGATCCTGGTGACCTCAGTGAGCAGCGGAGCCTCCAGCAAGTTTCCGCCCGAGGGGCTGACGCGGGGATGGTACAGCCGTCTGGGTGAACAGAAGCAGTTTCTGGAAGCCTTCCGGAACAGTATGCTGTCTTCAGCGGGTGCAGTTCTGCTAGCGCTGGTTACTGGCACTATGGCTGCGCTGGCGATTGTCCATTATCCTTTTCCGGGCAGGGGGCTTTTGCGCGCCTTTTTCATGTCGCCAATGGTAATGCCCAAGATTACATTAGGTGTGGCGTATCTGATCCTGTTCTCAAAGATGCACATCGCTGGCGGATTATTTGCCTTGATTCTGGGAGAGGCAGTCATCGTCCTGCCGTTTGTCCTGTCCATTGTTGGCAGCGCTCTCGCCAATCTCAATCCGGCACACCGCGAAGCTGCCGCCGATTTGGGGGCGGGACCGTTTCGCATTTTCTTTACGATCACATTGCCGCAGCTGCGGTTTTCGCTTTTTTTAGCTGGTTCGATTGCCTTTGTCTTCACCTTTGATCAGGTCGAGACGGCACTGCTTATTTTACGTCAGGGAAGTTACACCTTGCCTATACAGCTCTTCTTGTACATGGAAAAATGGCAGGATCCTACGGTCGCTGTCGTGTCCATGGTGCTTATCGCTTTTGCACTTGTTCTGTTTTTTGCAATCAAACTGCTCATCCGCTCCGCACCGGGTCTGGAAAAACTGCTCGGCAGCCGAACGAAGAAAAGGAGGTCTTGAACCTGATGGACAAGCAAATCTCGAATCCTGTTTCCGGAGTCAACCGGCCGCGTGCCGCTGAACTTATGGCAACCAGAGGTCTGGCCGCTCTTGTGGCGACCACGCCGGAAAACATCAACTATATTCTTGGCTCGCAGCTGCGGGCCAGCAACTGGACGATGCAAATTTATGCTGTACTGCCGCGTGAACCGGAAACCCGTCCCTGTGTCATTATCCCTACCAACCGGCTGGGTGTAATCGCGCAGCTGGGGATTACCGGAGCGGATTTATATGTGTATAGTGATTTTTTTGTGGAGGGGTCTGTCGAAGGCAAGCCATCCACTCCGGATATCGATCTTTTTTACGCTTTGCTGCAGAATACGACAACCTATGCGGGTCCGATTGAGGCGTTGGAGGCGGCTCTTGAAGATCTTGGGCTTAAAGGACAAGCAGTAGGAGTGGACGAAATGAGGATCGCTCCGGATCTGCTTGCCAAATTTGCCGCAGGACTTCCCGGCGGACAGGCTGTAGCAGCCTACCAGCTGTTCCGCCAGATCCGGCAGATTAAGACCCCATTTGAAATCGAACGTCTGCGGAAGTCTGCAGCTCTGAACGAGACGATTGAGCAGCAACTAATCGATCTGATCGCCGCGGGTGTGCACGAGAAGGATTTGGCCGACCATTACCGGCTTGCCGTGATGAAAGCAGGGGGCACCCCCGCGATGACGGCAGTTGGTGCGGGTCCGCGCAGCGCACTGCCGCTGATTGAGAATTATTTCCGCGTCATCGAGCAGGGGGATCAGATCCGTTTTGATCTCTGTCTTCAGTTGGACGGATACTGGGGAGATACAGGACGGACTGTAGTGCTTGGAGAAGCCACACCTTGGATGGAACAGCACTTTCATGCGGTGCGCAGCGGCTGGGAGCAGGCGCTTGAAATGATCCGCCCCGGCGTAAAAGCATCTGATGTTTTCCAGGCAGCCGTAGCCAGAGTTCAGAAGGAAGGCATTCCGCATTACCGGCGCCAGCATGTGGGGCATGCCATCGGCCTGGAATTGTACGATGATATAACTCTGTCGCCCGGAGATCACCGCATTCTGGAACAGGGGATGGTGCTGTGTGTGGAAGTTCCTTATTATGAACTGGGCGCAGGCGGATTTCAGATTGAAGATACGATCGTGGTGACAGCAGACGGCTACGAGTTCTTAACACAGATGGAACGAAAGCTGTTCCGCAAATAACAAGGAGGGTTCCGGTCACCCTGTCCTGTTCTGACAATCGGAGTTTCTCCAGAAAAGAAAGTAGGGAGCAATGAAAATTCAGCAGGGTTCAAAATCGTTCCGAAATATTAGTCTTGCACTGTTTGCCGGAGGTTTTGTCACATTTGCGCTTCTTTATACCCTGCAGCCTTTGATGCCGGAAATTACCGAAGCGTTTGGAATCACGCCGACGGAAGCCAGTTTAACCTTGTCGGTCACCACTCTATCCATGGCATTGACCATGCTGTTCATCGGTTCCATATCCGATGCGGTTGGCCGCAGAGCCATCATGACGGCCTCTCTGGTTGCTACTTCCGTGATCGCTGTCATTTCCGCTTTTAGCCCGCTTTTCCCCGTATTGCTGCTGTTGCGTATATTGCAAGGTATTGCGCTCGCCGGATTGCCCGCTATAGCAATGACTTATCTTGTGGAAGAAATCGACCCCCTCAGTCTGGGCTATGCAATGGGACTTTATATTAGCGGCAACTCCATTGGAGGGATGGGGGGCCGGATCATCAGCGGGTTGTTGACCGACTGGTTTGACTGGCGCGCAGCTGTCGGTGTCATTGGCGTGTTGGGTCTGGCTGCGGCTATGATATTCTGGATGGTGATTCCGCCTTCACGCCATTTCGTGAAGCAGACAGGCAAGCTGGGCCAGGTGATTCCTCTGCTCTGGTCGCAATGCCGTAATCCGCGGCTCCTTTGTCTGTATGGGCTAGGCTTCCTGCTAATGGGCAGCTTTGTCACCTTGTTTAATTATATTGGCTTCGAGTTGACCGGTGAACCGTACAATCTTAGCCAGTCACTGGCCGGCAGCATTTTCGTCGTGTATCTGATGGGAACCTTCAGTTCCACCTGGATGGGACGGCTGGCTGACCGGTATGGCCGTACCGGTGTTATTAGGTTAGCCCTTGCCATCATTTTAACGGGAGCACTTTGCACGCTGCATCCCTTCTTATGGGTCAAAATCATTGGCCTTGCGCTGTTCGCCTTTGGTTTCTTCGGTGGCCATTCCATTGCCAGCAGCTGGGTGGGCCTGGTAGCCGATGAACATAAGTCGCAGGCCAATGCACTGTATCTCTTTTTCTACTACGTAGGCTCTAGTGTGAGCGGTACAGGCGGGGGGGTGCTGTACAGCCATTTTGGCTGGTTCGGCATCATCGGCATGATCGCAGCCTATGTGGCAATTAGCCTGATGTTATGCGGCTTCCTAGTGCACAAGATCGGGGGAGGGATTCAGAAACTTTAATTCCATAAACTAAGAAGAGGCAGCCGACGGACGGCTGTCTTTTTTGTATGATCGCTGATTGAGGATAGACTATAAGTTCATCAAATGACGTCCGTTTTCAGCAGTGAAGGAAATATCTGCTTGTCTACTTTCCTTAAAAAACTTGGTAAGGTAGAGGTTAGCAATTAATAAGAGGTGAAAAGTTGTCATGAATAAGAAACACTGTTTGTTCTGCGATGAGATTGTTCCCATTAAACCGGAAGGCGATTACGATAGATATATTGGCTGTGCCTGTTCACCCGGCGGTTTCTATAGCCTGCGGAGAGACAGCTATGAACCTATTAATTCGTTGCCGCACCCCAAGAAACGCGACATGCTTCATTTAATATCAGCTTATATCCGGGAGTTGACCGATTGTGATGAAAAGGTCACTCTAGCCGCCAACGACTTAGAGTCGATTGCAAATTCTCCGAAAATACCCGTTACCATTGAAGATAAAGGAAACCGTCTATTGCAATATTTGTACAGACATTCCGAAGGACCGGAGGAACCTGTGGTCATTCAACCACTCTCCAGCAGCTATAATTTGACCTATTCGCCCAATCTGCAAGAGCTGGTCTATATCATTGATAAGCTGATCAATGAGCAGTTGCTCATCAGGGAAGGTATGTCTTTTAAGCTTACCGGCAAAGGATGGAGTGAAGCCGCTGCGAACGCCGGAGGAAAAAAATTAAAGCCTTGCGTCGTTCTCATCTCGGATGAGGGGGATATGCGCACGGAGTGGCTGGAAATACTGTTGCCGAAAATTGAGCAGTGCGGTTATCTGCCGCGATTGCTTACACATACAAAAACGCAGAGCCGTGAACAGTATTCCTTGGAGCTTATCGCGGACAGTAAACTGATGATAGCGGACTTATCCGGTCAATCCCCCGAGGTGTATTTTGCAGCGGGATATGCGCTCGGTTTAAACATTCCGGTGATCTGGACCGTAAACGGCAGCGATGCCGATAACCTTTTTGTACAAATCCAAGATATCCGTCCGATGGTTTGGGATACAGCCGAGGAGCTGGCAGTACTACTCCAGCAGAAGTTGAGTTTATAGAGAATTTCCAGGACATGACCCGGTAAACGAAGCAAAAATAAATAACAGGCGTCTCTCATAGAGGAGGGCGCCTGTTATTTATTTTACTGATATAGATTTCCCCACAATTTAAATTCAGGATTTTTTGGCAATCATCTTTTTCAACTTGATTTCGGACTCTTTCCCGGTTGACTGTCCCACTTGTTGGATGAAGAAGGAAAGCAGCAAGGCGAGAATGCCGATTCCCACAATAACGAGGTAGGCATCATTTATGCCCTGGATGGACGCTTCCATCATCATGTGTTCCTGGGTTGCGCTTTTTGCGCCACTTGCGCCCATAAGATTCTGCAAATGAGTTGTGGTACGGCTCGTCATGATGGTTACCAGCAAAGAAGTACCTATGGCACCCGCGACTTGTTTAACGGTATTGGAGATTGCGGTGCCATGCGCATGAAGCTTCGCCGGCAATTGATTTAATCCTGCGGTTTGAATAGGCATCAGGAACATCGCCATTCCGATCTGCCGGCCTGTTGACATGAACACCAGATAGATATAGCTGGTAGAGTCCGTTAAATTAACAAAACTTAGGGTCGTGGTGATCGTTATAAGCAGACCGATGATGGCAAGCCATTTTGCTCCAAACCGGTCGAACAGCTTTCCGGTGACCGGCATAAGCAATCCCATCACAAGCGAGCCGGGAAGCAGCAGTAAGCCGGACTCCATGGCCGTATAGCCGCGGGCACTCTGCAGGTACAGGGGAAGCAGAATCATATCCGCATACATCACGATTGTAACTGCGATACTGATGACGGTGGTTAAGGAAAACATCTTATATTTGAAGGCCCGGAGATCAAGAAGCGGATGTATGGAAGCCAGCTGCCGCCAAGTAAACAGGGCAAGAGAAAGGATACCCGCACCAAGAGACAAGAGCACCTCTACACTCGACCAGCCTGCGCTGCCGGCCCGGCTGAAGCCATACAGCAAAGCGCCAAAGCCGAGGGTGGATAGGGCCACGCTAATCATATCAATCTTGGGATAGGAGCGTTTCGATACATTCTTCAAATAAATAAATCCGCAGACAATAACAAGGACAGTGGGGGGGATGATCCCATAGAACATGGTTTCCCAACTGTAATGTTCCAGGATATATCCTGCCAAAGTAGGTCCAATCGCAGGGGCAAATATAATCGCCAATCCGACCATGCCCATGGCAGCGCCTCTCTTTTCAGGAGGGAAAAGCGTTAAAATAACATTGATGAGCAGCGGCATGATAATTCCTGCGCCAGTTGCCTGAATCAAACGCCCGGTAAGCAGAACGGGGAAGCTAGCCGCGAGGGCTGCTACGACCGTTCCAGCCAGGAAAATAAACATGGAAGTCTGGAAAAGCTGCCGGGTAGTAAAACGCTGCATTAAATAAGCCGTAATCGGAATCAGTACACCGTTCACCAGCATATAGCCTGTTGTCAGCCACTGGGCGGTTGCCGCTGAGATGTTGAAATCATTCATTAATTCCGGCATGGCAACGCCCATCACCGTCTGATTCAACGTCGCAAGAAAAGCTCCAAAAATCATAATGAACAAAATAGGTCCTCTTTTTAGGACACTGATGTTTACTTCTCTCTGTTTACTCACTTACTCCATCCTTTCAATGGTACCTTTTTCTTTTTGAGCAGCATGTAAATCCCTAATAGAAAAAATAAAACACTGCATCCCATTCCAAATAAAGCGCTGGAGCTGAAGGCATTGGGGGATTTCTCCATCATAAGCAGAGTGTATTGAGTCACTACAATGGAAACCATTGCGTCTACAAAGCTAATCATTTTCAGTGAAGAAACAATAGGTCCCTTCAGATACCGGTTAGCCAAGGTACCGTAAATGGCAATACCAAGCTTGGTGAAAGCAACCGCTGCTACCAGATAAACAATGTAACCTCTGAATATGATGGCATCTCCGGCAACATACATCCGCAGGCAGACCAACAGATAGGAGATCCCGAGAAGACAAAGGAAAGTGCCACTGCGTTGATAAACAATAAATTCCATGTTATATCTTTGTGCGGGGTCTTCGATAGTTTTGGCCACTCGATATTTATAAAGTGCCTGACCTCTTGCGGCAAAGAGGATTATGTAATACACCGCGTTAATCATGAACCATCCAGATAGGAGATACACACCGAGGATCAACTTGCCGATGCCGATCAAAGCATTGATTGTAAGTGATGCAACGTTTGTTAAGGCAGTTCGGTCTTGATAATCGACCAGATAGCGGTCAAATAAACACTTAATCACTTCCCCAGCAGGGCATTAGCCTTTTCGCACACCTCGTAAATCTCGTCATACTTCTGATCGATCAGAGGCGTTACCTTGTTCGTTTTTTTCTTGCTGATACCGCTGAAGAGAAAATACGGGATGATCCAGCCTACAAAACCGGGGACTGCCAGAATTATTGTAAGAGGCAGCAGATCAGCTTGATTAGCAAACACAGAGCCAGCCATGAACGCTGTTCCAATAACACCGATAACATAGGCAACGACAGAAGCACCGATGACCTTGGAACTTTCCAGCGTTTCAATTTCGTTAACGGAGGCATCGAATTGGCGTTGCAGGCGGGTCAGCTCGGCTTTATTACGGATCTTCCGGTCCCGCTTAAACTTCATGGTTACAGAACCAACATTCTGAACTGAGGTCGAAGTACCCTCCAGCGCCCAGCCGAAGTTGTTATACCCGTCTACATACACCGACTCCATTTTGCGTTTTACCGTAACGTCCTTGTACTCATAACCGACGAAATTAGATTCGTTTCTTGTGATCTCACTCATAATAATGTCTCCTTTATTAATTAAGTTGATGTTGAAGCTTTCCTGTTTCACTTGACTTGATCATCTTACTGCCGAGATATTTATGAATTGCTTATAAAATGTTTATAAAATATTAATTGAACAATCGTTATGAACCGGAATTGGAAGATATGTTGTCTAATATAAAAAGCAGCCTGAATTCGTGTTCCGAATTCAGGCTGCTTTATCTTCAAAAGCCGAAAAGACTCCGACCTCTGTAGGCGGAGATGAATCGGCGGTTTTCAACTATTCAGCGAACATATGTGCTACACTGTAAGAAAATACTACAAAAGGGGGTGTCGCACATGATCGTTCATCA
>NZ_JBGJZP010000035.1:0-49266 GCF_042610515.1 Paenibacillus paludis
ATTAGTAAGACCCCTTGAAGACGACGAGGTAGATAGGTTGGAGGTGGAAGTGCAGCAATGCATGGAGCTGACCAATACTAATCGGTCGAGGGCTTATCCAAGAATTAAGACGCAGATTTGTTTCGGATTCAGTTTTCAGGAATTAAAGTTCCTGAAGCATTTACGCTGTAAATGCCCGTTTGGTGGCGATAGCGGAGGGGTTCCACGCGTACCCATCCCGAACACGACCGTTAAGCCCTCCAGCGCCGATGGTACTTGGACCGAAGGGTCCTGGGAGAGTAGGACGCCGCCAAGCACACAAAGCCATTGTTGAGTTTCTCAACAGTGGCTTTTTTGTTGGGTTAAAGTGCAAATGGTGGTAGTTAAAGCAATATATAGGCTAATCCCACGCCCTAAAACTACGAATGTACATATACAATAAATGGGTTCTTACAGTGATAATGTCCACTGGATACGGACTTTCGTCCAAGAATTCGCTTACCCGGTGACCGTTTTCCGATTCCCTCCTCCGATGATGTAATATTCTTGACAGGCCAAAAACCCTTTGCTAAGATGGCAATAATATATTTTTGGACAAGCATCTCAAACGTTAATTGAAGATACGGATATGTATAACTTCGCTGTTTAGTTCGGTGTCTATCGGATATGGACTTCAAACCGGAGTTTCTTCATTTATAAAGTTTGTGGGCGGTTAGAATAAAGATAATCGAGGAGGAATGACCCAGGTGTGGGAAGATAAGTTTGGTAAAGAAGGTTTGACGTTTGACGATGTGCTGTTGGTGCCGCGCAAATCCGAGGTACTGCCGAAGGAAGTGGATCTGGCCACGGTACTGAGCAAAAATGTGAAGCTGAATATCCCTCTGATGAGTGCAGGCATGGATACAGTCACAGAAGCAGCTATGGCGATTGCAATTGCCCGCGAGGGAGGCATTGGCATTATTCATAAGAATATGTCAGTGGAGCAGCAGGCTGAAGAAGTAGACCGGGTAAAGCGCTCCGAGAGCGGTGTTATTACTAATCCCTTTTCTCTAACGCCAGAACACTGGGTTTCCGACGCTGAAGTCCTGATGGGTAAATACCGTATTTCCGGAGTACCTATCGTTGATGAAAGCAACAAGCTGGTTGGGATTCTGACCAATAGAGATCTGCGTTTCATTCATGATTTTAATATTCAAATTAAAGAAGTGATGACCCATGAGAATCTGGTCACTGCTGCGGTTGGCACTACTCTCCAGGAAGCAGAAGGTATCCTTCAACGCCATAAGATCGAGAAACTGCCGCTTGTAGATGAGAACAACATTCTTAAAGGTTTGATCACGATTAAAGATATAGAAAAAGCAATTCAATTCCCGAATGGAGCAAAAGATGCTCACGGCCGTCTGCTGGTGGGTGCGGCAATTGGTATTTCCAAAGATACTTTTGAACGTACAGAGGCGTTGGTGAAAGCCGGCGTGGATCTGATTACGGTAGATTCCGCACACGGGCATCATATTAATATTATTGATGCTGTCCGCAAATTGCGTGAACTGTACCCGGATCTTACAATTGTTGCCGGTAACGTGGCAACCGGAGACGCAACCCGTGAATTGATTGAAGCTGGCGCTTCTGTAGTCAAAGTGGGTATTGGACCGGGATCAATTTGTACCACACGCGTAATTGCCGGTATCGGTGTTCCGCAAATTACGGCCATTTACGATTGTGCAACGGTTGCCCGTGAGTACGGCATTCCGATTATTGCTGACGGGGGTATCAAATATTCCGGTGAGGTTACCAAAGCGATTGCTGCGGGAGCATCTGCCGTTATGATGGGAAGCCTGTTCGCCGGAACGGAAGAAAGCCCGGGCGAATCTGAGATTTATCAGGGACGTAAATTCAAGGTATACCGCGGCATGGGCAGTATGAGCGCCATGAAGCAGGGCAGTAAAGACCGTTACTTCCAGGATGATGACAAGAAGCTAGTTCCAGAAGGTATTGAAGGAAGAGTGGCTTTCAAAGGTTCGCTCTCTGATACGGTTCATCAGCTGATCGGCGGGCTTCGTTCTGGTATGGGGTATTGTGGAACGAAGACACTGGAGGAACTGCGCAATGATACATCTTTCATTCGGATTACAGGAGCCGGATTGCGCGAAAGTCACCCTCATGATGTACAAATCACCAAGGAAGCTCCCAACTATTCCCTATAATTAGGCGGTTTCGATAAATTACGGACAGACAGGACTAAATTCGTCCTGTCTGTCTTTTTTTGCAGGTACCCCTGTGTTAGAATAGAACAAGCAATGGATATGAGGATCAAAAGGAGAGTAGTAATCATTGAAGCACAAGCGAAAATTTAGCAGTAAACAATTTGTGATTAAGACAGCGACAGTAGGTCTGCTTTTAAATATGTTAGCTTCTCCAGTACATTCGGTGTTCGCTGATGAAGTGAAGACACCGGCAACGACAGAAAAGGGTACTGCCGCCGGCACTACTGCGGCGAAAGCTGCAGTCAAGATTCCTAGTATAGAATCACTGAAGCTCGAAGTGGATTCGGCAGTGTTGATCGAACCAACTACAGGCGAGGTGCTTTTGTCCCTGAATGCCGATAAGCCTTTGCCTCCGGCAAGCATGACGAAGATGATGACCGAATATCTGGTTGCAGATGCCGTGAAGAATGGCCAGATTTCCTGGGATCAGAAAGTAGTTGTTCAGGAAAATGCCTCCAAGCAGATCGGCTCGCGTATTTTTTTGGCTGAAGGCGATGAACATACGGTAAGAGAGCTATACATAGCAATGGCCGTTGGTTCTGCTAATGATGCCACCGTAGCGTTGGCTGAGCTTGTTTCGTCATCCGAGCAGGAATTTGTAGCTCTAATGAATGAAACTGCAAAGAAGATGGGAATGAAGACGGCTTACTTTATCAATTCTACCGGTCTTGACCGTGCCGATATGCCGGCTAAGTTCCAGCCCAAAGTCGATCGTGAAACCGTAATGTCAGCCATGGACGCAGCGATTCTTGCCAAATATATCGTCACGGACCACCCTGATTTCACAGAATTCACAACCATTCAGTCTTACAAGTTCCGTCAACGGGATGACAAACCGATGGTTAACTACAACTGGATGCTGGAAGCGAACAAGGATATCGCCAACTTTAAGGCATACGCTTATCCCGGCCTTGACGGGCTGAAGACAGGACATACCAACAACGCCGGCAACTGTTTCACCGGTACGGCTGTTCGCGACGGTATGCGGCTGATCAGTGTGGTTATGGGCGCCAACTCGGAAGCACACCGTTTCACGGAAACGAAGAAAGTACTTGATTTTGGCTTCAATAATTTCGAAATCAAACAGGTAGTGGCCCCTAAAGCCGTCATTGCCGGCAATGAAACAGTGCCTGTGCAAAAAGGCAAAAACAAAGATGTGTCCATCGTTACCGATGCCGGAGTTACTTTTATCGTGCCTAAAGGAACGGTTGCACCACAGATTAACACAGCGGTTGCCGTTAATGATGCAGCAACACTGGTAGCCCCGATTGCCAATGCTTCCAAAGTGGGCAAGGTTACTTACTCCTACAAGGTTGAAGGAATGTCTCAGGTTCAGGAGAAGACGGTCAATCTAATTACCGCAGAGGAAGCGGAGAAGGCTGGCTGGTTCAAGCTGCTGATGAGAGCAATAGGCGAATTTTTCAGCGATTTGTTTACAGGAATTAAGAACCTGTTCTAGGGCAGTAATGTCTGGTGCAGTGAATAATCCGAGTAAATAGGTTGTATATATAGCCGCCTTGCGGTAAAGTGGCAAGTTAGATAAGATCAATCGGGAGGCTTGAATCATGGAAACTGGAACATCGCGAGTTAAAAGAGGCATGGCAGAAATGCAAAAAGGCGGCGTCATTATGGACGTCATGAATGCAGAGCAAGCGAAAATTGCCGAGGCTGCGGGTGCAGTAGCTGTAATGGCTCTGGAACGCGTACCTTCTGATATCCGCGCAGCAGGCGGTGTAGCCCGGATGGCTGATCCTACAATCGTAGAAGAGGTTATCAAAGTGGTGAGCATTCCCGTTATGGCCAAAGCCCGTATCGGTCATTATGTAGAAGCGAAGGTTCTTGAATCTCTGGGCGTGGATTATTTGGATGAAAGCGAAGTGCTCACGCCTGCCGATGAAGTATTCCATATCAACAAACGTGAGTTTACAGTCCCTTTTGTCTGCGGAGCGAAAGATCTGGGTGAAGCGCTGCGACGTATTAATGAAGGAGCTTCGATGATCCGCACCAAGGGTGAACCGGGAACGGGCAACATTGTTGAAGCCGTGCGCCATATGCGTGTTATCAACAGCCAGATCCGCAAGGTAACCAACTTGTCCAAAGACGAGCTTTTTCACGAAGCTAAGACTTTAGGTGTTCCTTACGAGCTGCTGCTTGAAGTTCACGAGCTCGGCAAGCTGCCGGTTGTTAACTTTGCCGCAGGCGGTGTAGCTACTCCGGCTGATGCAGCCTTGATGATGCATCTGGGTGCGGATGGCGTATTCGTCGGTTCCGGTATATTCAAATCGGACAACCCCGAGAAATTCGCCCGGGCGATTGTGGAGGCAACTACTCACTTCACAGACTATAAACTGATCGCTGAAGTATCCAAGAACCTTGGCACGCCAATGAAGGGGATTGATATCGCAACTCTGACCCCGGCTGAACGTATGTCGGAGCGCGGCCGTTAATAGAGAGAAGGTTGTCCGGATGAAAATAGGAGTGCTGGCGCTTCAAGGCGCCGTAACAGAACATATTGTCAGTATAGAAAAAGCCGGGGCTGAGGGCCTGCCCATCAAGCGTGTAGAGCAGCTGGCTGAGGTCCAGGGGCTCATTATACCTGGTGGAGAGAGCACCACGATAGGCAAGCTGATGCGCAAGTATGGCTTCATTGAAGCGATACGCGATTTTGCAGGCTTGGGCAAGCCTATTTTTGGAACATGTGCCGGCATGATTGTACTGGCGAAGAGAATCGCCGGCGGTGAGCCCGGACATCTCGAACTGATGGACATTACCGTTGCCCGGAATGCCTTTGGCCGCCAGCGGGAAAGTTTTGAATGTGATCTGGAGGTTAAAGGGATAAATGAGCCGGTGCGTGCCGTCTTTATCCGCGCTCCTCTTATTAATGAAACGGGTCCGAATGTGGATGTGCTCACGGTTTACAATGATGAGATTGTAACTGCGCGTGAAGGCAATCTGCTGGTCTCCTCCTTTCATCCGGAACTGACAGAAGATTACCGGCTGCACCAGTATTTTGCCGATATGGTAGAGGCAAGTCTGGCAGCCAAACAATAGAACTGCATATAAGAACATTCTGACTCTTTCAGTGCTGCAAAACAGCAATTTGAAAGAGTTTAGGCTGTTTTCAGGAGGGAAACTTTGTGCTAGATGTAAAAGTATTGCGCAGTGATTACGCAAAGGTAGAAGATGCGCTTAACAAACGCGGTAAATCGCTCGATTTGATCGCCGGATTTCCGCAGCTGGATCTGCGCCGCCGTGAGCTGCTGCAAGAGACAGAGGGTTTGAAGAACCGCCGGAACATTGTTTCCGGTGATGTTGCCAAGAAGAAGAAAAACGGCGAGCCGGCTGATGATTTAATTGCAGAGATGCGGACCGTTTCTGACCGCATTAAAGAACTCGATGATGAAGTGCGTGTTCTGGAGACTCAGATTGACGAACTGACGATGAGTATCCCGAACATTCCGCATGAATCTGTACCAGTAGGCAAATCCGAGGAAGAGAATGTTGAATTGCGCCGCTGGTCGCAGCCAAGAGAATTCGGATTCACTCCAAAATCACATTGGGAGCTGGCACAGCAGCTGGATATCATTGATTTTGAAGCTGCTGCTAAGGTAACCGGCTCCAGATTTGTTTTCTATAAGGGACTTGGAGCTCGTCTTGAACGTGCCCTGATTAACTTTATGATGGACCTTCACAGTGGAGAGCATAATTATGAAGAGATGCTGCCGCCGTATATCGTCAACAAGGATAGCTTATATGGTACAGGCCAGCTTCCGAAGTTTGAAGAGGATCTGTTCAAGCTGCGGGATACCGAGTACTACTTAATTCCTACGGCTGAAGTCCCAGTGACGAATTACTATCGTGAGGAGATTTTGACAGCGGCAGACCTACCCAAATATCATGTCGCTTACAGCTCCTGTTTCCGTTCTGAAGCAGGGTCGGCAGGACGTGATACCCGCGGACTTATCCGCCAGCACCAGTTCAACAAGGTGGAGCTGGTGAAGCTCACCACCCCTGAGACCTCGTATGAGGAGCTTGAGAAGATGACAGCGGATGCGGAGCGTGTACTGCAGCTTCTGGGGCTGCCATACCGTGTCCTGGGCCTATGCACTGGAGATATGGGCTTTACATCGGCTAAGACTTACGATTTGGAGGTTTGGCTGCCGGAGAGCGGCATGTACCGTGAAATCTCCTCTTGCTCCAATACGGAGGACTTCCAGGCGCGCCGGGCGAATATCCGTTTCCGCAAGGAACCCAAATCCAAGCCGGAGTTTGTTCATACGCTGAATGGCTCTGCACTGGCTGTCGGCCGGACGGTCGCCGCTATTCTGGAGAACTACCAGCAAGAAGATGGCAGCGTCCAGATTCCAGAGGCCCTTCAGCCGTATATGCGTAATGTAAAATGTATTAGTCCTAAAGTTTCTTAATAAAACAGTTGCTTAATGTTTGTATAGTGTGGTATAATTCCTAATGCATGTGAAATTTAGATGCATTGGAGAGGTACCGAAGCGGTCATAACGGGGCGGTCTTGAAAACCGTTAGGGTGCAAGCCCACATGGGTTCGAATCCCATCCTCTCCGCCATTTCCTTTAATTGAATGAATTTACAGATAGAAGCCGCCTTCCTTGGAAGGCGGCTTTTTTGTACAGCAGGTTGAGAAAAATAAGGTTGTGGAATTTAATTTTTTAAATATTCCTTTACAGGAATATTCCCGTGATGGTATATTTATATCGAGCAAGGGAATACAAAAGCCAGACACTTAATGAAGGGTACGTACCTTCACAGCTAAGAATGGATGATGACTATGAATTCGAATGTCATGAGTGCCTTGGCAGAGCCTAACCGCCTGCAGATTGTTGAGCTTTTGCGCGAACGCCCGCTAACTGTAGGGGAAATCGCTGAAAGGCTGCAACTGCGCCAGCCTCAAGCATCCAAACATTTGCGTGTTCTAAGTGAGGCTGGCATCGTGGAGGCCCGGGTGGACGCTAACCGCCGGATCTATAGCCTGCTGCCGGAACCTTTTCAGGAGCTGGAGAATTGGCTGAGGAGCTATCGCCACATCTGGGAGGAGCGGTTCGACCGGCTGGATGACTATTTACAGAAAGTACAAGGTAGCAAGCAGTAGAAGAGCAGCAAGATTGAATAAGAGATGATGGATGAGCTTTGCGAACGCTGTGGCAGAACTGTCTTAACCCACTAAGGAAGATCGAGGAGGAAATTAAAAATGGCAAATGAAATGGTATCCAAGGTAGAGGATAAGGTACTTATTCTGGAACGTGAGTTCAAAGCCCCTCGGGAGCTGGTATTTCAGGCGTTTTCGCAAGCAGAGCATCTGAAGCATTGGTGGGGGCCGAGAGGCTGGTCGCTGCCGGTATGCCATATGGATTTCCGCGTGGGCGGAGTCTGGCATTATTGTATGAAGTGCGAGGACAAGAACCAGGGTGATTTCTATGGTATGGAATCATGGGGCAAGGGTGTGTACCGTGAGATCGTTGCACCAGAGAAGATCGTGTATGTAGATTATTTCTCCGATGCGGAGGGCAACGTTGCAGATGATATGCCTGAGACGCTCGTTACCCTAATCTTCGTCGAAACAGAAGATGGGACTAAAGTCATTAATCGCGCGGAATATGCGACAGCAGAAGCACTGCAGCAGGTGCTGGATATGGGTATGCTGCAGGGCATCACAGATACCTGGAACAGACTGGTTGAGCATTTGGACTCGATCCGGAAGATCGGTTAAAGGATAAAAGTCCTGCATATACGAAGGTCATTCCTCTTAGAAGGAGTGATCTTTTTTTATTCTTATTTATGGAACCTGTTCCAGAGGGAATAAAAATCCTCTTTTCTCCGCAATGTATTAAAGAAGGGAGGCTGATAAGAACAATGAACCGACAATTACAACTGGACCAGCAAAGTCTGGTTACCGCATGGCAGGAGCGTCTGCCTGCACTGATGGAGGATGGAGACAGCTTTAGTGTGCAGGGAGATGCAGCTGACCAGAACAGTCTGCTGATTCATTTCAATGCGGCAGGGCGGCAGGATTATTCTCTTGATTTTCGCTGCACTTATGTCGATAGCCGTGAAGTGGCTGTGAATCTGATTGATGCCGAGCAGAGCGGAAGGAATACCGATGAGCGTACCGATGCCGTACAATTACTGGCCCAGCAGTATACAAGACAGATTCATGAATGTGCACAAGCGCTACAAGATTTAACTAATCCATAGGAGGGGAATAAGAAATGAGCAAGCCTAAAAGTATGCCGGTTCCCGGGGTAGACACCAATCATGAGCCTAGAGGAGAACATCATTCTTCAGCGCCCAAGCCGCTTTCCGGCTCCAAAAAGGTCAAACAGGCTAACCATGTAGATCATCATAATCCGCAG
This sequence comes from Paenibacillus paludis, assembly GCF_042610515.1. Taxonomy (NCBI): domain Bacteria; kingdom Bacillati; phylum Bacillota; class Bacilli; order Caryophanales; family Paenibacillaceae; genus Paenibacillus; species Paenibacillus paludis. The sequence goes on from NZ_JBGJZP010000035.1 coordinate 8,627, forward strand.
GGATAACACCTTCGGAAAAGAAAGGAGAAATGAACTGTTTCCCCTTTTTGCCAAATGGTTTATCATTAGGAAGGGGAAACAATTTTTTTACATGGGAGAGGAGAACAACAATGAACAAAAAATGGGGGTTATCCGCTTCCGCATTGCTGCTTGCAGCTGCAATTATTTTGCCGGGATGCGCGAACAAACAAGAGGCACCAAAAGAGGCCCTGAAATCGGCCGCCGCTAAAGCGACTGCATTGACTTCATATGAAATGAAGAGCAAGCTAGTCATTAACAACCTGACAGTGGAAGCCGGTGAAGGTACAACGGATGCCACGACAGGTATGGTGCTCAGTATGCTGAAGAACGCTGATATTTCCGTGAATGGGGTATACCAAGCGGATCCGATGCAGACAGAAATGACTATGGTACTGAACCTGAAGGGTGATATGGCGATGTCCTTTAACATCCCTATGGTAATGACCGCAGAGAAGATGTACGTCAAAGTACCGTCGATTCCGTTCTTGCCGCTTCCGGAGACAATTGTAGGGAAGTACGTAGAGCTTGACCTGAAGGAACTGGCAGAGCAGGGCGGCACCGAATGGAGCCCGGCTTCAGTAGACACGCAAAAAATGCAAAAGCTCTCCAATGAAGTGGTAAGCACACTGTTGGCCGAGTATGATGAAGAGAAATATTTTACCGACATCAAACCTAAAGATGCAGCATTGCCGGAGGACGTCAAGGCTAAACAAGTGGTTCAGTTCCAGGTGACCAATGACAATGTCAAAGAAGCACTTACAATCCTCGTGAATAATGCACTGCCGAAGATTATTGATATTGTGGGTAAGGAAGAATACAAGACTATGCTGCAAATTGACGAGGCTGATTTAGCCAAAGCCAAAGAAGAACTGCAGTCCAGCGAGACCCGTGCCGAGGTCGACAAAGGATTGGCTGATTTGAACAAGTATCTTACGATCAACCAATTCAAACTCGATACCGCGATCGACAAAGATAGCTTCCCTGTATACCAGAACCTGTTGATGGATATCATCGTCAAAGATCCTGAGCAAGGAACGAATGTCAGCCTGTCATTAACCGGAAGCAACCAATACAGCAAAGTTAATGAGAAGCAGACCTTCACGATTGGCATCCCGCAGGGCGATGATGTAGTTACAATGGAAGAGCTGCAACAGCAGTTCGGTGGAATGGGCACTTATTAATCTAAGCAACATAGAAATCCCGCATGAGTGCGTATTGTTCGCGCTCATGCGGGATTTTTTTGTCCAAATATAAGAATTTATATGCTTCACGCTTTAAATTATCCTTCTATTTCTCGCTGAAACGGATAGTAATCATCAGCCAGAATAGCGTAGGTGCGGTGGTCCTGCCACTGACCATTGATTTTAATGAAACGCCGGGCAATTCCTTCTGCCTGAAACCCGTTCTTCTCCAATACACGGCGGGAGCCTTCGTTATGCAGCAGGATGCAAGCCTGTACCCGATGCAGCCCAAGAGCATGGAAGGCATACTCCAGGATTAAGCCTACAGCGGCGCTGGTATACCCTTTTCCTTGTACCTCATGGTCAATAAAATAGCCGATATCGGCATATTGTCCGACGCCACGTACCACATTGGAAATGGTAACCTGCCCAATTAATTGTCCGTCCAGCAGGAAGATGCCAAACATATAGGCTCTATCCTGACGGGCATCCTCCAAACGCTGGCCAACGAGCTGCTTCTGGCTTTCAAGGGTAAAATAATCGTCCTCGCGCAGTGGTTCAAACGGCTGATGCTGTACCTTGTTGCGCAGGCGCAGCTGAAGCAGCTCATCTGCATCCTGGAGCTGCAGCAGGGAGAGATAGATACCTTGAGACGTATTGTACAGTTTAAGAGACATATAATCCTCCTTGGTCATTTTTGCGAATAACTATAGCTTGGACGGCTTCTGGCGCAAGCGGCGGAAAAAGGAAGTCAGCAGATCCGCACACTCCTCCTGCAAGATACCTTGAATGACTTCGGTCCGGTGATTGAACCGCGGTTCCTCCAGGAGATTCATGAGGGTGCCTGCACAGCCGGCTTTAGGGTCTGTTGTGCCATATACCGTGAGAGGGACTCTAGATTGAACCATGGCCCCCGCACACATCGGACAGGGCTCAAGGGTAACGTAGAGCCGGCAATCGAGCAGCCTCCAGGAGTTCAAAGCTATACTGGCCTCGCGGATGGCCACCATTTCAGCATGAGCCGTGGAGTCCATTGTGGTCTCACGCAGATTGTAGCCGCGCCCGATGATTTCGCCATGGCGGACAATTACTGCTCCGATGGGCACCTCGCCCAGTGCCTCTGCTTTGCGGGCTTCCGCAATCGCCTCCCGCATCCAATATTCATGAGCCTCCTGCTCTTCGGGCGGCAGTTCATCAAGTAATATATTCAAGTGCATCTTCCCTTCGTATTCTGTACCTTGTGCAACGAACAAATATTCGTTCTGAACAAATTGTGTATAAGTCTGTGGATAACCGCCGACTTATACACAATATTGTACACATCAGAATTTAATAAATTGTTTATATGTGTATAGCCTGTGGATTAACCTTATGTTTTTCTTATCCATTGTAGAGAAACTCCCTATAAAATTCAATGCTTCGCAAAATATGCCCCGTCTCTGAAATGTCTTTTCAAATGGATAGGCAAAAGGTATGATATTCATGAACACTCCGCTAGGATTTACCAGCGGATAAGAGGTGAAAAAGCAGCTTGTCCATAAAAACAAAATTATCGGCTATTATTTTTGGTTCGGTACTGCTGATCTTGGCGCTCAATCTTACACTGAATCTTTACGCGGCCCGGGATAATCTGCGTATTGAAAGTGAAAATAATATGAAGATGACCGCCATGCAGGTTGCCGTTTCAGTCGAACAGAGCAGCTATAGCTCGAACTATGTGCAGTATCAGCTGGCCCAGAACCTGCGGATGGCCGCCATTTTAGCCTCTGAAGAGCTTGACCCGGATATCAAGAATGTGAAGAATGAACAGCTGGTGTACCTGGCGGATAAGCTCGGTGTGTCTAATATTTCACTTCTGGTCAAGACTGATGATGATATAGTGGTTGCCAAATCGTCTGATCCTAATGAGATTGGACTGCCTACCAAAGGAATGGGGTATTGGTACGTCGCATTTCTCGAGCTGTTTGCCGGTCAGAAAGTATCCGTTCAGCAGGGGCAGAGCCTTGAGAATTTCTGGTCCGGACCTTTTGAATATTCGACTTCCAATCCTAAGTTCATTGAAAAGTGGGGATATTATCACGATGCCTCGACTAACTACATCATAGATCCTTACATACGCAGTACAGCAGTGAGTGATTACGTCAAAATTATGAATCCCGACGAGATCGTTCAGCAGTCCAAAGAGGTCAATCCGGGACTTCTGGAGGTCACAGGAATCAATCCCAAAACCTTTGCCTCTGCAAGCATGATGCCTAATGGTGAAGACCGCGTGAATGAGAAGCTGCGCAGCCGTCCTATTAAATTCGGCACCTATATCTTTGGCAATGTGGAGGAGGATAAGTCGGCGATGATGGCAGCCCTCGGCAAAGGGCAGCCGGTCACGCTGGATACGGAGGCTCTTGGCAAAAGAGTGCTCAAAAGCTTCATTCCGATCAGCCAGCCGGGTGCTGATGATTATGTTGTCTCTGTAGTCATGGACTATTCGGTCATTTCTTCGGTCATCAAAGACCAATTGTTCAATAATATCACTACTTCATTGTTGCTGCTTATCATTTTTTTCGTGTGCAGCTATGTGCTTGCCGGCGTGGTAACCCGTCCGATTCAGGATATTCTGGCCAAGGTCAATGATGTGGCCAAAGGCAAATTTGAGCCGCCGTTAAAGGTGGGCAGCCGCGATGAGCTGGGACAGCTGGCCCACAGGATTAATGCGATGACCTCCCATCTTTCCCAGCATACGAACCGGCTAGGGCAGACACTGGAAGAGAACCGGGCGGTTAAAGAACATTTGGAATCGGTGATTAACGGCACCTCCGATGCGATTCATACTGTAGATATGGATGGACGGATCACCAGTACGAACAGAGCATTTGAGGATCTGTACGGCTGGAGTGCCGCAGATGTCCTGGTTAAGCCGCTTTATCTGGTGCCGGCTACGGTGCAGAAACAGGAAGAAGAAAGGCTGAGGGAGCTGAAGAATGGCGCTGTTCTGCCTCCGGTAGAGACTGTAAGGCTGAAGCGGGACGGCTCGATGGTCGAAGTTAGTGTCAGCACCTCGATCATTCGTGACGAAGAGGGACGCCCACAGGCCTTTGTCCACGTATCCCGTGACATGACAGAGCGCAACCGGATCGAAGAGCTGCTGAGACGCTCAGAGAAGCTGACTACGGTGGGACAGCTGGCCGCCGGGGTTGCCCATGAAATCCGTAATCCGCTGACAACGCTACGGGGATTCCTGCAGCTTCAACAAGAAAAGCAGGTACTGGTTCCGCTGCACATTGACTTAATGCTCTCCGAACTGGAACGAATTAATCTCATTGTGAGTGAATTTCTGATTTTGGCCAAGCCGCAGGCAGTTCACTTTCAGCAAAAGGATGTCCGGCACATTCTAAATGATGTAATTTCCCTTCTGAGCAGCCAGGCCCATCTCTTTGGCATAGAGTTTGAGTCACGGTTTGCAGAGCTGCCGGCAACGGTGCATTGCGAGGAGAACCAGCTCAAGCAGGTGTTTATTAATATCGTCAAGAATGCCATTGAAGCCATGCCGGACGGTGGAACCATCACGCTGGAGCAGTATATGGATGAAGACTCCGTTGTTATTGTGATCTCTGACGAGGGAGGCGGCATTCCCGATTATATGCTGCCCAAGCTGGGCGAGCCGTTCTATACCAATAAAGAGTCAGGGACGGGACTTGGGCTGATGGTCAGCCAGCGGATTATCCAGGCTCACAAAGGCAGTCTGGAGATTCGCAGTGAATACGGTTGCGGGACGGAGGTTATTATTAAACTGCCCGCACCAGTTGAACCTGCTGCAGAGCAGGGCATGAATAAAGAACGGAGTGAAGACAATCATGAGAATTAATAAATTCATCAGTGAGACAGGCTATTGTTCACGCCGTGAAGCAGACAAGCTGGTGGAAGGCGGCAGGGTTACCATTAACGGTGAGCCGGCCGTACTCGGCAGCCAGGCCGTTCCGGGCGATGAAGTACGGATTGATGGCAAGCCGCTGGAAACGGGAAGCCAGATCGTCTACATTGCGCTTAATAAGCCGGTAGGCATCACATCGACCACGGAAAGCCACATTCAGGGGAATATCGTTGACTTTGTCGGGCATCAGGAGCGCATCTTTCCGATCGGCCGGTTGGACAAGGACTCAGAGGGGTTAATTTTGCTTACCAATGATGGAGACATCGTTAACAAGATATTGCGGGCCGAAGGCAAGCATGAGAAGGAGTACGTAGTCACTGTAGACCGGCCTGTCACGCCTTCCTTCATTTCCGGGATGTCGAGTGGAGTGAAGATCCTGGGCGGCAGAACGCTGCCCTGTGAAGTGACAAGAATGACAGAGCGGGTATTCCGCATTATCCTGACTGAAGGCAAGAACCGGCAAATACGCCGCATGTGCAGCGCCTTTGGCTATGAGGTCAGAAAGCTGCAGCGCATCCGGGTCATGAATATCCGCCTTGGGACGCTGCAAACCGGAGAGTGGCGTGAGCTGTCGCCTCAGGAGAAGCAAGAGCTCGGGGAAATGCTAAACTATGAGCTGCAGTAGCCAGTAAGAAAGTGCTGCCGAAGAAAGCAAAGAGCTGTTCCAGAAGATCTCCCGCGGGATCTTTGGAACAGCTCTTTTATCTGAGTGCCTATTATTGGTTAGGGAGGGTAACGCCCTTTGGTTCAGTAACTTCTTGATATTTGCGCAGGATAGAAACTTCTACGCGGCGGTTCTTGGCCCGTCCGGCAGTTGTGTCATTTGGGGCGATTGGATGGTATTCCCCGTATCCGATAGGACTGAATTTAACGGGATTCAGATTCGGATTCAGCAGCAGAATTTTCATGAAATGCAGTGCACGGTCTACGCTGAGGTCCCAGTTAGATGAGTAGCTGCTATTGGAAATTGGAATATTATCCGTATGCCCTTGTACAAGGACGTCATAATCAGGAAATTGCTGCAGCATGTTCGAGATTGATTTGGCAAGCTGGCGGGAATCATCCTTTACGTCAGCCTGTCCTGAAGCAAACAGAGCGTTGTCGCTGATGGTAATCATCAATTGCGATTGATTCAGCTTGGTGCTGAGCAAATCGGTCAGCCCGTTCTTTTCAATATATTGATCAAACTGCTTTTTTAGTTTCTCCAGATCCTCTTGCTCTTTCGCCCGCAGCTTGGCCATGTCGGATTCGCCGGTATTCTTATCAATAACACTGTTCATTTTATCTTGTTTACCCTGATCAAGCTGGGTATTTGTCGGGGCATCGGAACGATATTCCAGAACACCGCCACCACCGCTGAGCGCAGAGCTGAAGGCGTCAGCCATGTCTTCAAATTTCTTGGCGTCTGTAGCACTCATGGCATACATAACGAGGAACAGCGCCACCAGAAGCGTCATCAGGTCGGAATAGGGTAATAGCCAGGATTCATCGGCATGCTCTTCGTGTTCTTCATGTCTAGTCTTTTTGCTCATTTGAGCCGCCTCCCTTTTCGATTAGCTTGACGCGTTCAGAAGGTGTTAGGAAGACGGAAAGCTTCTGATTGATAGCGATTGTCGATACTCCGGATTGAATAGACAGCAGACCCTCTACCATCATCAGCCGGATTTCAATTTCACGCTTAGAAATTCTTTTGAGCTTGTTGGACATAGGATGCCACATTACATAACCGGTGAAAATACCGAGCAATGTAGCAATAAAGGCTCCGGCAATTGCGTGGGCCAGAACGTCCATGTCACTCATATCCGCCAGAGCGGCAATCAGCCCGATAACGGCACCCAATACCCCTAGGGTAGGAGCGTACATCCCCGCTTGTGAGAAGATCAGGGCTCCCGCTTTATGTCGATCTTCTGTAGCATGAATATCTTCCATTAACACATCGCGGACAAATTCCTGGTCGTTGCCGTCGATAATCATCCGCATACCGTTACGGAGGAAGTTATCTTCGATCTCATCGACCTTGGACTCCAGCGCCAACAGACCTTCGCGCCGGGTAATGGAAGCCCATTCCATGAACATTGTAATCAGTTCAGCTTTGCTGACCATCTTTTTCTTAATAAAGAGGATCTTGAACAGCTTGGGTACATTCTTGACCTCCGACATGGGAAAGGCCACAAAGATTGAGGCAGTCGTACCAAGAAAGATAATGACATAAGCTGCCGGATTTTCCAAGCTGGTAAGCGGGGCATGCTTGAGCATCATTCCCCAGACAACTGCGATGAGACCAAATACTAAGCCTAGTAATGTTGAAATTTCCATTTATGCACCTCGTCCATGAGAATTAAGAAGTGATCCGTTCAGACCGCATATTTCATCCTTGAACAGCGGCGGGACACCCTGCACGTAACCAAATCACGTATATTCTTATTTATCGACAGCATTCCGTTTTTTGTGAAGTCATTTTTTCGGCTATAATGATAAGGTAAGTTATTATTCATCTGTGAAGAAAACGGAGTGATACACGTGGGTGTGAAACATGGAAGAGATTACAGCGAGATTCTTAGTGATTTGACAGAAGCAGTCGGACGTATTTCTGATGGGTATGTGTTTTTTGAGATGGAGCCGGATGAATGGCAGGAACTGCCGCAGGAATCCAAGCTGGAGGTATGGGAAGCGCTCGCAGAGGATCTGTTCTATGCGCTGGGCAACGAGCCTGTTATCCAGGTAGGCAGTGGTGTGGTTATCTATGACAAGGAGACGCACCGTATCAATATTTTGCTGGGTGAAGAGGATTTGGCCTCGGTTGTACTCGTTTAGAGCAGCAGAACAGCAGAGTAACGGGAGGACGGTTTGCCCCCTGTCTGCGGCCCGTGGTAAAATTGTAGATGCCGAGTACTATTTGCCGGGATCTTAGAATACATTAAACCGAAAAAAAGCCTTCATCCTGGTGCATCCCTTGGACTTTACCGAAGCTGAGGGATGTTTTGTTTAAAGGATATGGGGAGCTGGGCTGTACGGACTTTATGGCTAACTTAGTAAGGGAGGAAACAAATTGCATTTTACGGAGGAAGAGCTGCGTGAGCAGGTAAGTAAGCTGGAGGGCTGGAAGCTGGAGCCGAATATGATGGTGCGCAAATATATGTTTAATGAATATATGAAGGGTATCGCCTTTGTGGATGAGGTGGCCGCGATCTCGGAAGCCTTCGATCATCATCCGCATATTACAATTGATTACAAAACGGTAATTCTGCGCTTGTCCGCAAAAGAAGAGAGCGGGCTTGCCGCGCTAGAGTTCCGCCAGGCGCATGAATTTAACGAAGCTTTCGATAAAACGCGTTAGGCGCAGGAGAAACCGACCTATCATAGGAATGGATATAAAAATGCCCGTGCAAGGATGCTCTGAATATCCTTTGTACGGGCATTCTGTATTTTTAAGGTCAGGTTTATTTCTTCTCTGCAAGCCACATGGCAACATTCGCGATCTCTTCGGGAGCAAGCTTATCCTTGAAAGACGGCATTTGGCCGCGTCCCTTCGTAACAATGGTGTAGATTTCTTCTGCGTTATGCTGGCCGCCTTCCTGCTGCAGACTAGGGCCTAGACCGCCCTGTAGCTGATCACCGTGGCAGGTAATGCAGCTTGCCTGTACAATCGCTTCGGCGCTTGCGGCATCCAGTGTGACTTGCGGCATCGTCGGGTTATTTTCTTCGGCGACCTCTGCTTTGCCGGGTAATGTGAACAAGAGCACTACCGCAAAGGCACAGGCTGCGAAAAACAAACCGCCCATGATCCATTTCTGCATCTTCATCCGTCCCCTCCATGTAAGCTGCTTCCTACATTATATAGGATGGTGAAGCGTTATCATAGCATTTGTGTCAAAAAAGTGGACGATTTCAACACTAAAATTTTCAATTTAATGGAACGTTATGTTGTTTATCATAGACCATGCAATAAAATGGCTTATTTCCGGTTGGAGTAAGGCGTTCATAAGTATCCGTGATCGTGAAGCCGCATTTTTGGTATGTTCGGATCGCCCGCTGGTTCCAGGTCAATACTTCCAAATCAATTTCCCGCTCGGGATAACGCTTCAGCGCGGCCTGAACGATGGCTTCCATGAAAATGTGGCCAAGACCGTGTCCGCAAAGTTCGGGGCGCATTCCAATACCCAGCCTGACGACACCCTCCATCGGAAACAACTGCGCAAAGCCGCAAAGGATGCCTTGCTCGTTGACCACGGAAACATACTGGTCTCTGCGTAGCTCTGGATCGCCAAATTCAATGCCAAGCGCCTCCATTTGGGACCAAGGCATCCATTCGTAAATATTATAAGGCGCTTTGTAATTCCATGCGGCGATATTTTCGGCATGGCTGATCTCCATGGGAACTACATGGAATGTAACGGGGGAGCTAATCATAAGGCCACCGGCCTCCTTTCATGGGGAGCAACAGCACTAGCTATACCTAATTATATCCATAACTGGCCTGATTCGACTCAGAAATTTTCTGAAAGGCGGAAACTTGACAAAGTGGTAAAAATATTTTATAAAATGGAGGAAATTTGGGGGAGATTTATGTTTGGCGGATATTGAGAGGGGTAAGTAATTTTATAGACAAAAAAAAACAGGCCCCCTCCAGATTTCGGCAAAAATCATGGAAGAGTACCCGTTTTACGACAACTTATTGTACGTCATCATTGTCTTGGGAATCAGAAGTAACGGATTGGTAAGCATCTGTACTCATGATCCGTTTGGCGCCAACGTAGCGGTTGACGTAGTAGCTGTCACTCATCGTGCTGATGGTTACACCACGGGAGGATGAAGCATGTGCGAATTTGCCTTCACCGACATAAATGCCGACGTGGGATACACCTTTACCGCTTGTATTATAAAATACAAGATCTCCCGCTCTCAGATCATCCCGGGAAATGGCAGTACCCATTTGGTATTGGGAACCGGATTGGTGTGGCAAATTGATACCGATCTTATCAAAAACGTACATTGTAAATCCGGAGCAATCAAAGCCGTTGGTCGATACACCGCCGGATACGTATTTACTTCCGATGGTCTTGTCGATGACTTTATCCATTTTGGAATCCGCGAAAGCGCTTCCTGCTCCGATGGTAAGCATAATGGAAAAGCTAAGTACTGCTGCTGCTAACTTCTTCTTCAAAAGTGAATACCCCTTCCAAATGCCTACGAGGTTAGCTTAAGGGTTCGGTTGAAGGTCCCCTATGACCCCTCTGTGAATAGGAGGTCAATTCACCCAAAATCGGTTCCCCCGTTTCCCTAATGGTTAGGGAACTCGGCATGACTGTTGATTAGGATTAGCTTGTTAACCAATACATGACAAAACCTTTGTAAAACCCGATTCAATAATTACAAAAATGTTACTAAAAACTCACTGCGATAATTGTAACAAAGACTTCGCCAGTTGGCAATCACTTAAAACATATTAATGCATAATATTTACGCTTTTTAAGAGTTATCTTTGCTAAAAAGGTCTTATATTTACGCGCTGAGTAAGCTTTAACTTAGATTTGTTGGGATTTTTAGTAAAAAGGTGTTTCACAGACCTCAAATACGTGTAAAAGGTAGAATAAGGAAGACAAAAAGGAAAAACCCGGAAATGATTACGGCAATAATCAGTTTCCGGATCTCTATAAGTTACAATTATTTATTGGAGGATGAAATTCCTGAGGGATGTCAATCGTAAGCGATAGCTTTGTAAGCTGTTGTGCTCATTACTCGTTTGGCTCCAACGTAGCGGTTGGCCCAGTAGGATTGACTCATTGAACTGATAGTTACACCACGGGATGAAGAGGATTGGGCGAATTTTCCGTTGCCGACATAAATGCCGACATGGGAGACTCCATTGCCAAGGGTATTGAAGAATACCAGGTCGCCGGAACGGAGGTTATTCCGTGATACGGCGGTTCCAACGCTGAATTGTGCTTTGGAAGTGCGGGGCAAGGTAAGGCCAACATTCTTAAATACATATTTGGTGAATCCAGAACAATCAAAGCCGGCAGTGCTTATGCCTCCGGTTTTATACGTCGTTCCCAGTGTTTTTGTAATAACCGTATCCATTCTGGAGTCGGCGAAAGCGCTCCCTGCTCCAAGCGTGAACACCATCACCAGCCCTAATGCTGCTGCGGTGCATTTCTTCTTAAAATTATGACTTTTCAAAAGATGTACTCCTTCCAAGGCCTGCGAGGTTAGCTTAAGGATTCGGTAGAAGGTTCCCCTATGACCCCTCTAAAGCGAGATCAATTCACCCAAAATATGGTTCCCCCACTTCCCGGTGCCGGGAATTTGGCGTTTTATGCACCGAAACAGTGACGTATCGACAAGGTTAAATGCTTAAAGGCACATTCATTTACTTCAAATTAGTTTCAAAAGATTACAAAGTTGTTACTACTGGTACAGGCATCATTGTACCAGAGGATTTACAGTTTTGCAAATACCCTAAATCACGTTGTAACCAAAAGAAGAGTCCCGCCCTTTATCTGGGGCAGTGACTCTTCTATTATGCCAAGGGACTGGCGTAATTATTGTGGAAATGTTTTGCTGCACCAAAGGTGATACTGCCCCGCTATGCTCCACATTTTGAACAGCGTTGAGGGAAGCGGTGAAAATTGCCGGAACAGCAGTGCGGGCAGGCCTGGACAGAAAAGTGCGGTCACTCCGGAGAGCAGCAGCAGAAGCAGGCCGCCGGCGCCGAACAGTGCAGATATACAGGTGGAAGGGAGGATTACCCTCAGGCCAACCAGCAAGGAAGAGAACATGCCTGTTCCTCCGGTGAAGCCAAACTGCATGTACAGCAGCAGAATGCGGATCAGGTAGAAGTACAGGAGCCAGGCCAGAACATAAGGAACCAGTCTCAGCAGCAGGGTATAATCGAGAATACCGCTGAGGAGAAGCCCGTACATTTTGGGGAGAAGCCAATACAGCGGTGCTGCGGCCAGAAGCCATTCCGCTAGACTGAACAGCAGTACGGGGAGTCCGTAAAGCTTCATTCCGGGAAAAAAGAACATTCCCCGCTCCCCTTTGCGCTCCTGGTGCAGCTCATGCAGCAGCCCTGCACGGATAAAGGGGGAGCATAGCAGCCGTAGCGCTGAGAGGGCCAGCAGCAGCCAGAGCCAGCGCAGCACCCCGGGGTCTGTGCCCAATGCAGTCTGTCCTTCGATATAATACAGCAATCTGCCTATTCCGCTGCCGCCGGCGTGTGTATCGGGATAACGGAGCAGCACCGGGATGAGGGCTGACCTGACGAATCTGTACAGGAAATAGCCCCAAAGCAGCCGATAGATAAAAAGCAGAATCAGAATATAAAATTGCTCTTTCATGCTGTACCAGCCGCGGGTTATCGATCTTTTCACAATCCTTCACCTCACCAGACAAGAGTTCCGAGCAGGGTTTCAAGCAGCTTCGTTGCACTAAGCGTCCAGCGGGAGAGCGTCTTTCGCTCCAGCTCCGCCAGTCTAAAATTGTTGAGATGCTTACTCTCCAGCAGAATGGAGTGCTCCGGATCAATCTCTGCGGACAAAAGAGGCGCTTTGTAGGCTAGCTGAAAGGTGGTTTCCTTCTCTGTTCCATTCCAAAACTGCTGGACGGTATAGCCATCCAGGAAGGTGAACTTTATCGGGACGTCACCATACTGATTTCCTTTATTGCTGACCGCTACTGAACTTTCGTAACGGGCATTATCATCGCCGCCCTCTTTTTTAGGGTCAGAGATTTTAATATGATCAATCGAAAAATCCGGAGAACCGCCGCTGTATACATATTGGTCGAAGTAGGCTTGCCAGGATTTTTTGGTCACCTTCTCCACGATTTTCTGGAAGTCAGCGGTAGAAGGATGCCGGAAGCGGAACTTACGGGTATAGGCCGCCATTAGGGTATCCATCGTCTTGGTTCCGACCTGCTGTTCGATATCCTTCAGCACCAGCTTGCCGCGGATGTACACATTTCGGGCATAGGAATCAGCAGGAGTGTATTTCCAGGTTTCCAGGTCAAGCGGCTGGGAGGATGTCACCAGGCTGGCCTGCAGGACATGATTGGATGATACCCCATACTCCTGCTCCATCAGCCTGTCTTCGGCGTAGGAAGTGAAGCTTTCGTCCAGCCAGGCCTCCTCGAATTCATTGCTGGCTAACATCCCGTAGAAATATTGATGGCCGATCTCATGAATGACCGTGCGCTCCAGAGAGGTTCCTGGAGAAGCCTCAGCTGCGCCAAAAGCAGTAACCAGTGTGGGATATTCCATCCCGCCGGCGCCGTTGCCCTCTTTGGGAGGTACGACGATGGATAATGTAGAGTAAGGATAAGGTCCGTACCATTTGCTGAAGTTGGTCAGGGCGGCCTTCGCTGCCTGGAAATAACGCTCCTGCAGATGTTTATGCAGCGGGTCCAGATAAAGCTTGATTCTCACGCCCGGTACATGGTCTGTAGAGAAGGCCTCCTCGGCTACCACAAAGTCCGGAGAAGCGGCCCAGGCGAAGTCATGTACATCATCCGCATAAAATTGGTACACCTTCTGATCCTGCTTCAGCTTGGCGCTCTTGACCGGGAACCCGCTTGCGCCAACGATATAATTGGGGGGGACGGAGATGGTTACATTGTAGATACCGAAATCGCTGTAAAATTCGGATGTTCCGTGATATTGGTGCAGATTCCAGCCTTCCTCTTGTACACCCCGGGTACCGGCAGGTTCATAGACGCTCAGTTTGGGAAACCATTGCCCGGCCATCACGAAATTGCCGGCGGAACCCATGCGGGCGAATATTTTGGGCAGCTTAACTTCAAACTGGACCTTAAGCGTTACGCTTTCCCCTCCGTTAACCGGCTGCGGGAGATGCACCTTTACGAGTGTCTTGTCATTGACATTGCCATCATCAGGCTGCACGTATTGCAGCCGCTGCATGAGCGAGACTCCCTCCGTAGTCCGGAGATCGGTCAGGGTCATGCTGCCAAATCCGTTCGCCGGCATGGCATCACCCCGGAGTTCGCCTCCAGATTCTTTCATAAACGTAGTATCCTCAGAAGCAAATGCGTTTGGATAAAGATGAAAGTAGAGTTCTTGTACCGGTTTTAGGCCCGGGTGAGTCCAGGTCACCGTCTCTGAGGCTCTTAGAGAGGTGGTGTCCGGCAGCAGCTGCACGTCGATATGATACTCCACTACCCGCTGGCTTAACGCCTCCGAGACCGGAAGGGGAGTGCTCTCGGGAAGAACGGGCTGCACGGCTTTGGGCTTAGGCAGGGCAGCGGGGGACTTGGCCTCTTTTTGAACAGCAGCAGTTAGAACGGCAGGGCTGTGCTCTGCACCATACCCTGAAAGGACCCCTATTCCCCCTCCCAGCAGAGTGAGGGCGGACAGGGCCGCAAAGACGATAATGTACCTTAATGACAGTGGCTTCATAACTGTGATTCCTCCCGTGACAAGCATCTACGGGATGTATATGTTTGCATTCGCCGCATTATTAGCTAAAATTAAATTATTAGTGAAAGGAAAGGATGTGCACTTGTGGATAACGTACAACCGGAGGGCAAGAAACAGATTGCCTTAAATATTGTGAATGCCAAGAGCAAACATAAAGGCTTCGGCGCAGGCTCCATTGATTTGAACAATGTATCGCCCGTTATTATTGACGGCGGTGAAGCAGTTATCGATATCGGTGCCATGCATGCCAAGAGTAAGGTAGAGAAGGGGATTAAGTTCTCCATGAACCGCGAGGATGTGCCGGCGGGCAGACAGGTCTGGGTTGTCTGGGTAGCTGTAGACCGTACGGCGGAGGGCCAGTTCTACGGGGGCATTACCGCTTGCGAGATGTGGATTGATACAGAGGCACGGCGCGGCTGGAAAATTCTTGCCGATCATGTGAACAAGCTGGATGCTGCTCTGAAGCGGAAGATCATTCTGGAGGGGCTCGGTACAGTGGAAAGAGCGGCGCTTAAATCACTGCTGATTTCTCATAATGAAGCTTGGTGGAATGCCTCTCCGGAAGAGCTGAAAGCGGCACTGTCGGAATAGGAGATGTCCCCTGCAACATACTTTGTTTCAAGCTAAAAGGCTTGGCCCTCCCGAAACGGGAAAGGCCAAGCCTTTTGAATGCTCATGAGGGATGAATCAAGATGTTTGTGTTCATTTATCTGCCTGCTGCATTGATCTTGCGCTTTAGCTGGCTGACTCTGGCCTGGCTGATGCCAAGAACCTCGGCAAGCTCCTTCTGGTTGGCATACGGATGGTCCGCGATGGCCTTCTCGAGACGCTGGCTCATTTCCTCTGTCTTTGTTCTCCGGCCGCCACGCAGTAATGCAGTGTTGTCTTCAACAGGACTTACCGGTTGCTCTGCCGCATCGGAAACAAGCCCGGGATCTCCCAGCTCTTTGAGGCAGCTGTTGCAAATAAACTGATCTTTAAAGTAAGTTACATGATCAAGGCTTCTGCAAAAAGTGCATTCTGTAGAGGTGTACTTTCTGAGCACAATAATCTCTTCATTCAGAATGAAGAACTCGATAGGATCTCCAATGTCAATATTACGTGTCATGCGGATTTCTACGGGAACCACAATTCTACCAAGACTGTCTAAACTCCGGATCATGCCTGTATCTTTCATCTCATGTCCCTCATTTGCATCTTTATATTTTTGTGTGGATATCTATGATTATAACAGTAATTGTAAGTTAAGAGAACGGGGGAAGCGCATACATTTATAGGAATTTGGCGAATAAAGGGATGAAAAACCTCTGCCTGCGGAGGTCCGCTAGCAGAGGCTGATTAGGGTTCATTATTTTTTACCCAATTCCGGGATACCGAAACAGGCAGGGAAATCTTTAAACTCTGAAAGAGCTGGCCTGCTTATCATTTACCGAAACGTAAGGATTGTTCCTGAGATAGAAACGCCAGGGCAGCTCCGCATATTCTTCAGCATAGGGAATATTGATGCGGGGAGCCTGTACAATATCAAGAGCTTCGGGGCTTGCGCCCTGCTCCAGCCAGAGCGGCCCGCCCGGTACGTCCAGGCGGATTTCATTCAGGCTTTTGTCGATCCGCAGCGCCCGGCAGAGCTTGCCCGGACCGCCCGACAGGTCGGACGGCTTCTTGATGCCTATGCCCCGGTAAGATGCCATCCGCTCCGCATCGGCGGGAGTGAGCGGCTCCACCGCGCGGATTAATACCGCATGCGGATTGTCTTGCGCGGCGGTTACCACATTGAGGCAGTGGTACATACCATATATGAGATATACATAGGCGGTGCCTCCGGAGCTGAACATTACTTCGGTTCTGGCGGTGCGGCGGCCGCCATAAGCATGGCTGCCTTTGTCTTCGGCGCCTCCGTAGCTTTCCGTTTCCACGATGCGGCAGCGTATATCCCCGTCTTCCGTGCGCCGGACCAGGTGCTGGCCAAGAAGAAGCGGCGCGGCCCTAAGCGCTGTATGCGCATAGATCTCCGGGGACAGAAGTGGAGAAGAAGGGAACGCTTCCCTGCCGCTGGCAGCGTTATTCGCATTCATAGATTGATGGCACCTCTCCCTGGCGAAGCAGGGCTTAAAGCCTGTGCTTCTGCCGTTCATTGGTCCCATCGTAGCGCAGACGGGGCAATGGCTGCAACAAGGATCAGTTCATCCACCAGCGTTTAATGTCGCTCCACAAGGAATGTTCATCCTTGGCAGGGACTGCGCTGTCCTTTGATCCGCCGGATGGAGCGGTGTCTTCGCCTGCACCATGCTGGTCACAATATTCCGTAGGTTCTGTACCGCTGATGAAGGTTTCCAGCTCCTTCTCGGGGCAGGCGGCTGTGGCCAGCTTGCCGGATTGCGGGTTAATGTACACGCTGACTACGCCGTCGGGAATCGGAAAAGTTTTTGGCGGGACATTTGCGAGCGCTTTTTCCGTGAACTCCGCAAAAATTGGCGCAGCCCGCCTTCCGTCAGACGTGGCGATTTCACGCCCTTTATCATAGCCCACCCAGACTGCGGTAGACAGCTCGGGGGTGAAGCCGACCATCCAGCCGTCGGTGTCAGTGGTGCCGGTCTTGCCGGCCACGGGACGTTTGATAACGGAGGCAACACGATTTCCCGTACCGCCGCTCTCGAATACACCTTCCATCAGCCGGGTCAGCACATAGGCCGCTGCCGGCTCGACAACCTTTTGCCCCTGGCCCTGTGGAGCTTCATAGAGCAGATTGCCTTTGGAGTCAGTAATCTTGAGGATAGCCGTCACAGGCAGCTTAGCCCCTCCGCCGCCAATCACCGCGAAGGCTGAGGCCATCTCCAGCGGACTGACCGGCGAGGTGCCGAGCGCTAGTGAGGGCACGCTTTGCAGCGGGCTGCCGATACCCATATTAGCGGCCATTTCGGCGACCTTATCCGCCCCTACCTTCATAATGGTATTCACGGCATAAATGTTGTCAGAGGCGGCAATCGCCTGACGCATATTGATCTCTCCAAGATATTTGTCGCCAAAGTTGCGGGGCTGATAGGTTTTGCGGTTATTGTCGTAATGGAACAGCGTCGGCTGGCTGTTAAAGACAGACAGTCCGGTCATCGTCTTGGACGAGAGTGCGGTCAAATACATAATTGGCTTAAAGGAAGATCCCGGCTGGCGCGTTGTGGCCAAGGCATGGTTGAACGGGTTGGTGCGGTAATTTGTGCCTCCGACCATCGCTTTGATATAACCGGTGCGGGGGTCGATGGAGACAAGGGCGGTCTCCAGCTCACTGCTACCGTCCATTCCTTTATCGACAGCATCCTCTGCCGCCTGCTGCATATCGGAATCAAGGGTGGTATAGACTTTCAGCCCGCCCTGGTCCAGCTCATCGCTGCTGATATGGAGGGTGTCGATGACAAGACTGCGCACATAATCGCGAAAATAAGGTGCGGCTACAGTGGTGTCCTTCTGACCCTGAGGCTTGAAATTCAAGCCTTCCCGGGCTGCCGTCTGGGCCTCCGCATCGGTAATATCGCCTACATTGGCCATCGCAGACAAAATGATGCCCTGCCGCTTCTTGGCATTCTCCATATGCGTATACGGCGAATAGTAGGTCGGGCCCTTGGGAATCCCGGCAAGCATGGCGCTCTCGGCCAGATCCAAATCCGCCGCAGCTTTGCCGAAATACATTCGTGCAGCCGCTTCAATGCCGTAGGCTCCATGTCCGTAATAGATTTCATTTAAATACATGTTCAGGATTTCGTCTTTACTAAACTTCATCTCAAGCTGCATCGTATATAAAGCTTCCTTCGCCTTACGGGTCCAGGTCTTCTCATGGGTCAGGTAAAGATTGCGCGCAAGCTGCTGGGTCAGGGTGCTGGCCCCCTGCGTGCGTTTGCCCGCCTCCAGATTGACGAGTACAGCCCGGGCCATACCTTTTAGATCAAAGCCGGAGTGGTCGTAGAACTTACGGTCCTCCACGGCCAGTGTTGCCTGTATGAGCAGCGGAGAAATCTCTTCCAGCTTTACAGGGTCCCGGCTACGCCCATCGTTGGTGAAGGTGGCCAGCACATTGCCCCGGGAATCGAGCAGCTTGGAGCGGATATCATCTCCGATCGGAGGAAGGTCTTTCTGATATAGATAGCCGATCAATGCCCCGGAAGCGAGCAGCAACAGTACGGTCATGACGGCCAGCAGCCGGAACAGCCCGCGGAAGCGGTGTTTCTTTGCCTTGGGTTTATCAGAATCGCGCGGCATGGCATCAGGCTCCTTCTTTATAAATATCTAAATTATAGGAAACGACAGCTGTATTCTTTTTTTCTCATTAATTTTCATTATGGGGAAGGATGGGATCAGATATTCAGGAGACCTGTACTTTGCATCAAAAGAGATAAGAGGGAGCCGTTTGAAGACGGTGACCAAATTGTCTTCTTTTTGTGATTTTCTCTGGTGGATCGAGCAGCGGCGGGGGAGTATAACAGAGTAGTGTTTACTGAAAAGGGTATATATCTTACAGGAGGTGTTCTCATGAATTGGACCCATAAAATACATCACACGGCTTTAACGCTCCTCTCGGCGGGCCTTTTGGCGGTTTCCGGCTGGGGAGCATCCGCTTCACCGGCGCAGGCAGCGTCAGCACCGGCACCTGCCTGCGGCAGCGGTGATCACGGATTGTTGCAGGAATTGCAGGCGAAACTGAGCAGCACCCAAAGCGCACCGCCCAGCTTTAACGATCTCCAGTTTCTGAGCGCAGATACAGGCCGGGCGGCAGGAAACGGCTTTATGATCGGTACGTCGGATGGCGGCTGTCACTTTCAGGAGATCTACAAGGGACAATGGAACTTCCGCCAAATGGATTTCCCGGACAACGTCAAAGGTTGGGCGCTGGCTTCAGTTCAAGATGGTTCAGCGGTCTATCTGATTACAACCTCTGACGGAGGCTCTACCTGGAAGAGACTTTCGGACAAGGCGGTAACTTTTGAGCGAATCGATTTTACAGACAGGATGCACGGCTTTGGGTACAACCGGACCTCTACCTACTACACTGCGGACGGCGGCCTTAGCTGGAGCAAGATCTCAACACCGGCCAACACGAGCGGCGCAGAGTTCAGCAGCCGCAGTAACGGTTGGGCAGTTGTAACTGCACCGGGTTCCGGCTACCGGATCATGAAGACTACGGATGGCGGCTCCACTTGGAAGCTTAGCCTGAAGTCCGCCTTTGACTATCCTGAATCAGGACGAATCTATGCGAAGGGCGATCAAGTATACGCCTTGCTATACGGGGGGAGCGGTATGTCGCAGACCTCTTATTCACTGTATGCCAGCGGTAATAAGGGCAACAGCTGGCGCAGAGTAATTGCCGAGGATTCGGCTGGGGGCGGACCTGCGCCGGGCAGCGGTGCCGAGCCGCTCAAGACTGGACCTGCTTCCGGGAAACCGGGCAACATGCAGCTGGTCGGCAACAGCACCGCTTTTCTGTTCGGCTTCTCTCCGGCGGGAGAGAAGGTAGCCGTTGGCAGGACCTATAACAGCGGCAAGCAGTGGTCAAATCAGCCGGCCATTTCTGGAGTTGACGGAATGATATCCTTTACCGGCAGCAAAGCGGGCTGGATGGCCATGAAAGGCGTCAATAGTTCCTCCCTGTACGCTACGGAAGACGGCGGTACCACCTGGAAGCTGAAATTGACTTTTAAAGGAACAGAATAATTATCCGGCAGCGGGACCGCATGGTCCTGCACGGATGGCGGCTCCTCTGGGGGCCGCTTTTGCATTGCGGACATCTAGTTACTACCCCGGGAAAGTGTGTTTTTTTCGCCGGTATGGTAAAATTTTATGTACTTTCTAAGGAAGGCGCCCGGCGTGTGAAAGGGTTGCTTATCTAAACAATCTTGATTAATCATTAGGAGGACTTCCAATATGGCTTTTCGCGTATCTGCTGTGCAATATCATCTGCATACGATCTCTTCATTTGAGGAGTTTTCCGCTCAATGCGAGCATTACATAAAGACAGCGGAGGAGTATAGCGCCGACTTCATCCTGTTTCCCGAATTTTTGACGACGCAGCTAATGTCCATAGGTGATGAACAGGGCAACGCCCTGGGAATTAACGACCTGCCGCAGTTTACCGGCCGCTACCGGGAAATGTTCTCTGGTTATGCCCGGAAGTACGGTGTACATATTATTGGCGGAACCCATGTACTGCGCAGAAATGGCAAGCTGTACAATGTGGCGCATCTCTTTTATCCGGATGGAAGAATTGCCGAGCAGGCCAAGCTGCACATTACACCTGCAGAAGTCGAAGGCTGGAATATGGGGGCGGGAGAAGGGCTGGAGGTATTCCAGACCGATAAAGGCACCATCGCTATGCTGACCTGCTATGACATTGAATTTCCGGAAATTGTGCGCATGGCCAGAGCCAAAGGTGCAGACGTGATTTTCTGTCCATCCTGTACGGATGACCGCCATGGATTCCACCGGGTAAGATATACGAGCCACGCCCGCGCGATTGAGAATCAGATCTATGTGGTGCTGACGGGGACGGTAGGCTCCTTGCCGACTGTCGACCTGATGCGCGCCAATTTCGGCCAGGCAGCGGTCATTACGCCGAATGATATTCCTTTTCCGCCGCAAGGTCTGCTCGCCGAAGGTGAAATTAATGACGATATGATCATTACCGCCGATCTGGATCTGGAGCTGCTGTACAGTGTGCGCGAGAAAGGTTCTGTAACGACGTGGCGGGACCGCAGGACAGACCTCTACACAGATTGGAAGTAAGGAGTGGAGCACGGTATGTACTACAAAACCTTTTATGCTTTTGACGAAAAAATCCCGGTGCCTGCGGTTATCCGCCAGTATACCGAAGACGATTTTGCCGAGCTGATCACCATTCAGTCCGAAGCATTTCCGCCGCCTTATCCTGCTGAATTATGGTGGAAGCGGGAGCAGCTGCTGAATCATGTGACGCTTTTTCCGGAAGGCGCGCTCGCTGTGGAAGTGAACGGGGAACTGGCTGGCTCGGTGACAGGGCTGAAAATCAATTTTGAGCCGGAGGGTGAAGGGCTTCATCATACGTGGTCGGAGGTTACAGCAGACGGTTATATTACCACGCATCAGCCGGATGGAAATACGCTGTATATCGCCGATCTATGCGTACGTCCCAAATACCGCAAGCTGGGACTCGGCAAGGAACTGGTGCAGTCGCTGTATCACGTTGTGGTAGAGCAGAAGCTGGAGCGGCTACTGGGAGCGGGAAGAATGCCCGGCTATCATCTGCAGGCTTCCCGGATGCCGGCGGAGAAGTATCTGGCCGAAGTGGTTGCCGGCATACTAACTGATCCTGTGATTACCTTCCTGCTGCGCTGCGGGCGGACGCCGGTCGGGGTCGTAGCCGATTATCTGGATGATGAAGAATCGGGCAATTTCGCAGCACTGATGGAATGGCGCAACCCCTTTGTTGCACGTGTATGAAGTCGCAGTGAATTCATAACCGGATGGAGGAGGAAATGGAAATATGGAATATATAAGAATCACCGATATTGGGGACCCGTTGTTCAGACAAGTACATCAATTGCTGGCAGAGGTGTTCCCGCCGGAGGAAGTGCTGGAGTACAGCTTGTGGAAAGCGCCGCTTGAAGATCCCGGGATTCGCGTATTTGCCGCCGTCCATGACGGAGCTGTGGTGGGCACAACGGAATACCGTTATTATCCGGACTGGAATGTGGCAATGACCGACTTCACCATCATTGGCCGGGAGGGTCTGGGGATCGGGCGTTTTCTGGCCCGGAACCGGCTGAAAGACCTGAATAAGCTTGCTGCGGATAGCGGCAAAATGCTGTACGGTATGTTCGCAGAAATCTACGATCCTTACCGGGCGCAACATCATGAGTTTGGAGGCGTTAAGCCGATGGATCCGTTTGTACGCCGTGAGGTGCTGTCGCACTTAGGCTATAAACGTCTTGATTTTCCTTATGTACATCCCTCGTGGATGGGCGACGGGGAGGCGGTAACCGGACTGGATCTTTGTTTCATGCCCGCAGATGAGGAGCAGGACCGGCTGGATGCATCTTTGGTTGCCGATTTCCTGACCCGCTATTATGCTGTGCTGGAGGATAAGCCTGAGGCCTGGCTGTCCATGGTGGAAGGTCTGCGTGCCCAGGATAAGCTTGAACTGCTGCCGCTTTAATTATTCCTCATGGCGAATTAGCCATTGAATTGCTCTCTTGAACTGGATATAGTGTACAATGGGAAAGCGAATATGACTTTGATTAAATATAAGAAAGAATAAGCGAGGAACACGTGATGGCTGAAGTACAGTCCGACAAATACGGTGTTTCTGTGACACTGGAAAGCCTGCAGGACGGGCAGCGAAATGTTGTAAAAGCAGCCGGAGAAGTTACTGCCAGAGGGCCGCAGCTATATATCCGTTATGAAGAATCCAGTCAGGGCCCGCAGGGCGAGGCTGTTTCCGTCCGCACCACCATAAAGATTTCAGACAGTGAGCTGAAGCTGATCCGTCACGGCGGAATCCAGTCCGAGCAGTCTTTTGCGCCGGGGCGCCGCCTGCCGGGATTCTACCGTTCCCCTTACACACAGTTCAATCTCTCTACAGAAACGCGGAAGCTGGACATGGTCCGGAACGGGCGGTCGCTGACGGTTTCATGGGAATATGATCTGTACGTTTACGAGGAGTTATCAGGACAGTTCGCGATCAGTTTGCATATACAGGAGGAACCACAATCATGACACAAAGTTCAAATCCGCTTCAGCTTGCCAATGAACGGGTGAAAGAAGCCATCGCCGATGCAGTTGTTGCCGCAGGCCTGGTGACCAGAGAAGAGCTTCCCGCTATCGTGCTGGAAGTGCCGAAGGACAAAGCGCATGGCGATCTGGCAACCAACGCCGCAATGCAGCTTACCAAGATTGCGAAGCGCAATCCGCGGCAGATCGCTGAGGCGATCATTGAGCACCTGGACACAGGTCGTGCTTCTATTGAAAAAGCAGAAATTGCCGGACCGGGATTCATCAACTTTACTTTGTCCAAGAGCTACCTTTATCCGGTAATCGCTCTTGCCCACGAGCAGGGTGACAACTACGGCCGCATAGATGTTGGCCATGGGCAGAAGGTTGAAGTGGAATTCGTCAGCGCGAATCCTACCGGCAGCCTGCACCTGGGGCATGCCCGCGGTGCTGCTGTCGGCGACGCGCTCTGCAACGTGCTGGATTATGCCGGCTACAAAGTAACCCGTGAGTACTATATCAACGATGCCGGCAACCAGGTGGCCAATCTGTGCAAGTCGATTGAGACCCGCTACCTGCAGGAGCTGGGCCAGCCGGCTGAAATGCCGGAGGACGGCTACCATGGCGAAGACATCAAGGGATTTGCCAAAGAGCTTGTGGCTGAGAAGGGGGATTCCCTGCTTGCGATGACTCCGGGGGACCGTGCCGCTTTCTTCCGCACTTACGGCCTGACCAAGGAGCTGGACAAAATCAAACGCGACCTCGGCCGCTTCCGCGTCAACTTCGACATCTGGTTCAGCGAAACCTCGCTGTATGAGAATGGACAGGTGCTGCGTTCACTCGATGAGCTGCGCGATCGCGGAGAGGTATATGAGCTGGACGGGGCAACCTGGCTGCAGACGACCAAATACGGCGATGACAAGGACCGCGTACTGATCAAGAACGACGGAACCTATACCTATCTCACGCCTGATATTGCTTACCACAGCGATAAATATAGCCGCGGCTACGATAAAATGATCAATATCTGGGGCGCTGACCATCACGGCTACATTCCGCGGATGAAGGCGGCGATGTCGGCCCTTGGCAACGATTCGGAGAAGCTTGTGGTGCTGATTGCCCAAATGGTCAGTCTGTTCCAGAACGGCGAAAAGGTCAAAATGTCGAAACGTACCGGCAAAGCGGTTACGATGGAAGACTTAATGGAAGAAGTTGGACTCGACGCGATCCGTTATTTCTTCACGATGCGCAGCATGGATTCGCATCTGGACTTCGATATGGACCTGGCAATTTCCACGTCCAATGAAAATCCTGTATTCTACGTTCAATACGCGCATGCGCGGATCTGCAGTATTTTCCGCCAGGCGGAAGAGCAGGGCATCACATTGCCGGATTACGCCGATATCGATTATACGAAGCTGACGGCAGCTCATGAATATGATCTGCTCCGCAAAATCGGCGAATTACCGGCGGAGATTGCCATTGCTGCCGAAGGCTATGCGCCGCACCGCCTGATCCGCTACGTCTACGATCTGGCTGCGCTGTTCCACAGCTATTACAAAGCCGAGCGCGTGATTACCGAGGATGCCGCACAGACCGTGGCCCGTCTCGCCCTGCTGGGCGCTGCGCGCACGACGATTTCCAACGTGCTGCGCCTTGTCGGTGTCACTGCGCCTGACCGCATGTAGCTGCAGCTTGCGCCAGCAAACTTAAAAGCTCCGCCTTCCGGTGAAAGGAAGGCGGAGCTTTTTGCGTGAGGCAGTACCGGCGCCGCCGGGTCCTGCCTTGAATAACGCCGGACCGGGAACCGCCCGCAATCTGGGCGGCCCCCGGTCCGGGCTGGTTGCAGGCCCCCGTGCCGGAGGGGCCTGCTGCTGCGCGCCGCCGCAGAGCGCAGCGGCGGCATTTGCCGCCCGTTGCCTACGCCTTCGCGGCGGCGGCAACGGGCTTAGCCCGTGCGCCCGCCCGCAGCAGGCGCAGGGCATCGGCCGCGCCGCCGCCCAGGNCGGAGGGGCCTGCTGCTGCGCGCCGCCGCAGAGCGCAGCGGCGGCATTTGCCGCCCGTTGCCTACGCCTTCGCGGCGGCGGCAACGGGCTTAGCCCGTGCGCCCGCCCGCAGCAGGCGCAGGGCATCGGCCGCGCCGCCGCCCAGGGAAGCGCGGCGCTGGCCCTTGCGCAGCCGCACCGGCGAAGCCGTGCGGCGCAGCAGCAGCTTCAGCTCGCGCGGCGTAAGCGACGGCCGCAGCGCGAGCAGCAGTGCAGCGGCACCGGTGACATGCGAGGTCGCCATGGAGGTGCCGCTCATCTCTTTGTAGCCCTCCCTCAGCCAGCAGGAGGGCACGCTTTCGCCTGGTCCGTACACATCGATGTACGGACCGCGGTTGCTGAAGGCCGCTACGCGGTGCCTTCTGTCCAGGGCGCCGACGGCGATCGTCTCGGGGTAGCGGGCGGGATAGTCCCCGCCCCGTTTGCCGTCATTGCCGGAGGAGGCGATGATAGCGATCCCGGCCCGATAGGCCTTGATCACCACATCATGAAGTGCTTTGCTTCTTGTTTTCATCCCGAAGCTCATATTGATAATGTCGATCTTGTTCTGTACACACCAGTCGATTCCAAGGACAATATCCGACACATAGGCCGAGCCGCTGTGGTCAAAGGCTTTGACCGGATACACCAGTGCCCGCGGGGCTACGCCCATCATTCCGCGCGTGCCGCCCGCTGCGGCCAGTGTACCGGCAATATGAGTGCCATGCCCGTTATCATCGAGCGGCAGCATGCCGCGGTGCAGCAGATTCACACCGGAGGCCAGGGAATGCTTCAAATCGGGATGGCGGTAATCGGCCCCCGTGTCAATGACGCCTATTTTCACATGCACTCCGGTTGATTTGGACCAGGCCTGGGGAGCATGTATCGCCTTCACCCCCCATGGCATGACGGCGGTTCCGCTCTTGTCCGGGGACGCGGAGTGGACCTGTATCCGCAGGTCATCTTCAATACGCAGCAAATCGGAGAATTTATCCATCAGTCTTTCTGCACCCGCAGCAGGCAGAAAGAAGGCCCGAATCAGCGGGGAAACCTGAACCTGCCGCAGCCCGGGCCGCTTTTTCTTCAGCGCCTTCCACTGTGACAGCGCTCCGGCATACTGGCGGGCATCGTTAAAGGTAACAATACGCCGCTCAGTAGTATTTTTGGGGGCAGCCGATATCTCATCAAGCAGCATCTGCCAAAATCCGTAATAGTCCATAAGTTATACGCCGTCCCCTCCTCGGTGCCGTGCTGCCATATTGTATGAAAGAAGGCGGACGTCCGAA
Organism: Paenibacillus paludis; assembly: GCF_042610515.1. Taxonomy (NCBI): domain Bacteria; kingdom Bacillati; phylum Bacillota; class Bacilli; order Caryophanales; family Paenibacillaceae; genus Paenibacillus; species Paenibacillus paludis. The sequence continues at coordinate 35,224 of NZ_JBGJZP010000035.1, forward strand.
TGGGAACTTGCCCTTTTTTAGCGAAATGGGCTGCCCATCGTGTCAAAAGGCGGCGCTTCACATAAAATAAACGGAAGAGATCTAAACCTCTCTTTGCAACATCCCGTAAGGAGCCGATCCTTGGCGTGGATACAGTCATGCGCGGAGGAATTTCCTCCGCCTTTTTTAGCAAATAAGGAGTATGAGCTTGGCGCTATACTTTCTTCATATCTTTTGTACAGAACCGGCTGTGTGTCTCTTTCAAAAAAGAAGGTTTATCACAGATTTCCTGGCGCTGGGACAGCCGGGTACATATGATCAGATCGAACTGCTTTGTTCGTGCCCGTGCAAGCAGTGGCTGCAACATCCGAAAGCGCTTCAAACCTTCCGGAACGCCAGAAACAAATCTCCATACCAGGACCGCAAAGCGAATCTTCCGGCCTCTCACCGCAATTGACTTGCAATTTGCTGGCAAATAGGTTTTACTTAGGTTTGTTAATGGATATGATAAATTAAGTATGATTTGTAAAGTGAACAATGCGTGAGAGGAAGTGTCCTTTAGTGAGTACGCCACTCAATTTAAAGCTGGACCCTGAGAAAGTTAAAGAAATACCGATGGTGGACCTGGCTTTCCTGGTGCTTAAAGCAGCCAACACACCTTTTTATTACCGTGACCTGATGGTTGAAGTAGCCAAGCTGCGCGGTATGACCGAGCAAGAAAGCCAAGATACTATTGCCCAGTTATATACCGAGATTAACATTGACGGGCGTTTTGCCTGTGTCGGAACCAACCTGTGGGGGCTGAAACGCTGGTACCCTCTGGAACGCTCCGATGATCCTGTCGGCAATACCAAACGCGTTCGTATCATCAACGATGAAGACGACGATTTGGAAGATGATGATTTTGCCGAAGAAGAAGAGAACTATGCTGCTGAGGAAGAGGACTTCGACGTTATCGACGAAGATCGCGACGACCTCTATTCAGACGACGACAGCGAAGAAGAAGTTGACGAGGATGTTGTCATTGATGAAGATGACATTGACGAAGACGAAGTGGATGAAGATGACTCCGAAGACGGCGAAGGCGAAGATGCCGACGAGGACGAGAACGACGAATTTTAGAATAGTGCGCTAGGGCAGAATTCCTCCCTTGACATGGGTAGGACCGTCAGAGTAAACTATTGCATGGGCTTATAATGAACGTTAATATTATTTTCTAAAATAAAAAGTGCCCCGGCTCTACGGGTGTCACTTTTTTGTTTTTTTAGATGGTTTTTCCGTGATTGGATGAACGCATCCCTGGTTTTTTGGGATGGCAGAAGTAACTTTTAAGTTCCCCGTTTTGATGATGGAAAAAAGGGTTACGATAAACAAATGCGTCGCCTGAATTTCTGGACTTTATTTAGGAGGGTTTTACAGTGACAAAGTATATTTTTGTAACGGGTGGCGTTGTGTCTTCCCTGGGCAAGGGCATCACCGCTGCTTCGCTGGGCAGGCTGCTCAAGAACAGAGGTCTGAAGGTGACGATCCAGAAATTTGATCCTTATATCAATGTAGACCCTGGAACTATGAGTCCTTATCAGCACGGGGAAGTATTTGTCACCGATGATGGTGCGGAGACTGACCTCGATCTTGGACACTATGAACGGTTTATTGATATCAATCTGTCAAAGAACAGCAATGTGACGACAGGTAAAATTTATTCCTCCGTAATCAGCAAAGAACGGCGCGGGGAATATTTGGGCGGCACGGTTCAGGTTATTCCTCACATCACGAATGAAATCAAGGAACGGGTATACCGCGCCGGCCGCGAGACTGGTTCTGATGTAGTTATTACCGAGATCGGTGGTACTGTGGGCGACATTGAGAGCCTTCCGTTCCTGGAAGCTATCCGTCAGATTAAGGGTGATATTGGCCGGGAAAATGTAATGTATATCCACGTAACCTTGATTCCTTATATTAAGGCTGCGGGTGAAGTAAAGACAAAGCCGACACAACATAGTGTCAAGGAGCTGCGCAGCATTGGGATTCAGCCGAATGTGATCGTATGCCGTACGGAATATCCGCTTTCTGAAGACATGAAGGCCAAAATTGCCTTGTTCTGTGACATCGACGCCAATGCAGTAGTTGAGTGCCGTGATGCTTCCACGCTGTATGAGGTTCCGCTTAACCTGCGTGATGAAGGTCTGGATGAGATTGTGGTTAATCATTTGAAGCTGACTACACCTGCGCCGGATATGCGTGAATGGGAAAGCATGCTGGAGCGGATCCAGAAGCTGGAACACACCGTGGAGATCGCTATTGTCGGCAAGTATGTTGCTTTGCATGATGCATATCTGAGTGTGGTGGAGTCGCTTTCGCATGCAGGTTTCGCAGCCAATGCGGAAGTGAAGCTCCGCTGGGTGGACGCCGAGATGGTGACCGACGAGAATGTAGACGAACTGCTTGGCGGAGTAGGCGGCATTCTGGTGCCAGGCGGCTTCGGCGACCGGGGGATTGAAGGTAAAATCTCCGCAATCCGTTATGCCCGTAAGCAATTGATCCCGTTCTTCGGGATTTGCCTGGGAATGCAGGTTTCCGTTATCGAATACGGCCGTTCCGTGTTGGGACTGGCAGGGGCGAACAGTTCGGAGATTGATCCGACTACATCGCATCCGCTGATTGATCTGCTCCCTGAGCAGAAGGATATCGAAGATATGGGCGGCACCATGCGTCTTGGACTGTATCCTTGCAAGCTTTTGCCGGATTCACTGGCTATGTCCTGCTATGATGATGAACTGGTCTATGAACGCCACCGTCATCGGTATGAGTTCAATAACGCCTACCGCGACGAAATTGAAAAAGCGGGTCTCGTGATCTCCGGGACTTCACCTGATGGACGTCTGGTGGAAATTGTGGAGCTTCCGGGTCATCCTTGGTTCCTGTCGGTACAATTCCATCCGGAATTCACTTCCCGTCCGAACCGTCCGCAGCCGCTCTTCCGTGAATTTGTCAAAGCTTCGCTGACTCATTCCGAACAACTGTAATTCATATGTCAAACCGGCCTTCACGGGCCTTTGAAAGCCTCCATCTGGAGGCTTTCTTCAAAATATAAGAATTTATATGCTACACGCTATAAATTATCCTTCTATTTCTCGCTGAAACGGATACCGTCCTTTTGAGGACGGCAAAGCCGTTTCCACTTGAAATATAGGACAGTTATAGGTTGTGCGCTATACCTTTTCCTTCATTTCTGCAAAAACGGATGTCGTCCTTCGTTAAGGACGGCAAAGCCGTTTTTTTTTAGTTATAAGGGTTTGAATACCTTTTCTGATGTTGAGAAATTTAATTTTTATAGTTTTGAATTTACCATTCCCGGGTAGTCAGTATTTAACCATTATATGGATTGTATTTACCCATTTTATCCAATTAGCAGGATTTTGGCTGTAAAGCACGAATTATAGGTTTCGTATAGACTAAGTTGTAGTGGGCCGTTAGCTGTGCGGAGCGCGGTATAGTCAATCTGCCTTAAATCTGGGAGGGTATGATATGGAAAAGAAGAAAGTATTAATTGTCGACGATCAGAACGGAATCCGGATTCTTCTCATGGAAGTCTTTAATAGCGAAGGGTATACCACTTTTCAAGCAGCTAACGGAAAATTGGCACTGGACATTGTTCGTAGTGAATCCCCAGACTTGGTTCTGCTTGATATGAAGATTCCGGGAATGGACGGACTCGAAATCCTGAAGCATTTGAAGGAAATCAATCCGGCCATAAAGGTGATTATGATGACTGCCTACGGAGAGCTGGATATGATTAAGGAAGCGACGAAACTCGGGGCACTGATGCACTTTACCAAACCTTTTGACATTGATGAGATGCGGGTAGCCGTGAACATGCATCTTAACAGCAAGTCGATAGACCAGTGCAGCTAGTGTTGGAGTAGGCCGTTTGGGATACTCCTGAAATGGACAATCTAAAAAGGATGAGTTCCGCTGGGATATGGGCTGGATGAATATCGTCCCACCGGGACATTTTTTTGTGTACCCTATTTAGTATTTAACACAGGATGTGCTATAATAAGCCTGTATGTGATGTCGGCTTATATATAAGCAACCAACATTCTTAGGAGGATTGAAACCATGCCATTAGTATCTATGACAGACATGTTAAACAAAGCACTTGAAGGAAAATATGCAGTAGGCCAGTTCAACATCAACAACCTGGAGTGGACTCAAGCGATTCTTGGTGCCGCAGAAGAAGAGAAATCACCGGTTATCCTTGGTGTATCCGAAGGCGCAGCTCGTCACATGGGCGGGTTCTACACTGTTGTAAAGATGGTTGAAGGTCTTGTTCATGACATGAAAATCACCGTTCCTGTAGCGATTCACCTGGATCACGGTTCTAGCTTTGACAAATGTAAGGAAGCCATTGATGCCGGATTTACTTCCGTAATGATCGACGGTTCCCACCACCCAATCAGCGAAAACATTGAAATGACTAAAAAAGTCGTTGACTATGCACACGCTAAAGGTGTTTCGGTAGAAGCCGAAGTAGGTACAGTTGGCGGACAAGAAGATGACGTTATCGGCGGCATTCAATATGCTGACCTGAACGAATGCGTAAGCATCGTTAAAGAAACCGGCATCGACACTTTGGCTCCAGCACTTGGTTCCGTACACGGTCCTTACCATGGCGAGCCTAACCTCGGATTCAAAGAAATGGAAGAAATCCGCAACGCGGTTAAACTTCCACTGGTTCTGCACGGTGGTACAGGTATCCCTGAGCACGATATCAAGAAATCGATCTCCCTGGGTACTTCCAAAATCAACGTAAACACTGAGAACCAAATCGCATTTGCTAAAGTAGTTCGCGAAGTTCTTGCTGCTAAACCTGATGCTTACGATCCACGTACATTTATCGCACCAGGCCGCGATGCCATCAAACAAACCGTTATTGGTAAAATCCGCGAGTTCGGATCCAGCAACAAAGCGTAATTTATTTCCGCCCTTAGCGGACGAGCTACCCTTGTTAAGAGTGCTCTTTCCTTTGTGCATCTGCACAGATTAATATCTTTATGCACCGGGACAGGTTATTTAACGCTGTCCAGTTGAATAGTTTGATATGGAAAGCACACCGCTTAGCCGGTGTCTTTCCATTTTATTCACCAAAAATGCCACAGCAGGTATTGCCGGATAAGTTGCAATACACGTAGGGGGAACCAGATAAATCTATGGAAAAATTAATGATTGGCGGTGGACGTCCGCTAGAGGGCGTTGTAACCATCAGCGGAGCGAAGAATAGCGCAATTGCGCTTATTCCTGCGGCGATTTTAGCCGAATCTGAAGTTGTTCTGGATAATTTGCCCTCCCTTAGTGATGTGGCTGTTTACTCTGAAATTCTGGAAGAGCTTGGTGCGACTGTGTCGTGGTCAGGCAACCAGATGAGAATTGATCCCTCCCGTATCGTCTCCATTCCAATGCCTAACGGCCCCGTTAAGAAATTGCGGGCTTCATATTATATGATGGGAGCGCTTCTTGGAAGATTCAAAGAAGCGACAATTGGTCTTCCCGGCGGCTGTAATTTTGAACCCCGCCCAATTGACCAGCACATCAAAGGTTTTGAGGCGCTGGGAGCGACCGTGACCAATGATCATGGTTCGATTCATCTTTATGCTAAGGAACTGCGCGGTGCGAAAATTTATCTGGATGTATCCAGCGTTGGAGCGACCATTAACATTATGCTTGCGGCTTCACGGGCCAAAGGCTCTACAATTATTGAAAATGCGGCTAAAGAGCCTGAGATTATAGATGTAGCTACCCTATTAAACTCTATGGGCGCAGTTATTAAAGGCGCCGGTACCGAAACCATCCGGATCGAAGGCGTTACGGAGATGCATGGCTGCCGTCATTCCATCATTCCCGACCGGATTCAAGCTGGGACATATATGATTGCTGCTGCAGCAACGCGCGGCAACGTGTTAATAGATAACGTTATCCCCAAACATTTGGAGGCATTAACCGCCAAACTGCTGGAGATGGGCGTAGAAATTGAAGAACTGGACGAAAGCATTCGTGTGATCGGCAGAGCCCGATATGAGCATGTCGATGTTAAGGCTTTGGTATACCCCGGTTTTGCCACCGATCTTCAATCCCCGATGACAAGTATATTGACCCAGGCTGAGGGAGTTAGCGTCCTTAGCGATTTTGTCTACAGCAACCGGTTTAAGCATGTGCCGGAACTCGTGCGGATGGGCGCAAAGATCCGCGTAGAAGGGCGATCAGCCATTATTGAAGGCGGCAAGCTTAACGCTGCTAAAGTAAAGGCTGCCGATTTGCGCGCGGGTGCGGCGCTGGTCATTGCCGGACTGACTGTTCAGGAAGGCATTACCGAGGTTACGGGTGTGGAATATATTGACCGCGGATATGATAATCTTGTTAGCAATCTGCGCAATTTGGGTGCCGAGGTCTGGCGCGAGAATGAATAGAAATTGAGGTTGCCCGAGGAATTGGGAGGAGTAATATTTGCCTCTAAACTGCATATCTCCTTCCAATTTGGGTAATCCTATCCTAATGAGCAATTTAATAGACTCATATTTTGCCCGAACTCATACAAAAATTGAATAGGTGGTTATTACATGGATCTTCAAATTTCCGATCTGGAAGAAATGAAGCTGACCGATCTGTATAAGCTGGCTAAGAAATACCAGATTCCCTACTACGGAACGCTGAAGAAACGGGAACTGATCTTTGCGATTCTTCGTGCACAAGCGGAGCAAAGCGGGCTCATGTTCATGGAAGGCGTACTGGAGATTTTGCCTGAGGGTTATGGTTTCCTGAGGCCGATTAACTATTTGCCCAGCGCGGAAGATATTTATATCTCGGCTTCGCAAATTCGCAAATTTGATTTAAGAAGCGGCGATCTTGTTTCCGGGAAATGCCGCACACCGAAAGAAAATGAACGTTACTTTGGATTGCTTCAAGTAAATGCCGTGAATGGCGAGAATCCTGCCAGTGCAGCGGAGCGCTTGCATTTCCCGGCGCTGACACCTCTTTATCCGCAAGACAAGCTGCCGCTCGAAACATCCCCTACTCATTTATCTACCCGAATAATGGATTTACTTGCTCCTGTAGGTTTGGGGCAGCGCGGTTTGATTGTAGCACCTCCCAAAGCAGGAAAAACGCTCCTTCTGAAAGAAATAGCCAACAGTATCTCCACTAATAATCCCGAGATTGAACTGTTTGTACTGCTGATTGATGAACGTCCCGAAGAAGTAACTGATATGCAGCGCTCTGTAAAAGGCGAAGTGGTTGCATCCACATTTGATGAGCTTCCGGAGAATCATATTAAGGTAGCTGAGCTTGTCCTGCAGCGGGCACTGCGTTTGGTTGAGCATAAAAAGGATGTTGTTATTCTGCTGGATAGCATTACCCGGTTGGCACGCGCCTATAACCTTGTGGTTCCTCCATCCGGCCGGACACTTAGCGGGGGGATAGATCCTGCGGCGTTCCACCGTCCGAAGCGTTTCTTTGGTTCTGCGCGGAATGTAGAAGAAGGCGGAAGCCTGACGATCCTTGCAACAGCATTGATTGATACCGGATCGCGTATGGATGATATCATTTATGAAGAATTTAAAGGTACGGGCAACATGGAGCTGCATTTGGACCGCAAGCTGGCGGAACGACGTATCTTCCCGGCAATCGACATCCGCCGTTCAGGCACACGCCGCGAAGAGGTGCTGCTGAGCAAGGAAGAACTCGACACCATTTGGGCGATCCGCAAAAATATGAACGAGTCGTACGATTTTGTAGAGGGATTCATCAAAAAGCTGCGTGACACCAAGACCAATGCCGAATTCCTGGCGTCTTTTGATGTGGCCGGAAGCAAAGAGGGTTCATCGGCAAGCGGTACTGCCAGCAATGGCGGAACTTCTAATAGCGGTTCGTCGGCGCGCCGGACAACACGGCCCAAGACACCTACTGTCCCTACAACCTGAGAATTAATATAAGAGGAGACTAACATGTATTTGGTATATGCCGACGGGCAAGGAAACGTATATGATCATCCCGAGCTGTACGGGCTTGCCCGCAGCGGAGATATGATTGTTGAGATGCTGGAGGAAGAATTGATTCCGCTGCCGGAAGGCGCGACGCTGGTAGGACTGCCTAATACGCGGGCAGTAGGCATGAACCCCGAGACAGGGGAAATGCTGCCGTTGCCGGAAGGTTCCCAGGCTGTAGGCGCACTGTTGCCGCAGGGTTTTACAAGACTTTGTCTTCCTGGTTATGTCAAGACAGACAAGTCATATAAGCTTCCGCTGTTCGGATATTCCGCTGTAGTGTGGAAGGATGGCGGCTTCTACGTAGCTGCTGAACTTACGGATGATCCCGAACAATGGAACCCTTTGAATTGTGACCGGGAGAATGTGGAAGCCGGAGTCGGTGATTTGACCGCCAAGTATCCGGAGAACCGTCTATATGATCATCTTTCCAACTGCGCGCTGGGCTATGAATGCCTGACTTCCTCAAATACCTTTTTAGGTCGTTGGGAAGGTGCGGTTCCGGTCTCCTATTCTTGCAATGCCGGGTGCTTTGGCTGTATTTCCGAACAGCCTGATGACAGCGGGTTTGTATCGCCGCAGACCCGTATGAACTTCCGGCCTACGGTGGATGAAATTTCTCAAGTCATGCTGGAGCATCTGAAGACGCCTCAGTCCATCATCAGCTTCGGTCAGGGTTGTGAAGGCGAGCCTTCCACACAGGCCAAATTAATTATTGAGTCTATTCGTGAAGTGCGTTCGGTTACTGATATGGGCTACATCAATATCAACACCAACGCCGGGCTGAGCGACCATATCCGCGGGATTGTTGATGCAGGGCTTGATTTGATGCGGGTGAGTACGATCAGTGCCTTGGATGACCATTACAACGCTTATTACAAGCCTCGCGGCTACACTTTGGCAAATGTGGAGAAGTCGTTGAAATACGCTGCGGCGCAGGGTGTATATACGTCTATCAATTATCTGATTTTCCCCGGGGTCACGGATCGCGAGGAAGAAATTGAGGCGATGGTGGAGTTTGTAAGACGTACAGATCTGAAACTGATTCAGATGCGTAATCTGAACATTGATCCCGAGAGCTATTTAGAACTCATTCCTCCGGCGCAAGGCGAAATTCTGGGGATGAAGACCATGCTTGAGATTTTCCGCGAGGAACTTCCGGGTGTGGTTATAGGCTCCTTCACTCATGTCCCTCCAGCGGATTTGGCCCGTGCCAAACAGCGCAGAGTCCATATGTAGCACGGAAATATGGGCTTCAAACATATTGCAGACTTCTACCTTTCATGCTAAAATACCGTTGTATGTTTAATAACTCTGGGTCCGCATGAGTCCTAGGGCATGAGAGGTGAAATTCAAATGCAACAAGCAATCCAACCCAAGTACAACCTTACTAAGGTAACCTGCGCATGTGGCAACACATTCGAATCCGGTTCTGTTAAACAAGAGCTGCGCGTCGAAATTTGCTCTAACTGCCATCCGTTCTTCACTGGCAAGCAGAAATTCCTTGATGCCGGTGGTCGCGTTGATAAATTCAAGAAGAAATACGGTATCTAATCAGCCTTGCCTTTCAGTGGCATAAGATTGGACTGCCCCTTGGCTTTTTAGCCAGGGGGTTTTTATATACCAGAGGAAAAGAATGCCGTTTCCGCTTGCCGGGTTGATTTTTACCGGGCGGTGAGCTATACTTATCTTCGCCGTGCTAGACGGGGAGGTAGCGGTGCCCTGTAACTCGCAATCCGCTGTAGCGAGGTTGAATTCCTGTTAGAGGTGCTGTCGATGTGAGGCCTTGGTCCCTATGGACTGTGTTGACGGTTGGGTCCTCCGCAATGAGTGCTTGTGAACCTGGTCAGGTCCGGAAGGAAGCAGCCATAAGCAAGTTTACTCTTGTGCCGGAGGGTAGCCTAGCCCGAGCAGTCTTGTAGGGTTGCCGCTTGGATCGCAGCCATCAATAACAGGTGCACGGTTTTATATTATGAACATATCGTTAATGATAGCGTCTTTGCCACAAGCAAAGATGCTTTTTGTTTTTGGTCAAAGTCTGGGGAATATAGTATAATAAATTAGCGACAAATGCCGGAAAGCGGCAGCCTAAGAAAGGGTAATGCATAGTGGAACATATCGCGCTGTACCGTGCTTGGCGGCCGCAGTCGTTTCAAGACATGGTAGGACAACAGCACATTATCCAGACGCTGCAGAATGCGATTCGTGAACAGCGGGTTTCGCATGCCTACCTGTTCAGCGGCCCGCGGGGAACTGGCAAGACGAGTGCTGCCAAAGTGCTCGCCAAAGCGGTCAATTGCGAGCGCGGTCCGGGTCCGGAGCCATGCAATGAATGTCCATCCTGTGTGCGGATTTCCGCTGGCAACGTAATGGATGTGCAGGAAATTGATGCGGCCTCCAACCGGGGTGTTGAAGAGATTCGCGATCTGCGGGATAAGGTGAAATATGCGCCTACCGAAGTACGCCGTAAAGTGTATATTATTGATGAAGTGCATATGCTGACAACAGAAGCGTTCAACGCTCTGCTAAAGACGCTGGAGGAGCCGCCGCCCCATGTCATGTTCATTTTGGCGACGACAGAACCTCACAAATTGCCGGCAACGATTATTTCCCGCTGCCAGCGTTTTGACTTTCGCAGAGTATCGCTCGAAGAGCAGAGTGGCCGACTAACTGAAATCTGTGAGAAGGAAGGCATTACTGCAGATGCGGATGCATTGCAGTACATTGCCCGTCTTTCCGATGGGGGGATGCGCGATGCTCTCAGCATACTGGACCAGATTTCTTCCTTTACAGACGGCAATGTGACTTACCAGCAAGTGCTGGGGATGACGGGGGGGATTCCTTCCGAGCAGTTTGCCCGCCTTGCAACAGCCATTCTGGAAGGTGATATGGGTCTGCTTCTGGAACTTGTCGAGCAGCTTATGCACGAAGGCAAAAGCGCCGACAAATGTCTGGAGAACCTGCTGTATTATTTCCGTGATCTGCTGATGATCAAGATGGTGCCGGGCGCGGATCAGCTAACAGACCGGGTTCTCAATCCTGCTGAATTCCGCGACATGGCAGCAGCGTTCTCCCGGGAGCGGCTGTTTGAAATTGTCGAGACCCTGAACCACTATCTGGGAGAAATGAAATATGCCACTCATCCGCAGACTTTGTTTGAAGTGGCGCTGATGAAGTTATGCAGCTTGCAGCAGGGCGGAGGAGCTCCGATTCTGGCGGCTGCCCCTGGCTCAGCGACCTCCCTGCAGTCTTCAGGGGGCAGCTCCTCCGTGGATTCGGGGGAACTGGAGCTTCTTAAGCGTCAGATTGCCGCATTGGAGAAGAAGCTCGAGCAGGCTATGCAGTCCGGAGGGATATCCGGTAACGGCTCAAGAGATCAGGCTTCCGCCCAGAAGCCAGCCCAAAGCTCAGCTTCACGAATCTCCTCGCCCTCCAAGCTGCCTCCGCAGCTGGATAAATTCATCGCCGGTAAAGACAGTGCTGATTTCGCCTCGGTGTTTAAACAATGGAGCGTCGTCTTGCAAGGGGTGAAGGAGGAGAAGGTAACCGTGCATGCCTGGTTTGTTGACGGTGAGCCTGTGTCCGTAATGGAAGATGCGGTGCTTGTGGCCTTTAAGAACACAATTCACCGGGACACCACAGAGAAACCTGCCAACAGACAGGTGATTGAGAATGTGTTAGCTGCACGGCTGGGTAAACCCTACCGGTTGGTCACGATACTTCTGCGCGACTGGAATGAAGCGGCGCAGAAGTCTGCTGCACAACCGGGCAAGGAGGAGCTTCGTCTCGAGCATGAGCATGAAACTGCGGAGACAAAGACTGAACCATGGATTGACGAGGCTATCCAGCTCTTTGGAGAAGACCTTGTTGTCATAAAAGAGTAGCATTTAAGCCTATGAGCGCAAAAAGCGCATTCCAAAGGAGAGACGACTTATGAATAATATGAACCAAATGATGAAACAGGTTAAAAAAATGCAGGAGCAAATGCTCAAAGCCCAAGAAGAACTGGGAAGCAAGACGATCGAAGGTTCTTCCGGCGGCGGCGTGGTTACTGTTCAAGTGAATGGCCATAAGAAGCTGCTGTCCATGCAAATCAAACCAGAGGCTGTTGATCCGGAAGATATCGAAATGCTGCAGGATCTTGTCATCACCGCTGTAAACGACGCCCTTACCCAGGCTGAAGAGCTGGCTAACAATGACATGGGTAAATTCACCGGCGGAATGAAGATCCCTGGCTTATTCTAGGCCTACTCCACTCCAGACCAAAGGAGAACCATCAATTTGTATTATCCAGAACCGCTAGCCAAGCTGATTGAAGCTTTTACACGTTTGCCCGGGATCGGCCCGAAGACAGCAGCCCGGCTGGCTTTTCATGTACTCAACATGAAAGAGGATGAAGTTATTGATTTTGCCAAAGCGCTTGTCAGTGTCAAACGCAATCTTCATTACTGCTCGGTCTGCTGCAACATTACGGACACCGATCCATGCCGTATATGTCAGGACAAAACCCGAGATACCTCAGTGATCTGTGTGGTACAAGACTCCAAGGATCTTGTAGCCATAGAGAGAACCAAGGAGTTCGACGGTTACTATCATGTGCTTCAGGGTGCGATTTCACCGATGGAGGGCATAGGTCCTGATGATATAAGACTCAAGGAACTGTTGACCCGTCTGAGCGACGAGAGAGTGAAAGAGCTTATTATGGCCACTAACCCCAATATTGAGGGTGAAGCTACGGCCATGTATATCTCCCGTCTGGTCCGTCCGTTCGATATTAAAATCACCAGAATAGCCCATGGCTTGCCCGTGGGGGGCGATCTGGAGTATGCGGACGAGGTTACCTTATCCAAAGCTTTGGAAGGCCGTCGTGAGCTCTAAGCAGTTCTGACATCATAATCAGCGAAGGAAGCCCGTGAGGGCTTCTTTTTTGTATATACGAGGGCGCATACGTCCTGAACGATACATTACATACAAGATAAGCTATGAACCGCCGTCTTGCTTTGTGGGACTTTTTTAGTTCTAAGTTTGTCCCCATCTTTATATGAATGAGAATATGCAAGACGCGGAAGCCGCGTTATCAAAGCATAGAATTATTCTTGAGGGGGAATCGCAAATGGGTTGGTGGGGCTCCAGAAAGCAGGGAAACGACGCAAAAGATGTTCAGGTGTCAGACTTGGATGAGCATTGGAATGTATACCTTGAGGTGTGCAAGGCACAAGCGGAGTGGCAAAGAGCCTATTTGATGTTTGATGAGGCGCTGGGTCAGGATCAAATTGATTACGCGATATATATTCTGGAGGCAGCTGAACGCAAATATCAGATTCATCTTAAGCATGCTAAAAGCTTGGGGCTTAACCGCAGTCTATTATAAGTTTGGACAAGACATGTAAAGGGGGAGCACAATGCTAAGATTGGCTGCAATGGGCGTATTGATATTATCCGGGTTATTATTGATATTAATAGTTTTCCGTAAAAAATTGGGCTGGGCCTGGCTTAGTTTGTTTGGAACTCATCTTATTCTTGCTGCACTGGGCATTTATATAGTGAATTTCTCCGGATTGCTTACGGAAGTTTATCTTCCTTTAAACCCGGCAACCATAGGCGCAGTAACGATTCTTGGACTTCCGGGAGTCCTGATGCTGCTCGGTTTAAAAATAACTTTGTTTTAATGGTTGACGCATGTTATTAATTTATGATACATTAAGTCTCGGCCCTTTGGACAAGATATCACTTGATAACTTGCCAATAAGGAAAGCGAAAAAAGAAATTAAAAAAACGCTTGACTGAAGTGAGGGTGCTGTGATATATTATAAAGGTCGCTGCTGACAAGCAACGACGACGAAAAAAGAGGCATTGATCTTTGAAAACTGAACAACGAGTGAGTGGGAAATCACGCAAGTGAGATCCAAAACTGATGAGTTTCACAGCGTATTTATACGCTTTAGAAATTTCATCTTGAGAATGTAAATTCTCGTCAGATGTTTCAAATTGAGCAATCGCTCTTTCTAAATACCAATTTGGAGAG
>NZ_JBGJZP010000036.1:0-44131 GCF_042610515.1 Paenibacillus paludis
TACGGCGCGGCGGCAGCAGCGCCGCGAGCTCTGCCGCGCGGGCATCCGCCGCGCGGTCAAGGGCAGCCAGCGCGGCTAGCGCGCGCGCCTGCCGCTGCAGGGCTTCTTCGCGGCGCGACAGATCGGCGCACCGCTCTTCCAGCAGCAGCGGCAGCTTCGCCAGCAGCTCATCGCCAAGAGACAGGGCAGCCCGGCGGAACTGGGCTTTAATTTCAGCCGCAAGCGTGCGGGTGAAATTAAGCAACGCCTCGCCCGAGGCCCCGGTTCCCGGCTTCACAGCAGCCGCCAGCCACTCCTGGCTCACCGCCGGAAAACTTTGCTTGAGCAGATTCTCGGCCCCCTCCTCCCATACTCCAAGGCCTTCGGCCCATTCCCGGATCAACTGAAGAATATGCCATTCCAGTTGGGCGGTGATTTCCCGCGTTTGCAGTCCGTGCCAGGCTTTTAGCCGTTCTGCTTGCACCTTCTCCCGTTTCGCAGCCGTGAACAGCAGGCCCTGCCGGAAGCCGGGAGCCATGCTTTCAGCATAAGCACCTGCAGCTTCCCTTACATCGGCAGGCATCAGGTTGCTGTTGCCCAGCAGTGCATCGAGTGCGTTGCGCAGCGTTAGAATTGACTGATCAGGCAGCTCTGCAAGCTCCTTACGCTCTTCGTCACAAACCTGGAGCGCTCTTTCCACGGTGTACTTATCCACACCGCCCGATGTTTCCAGCAGTGCTTCGCGCTCCTCCTGCTGCTGCTCGCGGTATTCTGTCACTACCGCATCGGCCACATGATGTACCGAGCGGGACAAGCTGTAGCCAAGCAGCTCCTCCCGATGATCCAGCAGCTGGCGAATCAGCATAAGCAGACCGTCCCATTGATTTAGCGGATGCTCCATGTCCTTAAGTGAAGTGAACAAAATACCAGCGGATTGAATTCCCCATTCATGGAAAGCGCTTTCCAATTGCTGCCGATAGGCTTCAATGGCAATTTCCTGTTCACGGTGCTTGTCAATCTGATTGATAATTAGATACAGCGGTTTGCCCCAATCACTGAGGTTTTTGGCAAAAGCCAGGTTATTTTCCGACTGTACATGATTGTAATCCATCACATAAAACACCACATCGGCCAAGTGCAGTGCGGAGCGCGTCGCGGCTTGATGCCCGTCATCCGTGGAATCAACCCCCGGAGTGTCCATCAGAACACCATGTGCTCCAAGCAAAGGCACATCCTCCCAGACTTCAATCGCAGAATAATCACCGCCCTTGCGGCAATATTCCTGCAATTTCTCCGGTGTGGTCTCCCATGCGGAATTTGTCTCATTCTGTCCTTCCACCTTGGGATAGAGCCGTACGCGTGGTGCTCCGCTGCGGATAGACACGACATTGGCACTGGTCGGAACGGGCCCGGAAGGCAGTACATTGCTGCCGCATAACCTGTTAATCATACTCGACTTCCCTGCCGAAAAATGTCCGCAAAAGGTGAGTGTCAGCTCACGTGCACACTCTTTACTCTCCAAATCGGAGAGTACCCGCTGCGTTTCCGTCTCCCCCCACCGTTCCATCAGTGCTCCCAGCAGAGTAAGCGGCGAATCCGTCACATTCTCTGTTTTAATCTTGATTTGTTCTGCTGCCACTATATCCACCTCCGCTGCATCCTAGAAAAAATCGACTTTGTTTGAAGTCTATGTACGTACCCTTCATAAAGCGATATCTAAAATAAATATATCTTAACGTAAAAATAAATGGCATAACTAGAATAATTACATTTTATCACCAGTTTGCCACAAATCAAATATTCACGAATTACAAAATCCCCTATAAACCTTTACAAAATTCAGTTGACTAAAAATTTTGCATCCCTGACTTGACAATGCAATATTATGGAATTATTATATCCATATCAGATATATCACTAATGGATATATCCATAACAGATATACCTGTTATTTTAGAAAATGGAGGTGCGCCAATGTCCAGAGCTAATTCACTGCAGACCGAACAGTTGACTGATTCGGCTTACTACATCCTGCTTGCCTTACTCACTCCGAAACACGGCTATGCAATCATGAAATATATTGAAGAACTGACGAACGGGGAAGTCAAAATCGGGCCTGCAACACTTTACACCCTAATCAAGAAAATGCAGAAATCAGGCTATATCCTATTGAATGAGGACGACGATGACCGGCGGAAGACTTATCAGATTACTCAAAGTGGGGAGCTTATTATTACAGCTGAGGTCGAACGGAGACTTAGAATGGTTGCACACGGGAACACCGCAATACAAACTGCGAAGGAGGAATCATCTCATGAAGAAGGATAAACAAACACGTTATGTGATAACGAAAGGTCTGGCATTTGTCGAGGAAGAGGATATGAACAAATTAAGCGCACTGTCAGAAAAAGGCTGGTTTCTGGATCATTTCTCTTTATTTGGTTACGTAATCCGCAGGGGTGAGCCGCATAAGCAGATTTATTGTCTGGATATACGTGAATTGCCGAAGGAAGAGGAAGCAGAGTACCATAATATTTTTGCAGACAGCGGCTGGACTTATGTATGCTCCGCCGGAGACTTCCATATCTTCTCGGCAGAACCGGGAACTGTTCCCATCCATACTGACCGAGCGACTATATATGACAAATATACCAAGGTTGCCCGGATCAGCAAAACATCAGCTTTCATAACACTGTTGCTGACCTTAGGAAGTATTGCTTTAAGGTCCCTGTCTACAAAGGTATGGAACAGTTCACTTCTGGAGTACTCATCTCTCGTAGTCTTAGTGTTGTGCGTCATGGCATTCGTACCTTCCACCATGGTCTATATTGCATACTCCTTGCGTTTAAGGAAGTTCTCATCTTAAGCTCATTCCATAAAGATGTCCCCACGTTTTCAAAAACGTATGACGAACAAAGAGCCGGCCCCAAGGCCGGCTCTTTGTGTGTAAATCCTATTACGCTGTTTCCAGTACCGGAAGCAGAATTTCGAATACTTTACCGTGCTGAAGAATGGTCAGACCACGGGATTTGTCTCTCATAACAACCACTTCAGGCTTCTGGGACATCCGCTCCAGGTAATGCTCAGGCACATCGCCGGAATGGCTGATCGTGATGCCTTCTACTTCCTGCTCTTCATTTTCTTCCAACGGACTTTCCACTACACGGTCAAAAATATCGGAAAAAGCTTCAAAATTATTGGTATATACAGAAATGCATTTCATCTCTATCCCATCCTCTTCTTCATCTCTAACTTTTTACTTGCCTTTAAAACATCATTATCTTTCCTGATTACAGCTGTTTTCATACGTTTCTTGCCCTCACGGCATACATCCAAGAGCGGGCATACCTGACAACTTGGATTCTGGGCTTTGCAGTGATAGCGGCCAAAAAAGATCAGCCGATGATGTGTAAGTGTCCATTCCTCACGCGGCACCGCCTTCATCAGCTTCTTCTCCACTTCCAGTACGGAATCCTTCCAGCCCGCAAGTGCGAGCCGCTTGGATACCCGTTCCACATGGGTATCCACAGCAATCGCAGGTACGCCAAAAGCGTTGGACACAACGACATTCGCAGTCTTGCGGCCGACCCCCGGCAATGTTACCAGCAAGTCATGAGCCTGTGGCACTTCTCCGCCATATTGCTCTATAAGAATAGAACAAAGGCTTTGAATATGCTTAGCCTTATTGCGATACAAGCCGATACGCCGGATATCCCTCTCCAATTCCTCCAGCGGCACGGAAATATAGTCAAGAGGGGTTTTGTACTTTTGGAACAGGTCCTCGGTCACTTTGTTCACTGTTGCGTCCGTACATTGGGCTGACAGCAGCACCGCAATGGTTAGCTCAAAAGCGTTGCTGTGATTCAGCTCGCAATGCGCATCAGGAAACATGTCTCGAATCGTATCCAGAATGTGGCGGACCTCTGCAACTTTCACCGGCGTCCCCTCCACGGAGTATTTACACTCAACAAACCAGACGAGCGTATCTTCTCTGATGTAATGAAATATAAACAAGTATAACCGCTTATATTTCAAAAAAAACGTCTTGATCCAGACAATCTCCTGGATCAAGACGGTGTTTCTCACGGAAAATCACCATTGCCACTATTGTTTCACGACTTCAACTAAGACATCGTTTTTGAAATACAATATAATATTATCATTTTCTTTGAGAGATTGCACGGATAAAGTCGTGTCACCCTGGTGAATATATACACTCGAAGTGATCGCGAACTGATAATTCGTATCGCTCAGAGAAGAGCGTTTGGTTACGATCTGGTTATTTAGGCTGTCGTAACGCGAAACCGAGCGGGTAAGCTGCTTCAGTACAGTGACGATCACTGATCCGTCAGCATCTTTACGGACATCTACCCGGTCAGCTGTAGTCAGACTGCCAAGACCTGTCGTAGTGACACCGTCACGGATAATTTTTACGCCACCGCTGACTGCAATCGTCTGGGAGGTGCCTGCATAATCCTTAAGCACGAACGAACCTGCAGCTGCATCTACTGACGACACAACACCAGTATTCTGCTTGATGTACTGAAGTGATACTGGAGTGCTGCCGCTTACGGTCAGATTCACATAATCACCGACCTTCAAGTCGCCAATTTTCAGGGTTTGCCCTGCTTCATTGGTCATCGCTAAAGTCAAAGTATTCAGTTCAAGCGTTCCTCCGGACCATTTCACACCCAGCTTATTCATTGGTGCATTAAGGGTAGTGATTTCAACCTGTACTGATGAGTTCACTTTAAGCACTGAGATGACATCCTGATTGCTCGTAAGCACTGCGGTTACCGAAGAGTTAAGAGGTATTTCTGTGATGGCAGAAGATGTACGTCCGAGAATATCTATTACCTGTGGATAACCCAGAGTAAGAGTTTGCCCTCCTGCGAGCTTCAGAACAATCGTTCTGGTTGTTGTATTAATCTCGGACAGGGTTCCTGTATATTTGGTGCTGGTTTCTACCGAAAGGGCCCGCTGGCCGACAGCTTTTACATCCACCCTGCGCCCTTCGTAGAGATATATCCCCATAGTAGTCAATGATGTGGTAATGCCCTCGTCAAAAGCAAGTTTTGTCTTGTCATCAATCTGTACCAGATGTGCTTTGCTTTTGCCGTCCATAACTGTCAGCAGCTTTGTCTTGCTATTAAAAGCAATTACTGTCGCACCGATAAATTCATCCAGCTGGCGGTTCAGCACTTCAATCTTCGTTACCTGATCAGAGCTGTTGAGGGTAATCTGAACATTGTCTCCACTGGTCGCATCGGCAAGCAGATCACCGATTACCGGGTTAGTAATGTTAGGTATCACAATTGTCGGCGCCGGTGATGTAGCCAGCAGCTTCACTTCGCGCGCACCGTCAGACTTTTTATAAATAATGCTTGAGCTTGTAAGCTCATAAATCGAACCCTCTACCGTTCGCTCCGTGCCCGAAGTCACTTCCACCGAACGGATGACATTGCTATTTATCGTATATTTCACAGCGGCTCCGGTCTTCAAGTCGGCTGGCAGCAGAACTGCGTTTTGCGAACTGAACAGTGTAACCCCGTCTTCCCACTTGAACGTTTCCGCAATTCCGGAAGCATTTTTGAACGTGATGCTTTTTGCTGCCTGATCCACACTTTGAATTGTCCCTGTAGTCGTTTTGTTCACAACACCCGAGGTCACCTGAACCTTTACCAGCTTATTAGTTCCTGTGAAAGTTTCACGCAGCAAGGTAACTTTACTGTTTGCGGTAATTGCTCCGGAACTAATCGTGCTTCCATTTACATCTACAAAAGAAGTATCTGTATCATAGCTGTACTGGTCATATCCCGTAGCAGAATCAAGCCAAATCGTACTTGGAGTGATCTTGGCAAAGTTCCCTTCGACACTTACCACCTGCTGGGCAGGATCTGTCACCTCAACATAAGCTGCATTATAAGTTGCACCAATAACGGTTACTTTGGTATACGGCTGAACATCATTCAGACTGATTCTTGTGTCTACCGTACTAGTGTAGTATGCAGTTACGGGAGTCAAATTGAAGACAGACGGTGAACCGTTGCTGTAAACGGTCATTTTCCCGTCCTTCAAGGCACTGATGCTCCCTTTGACTGTGTTGTCATACCCTATAGTGTTAAATGCTTCTGCGCGGCTGAAGAAAGTTGCCACTTGTGCACGGGTTACCGCTCCTTGTGGATCAAAGCGGTTGCCGTCAAGACCATTGGCCAGTCCCAATTCCACGGCAGTGTTCACGTAACCCCGCTTATTCGCCGAAACCTTGGCATCATCAGCGAAGCTAGTCGGCTTGCCTGATACTGCGGCCGCTTCGGAGTTTTTGCCAAGAGCACGGACCAGCAATTCAGCAATCCATTCACGTGAAGCCTTGCGGTCACCCCAGGATGTCTTTAGATTATCCGCCGACATTTCAACCGTCTTGTCCAGAAGGCCCTGCTGGAAAGCCAGCACAACAAACGGCTTAAAATAATTGGACACCTGGAAATTAGTCGGAAGCACCACGTCAGTGCCGGTATTTACTTTGTCCTCAAGCTTCATGAAGCGAAGTGCGATCAGCACAGCTTCCTGCTGGGTAACAGAGTCCCCCGCACGGAATAATCCGTTATTTCCGACAACAAGACCTTGCGCTGCCAGTTTATAGATATGTTTTTCTGCCCAGAAGCCTGTTTTTACATCGCTGAACAATCCTGGTGCAGCTGCAGGCGGCGTAGCTGTAGGTGCAGGCGTAGCTGTTGCTGTAGGCGTTGCCGTAGCTTTTGGCGTAGCTGTAGGTGCAGTTGTAGCTGCAGGCGTAGCTGTTGCTGTAGGCGTTGCCGTAGCTTTTGGTGTAGCTGTTGCTGCAGGCGTTGCCGTAGCTTTTGGTGTAGCTGTTGCTGCAGGCGTTGCCGTAGCTTTTGGTGTAGCTGTTGCTGCAGGCGTTGCCGTAGCTTTTGGTGTAGCTGTTGCTGCAGGCGTTGCCGTAGCTTTTGGTGTAGCTGTTGCTGCAGGCGTTGCCGTAGCTTTTGGTGTAGCTGTTGCTGCAGGCGTTGCCGTAGCTTTTGGTGTAGCTGTTGCTGCAGGCGTTGCCGTAGCTTTTGGTGTAGCTGTTGCTGCAGGCGTTGCCGTAGCTTTTGGTGTAGCTGTTGCTGCAGGCGTTGCCGTAGCTTTTGGTGTAGCTGTTGCTGCAGGCGTTGCCGTAGCTTTTGGTGTAGCTGTTGCTGCAGGCGTTGCCGTAGCTTTTGGTGTAGCTGTTGCTGCAGGCGTTGCCGTAGCTTTTGGTGTAGCTGTTGCTGCAGGCGTTGCCGTAGCTTTTGGTGTAGCTGTTGCTGCAGGCGTTGCCGTAGCTTTTGGTGTAGCTGTTGCTGCAGGCGTTGCCGTAGCTTTTGGTGTAGCTGTTGCTGCAGGCGTTGCCGTAGCTTTTGGTGTAGCTGTTGCTGCAGGCGTTGCCGTAGCTTTTGGTGTAGCTGTTGCTGCAGGCGTTGCCGTAGCTTTTGGTGTAGCTGTTGCTGCAGGCGTTGCCGTAGCTTTTGGTGTAGCTGTTGCTGCAGGCGTTGCCGTAGCTTTTGGTGTAGCTGTTGCTGCAGGCGTTGCCGTAGCTTTTGGTGTAGCTGTTGCTGCAGGCGTTGCCGTAACTTTAGGGGCAGCAGTAGCTGCAGGCGTTGCCGTAGCTTTTGGTGTAGCTGTTGCTGCAGGCGCAGCAGTAGCTTTAGGGGCAGCAGTAGCTGCGCTCTCAGCGAATGCAGCCCCCGCACTGCCAAGCACCATAGCGCCGGCCAGAACAGCAGATGCCGCTTTGGTGGAATAAGCTTTAATAGAGTGATTGGATCTTTTATGACCGGACAATAGGTTATTCCCCTCTCTATGCTTCATGTAAATGGTATATTAGTAATTCGGCAAACATTCCCAAAATTCCTGTACTACGTTTATAATGCGCTGTTCTCCCGGGTAATTGGATGTTCTAAATCCACATGCCCCATTAAACTTTCCACTTGCTCACCGTCTACCAGAAGCTCAACGCTTTTCACTTCTTCGAACTGGAAGAAGAGTTGAGCCAGCGCACTGATGGCCATGGATTCACCGCCTGCACCCAGTTGAGCCTCAGCCGGTTTATGAATGTCCATCACAATCTGTCCATCTGTAAGTTTAAGTGATTTAAGCTCAATACCGCTCCATAACGGGATCATATCCGCCTTATCGCTGTTTTGAAGCGTTTTGAAGGCTTCAGTATATTTCTCCGTATCGTTTGCGAAGCTAATCTTTGCTGCAGCCTTCACAAGTTCCATCTGCTGCGAATCCGTATAGTACGTGGAAATGCTCTGGCTTTGTTTGTCAACTTCAACGGGCTTATCTGTTGCAACAGGAGCATCGGTGCTAACCGGCTCGGCAGTGGCGGGTGTATTGAGCCCTCCTGCATTGCTGTTGTTACTATTGCTGTTGCTGTCTCCATTTCCGTTATTTCCTTCGGCTCCGCTAACGACTGCAGAAGAATTTTGTCCCGCTTCATCAGCCGGTGCTGCAGCCGGCTTGTCTCCGCAGCCTGATATCACTAGTAGAAGAAGTGCTGCAACCCCTGCATATGTCAGTTTTTTGTTCATCAACATTTACCCCCTCTAGATGAATACGGGCAGACAGAACTGCAAAGCCTCTTTCGCCTTCAAATCAGGCCGAAAGCTGGCTTTGCAGCTCTCATCTGCCGCTAAGTCTGCTGTTACATTCCCAGATATTCCTTGATACCACTTACCATTGATGCTGCCACATTGTTCTGCAATGTTTCCGAGAACAACAGCGATTCATCGCCTTTATTGCTTAAGTAACCTACTTCAAGTAGTACGGCAGGCATTGTCGTCTCACGAATGACGTGGAAATTGCCATACCTCACACCACGGTCGCTAAGCCCGGTCGCCTTGACAAGATACTTATGCATCACTTTTGCCAGTGCCTTGCTCGCTTCCCGCTGATAATATGTTTCTGTTCCACTTGCAGCCGATGAACCACTGCTGTTCGCATGGACGGAAATAAACAGATCGGCCTTAAGCTTATTGGCCATACCCGCACGGTCTTTTAATTCCAGGAACGTATCATCGCTGCGAGTAAGAACTACATCGATTTTATTCTCCTGTTTCAGCAGTTCTGCTGCTTTAAGAACAACGGCCAAATTAAAATTCTTCTCATATTTACCGGTAACCCCTACAGCTCCGGAATCCTTGGCGCCATGGCCGGCATCCAGTACCACCAGCTTCCGGCCGTTATTGCCGGGCTGTGTCGTCGTATCTTCTGTGCTTTGCGCATTCAGATCAACCACAACCAGCTTGGAGGAATCACCTGATACTTCAAGACTATAGTTCTTGGAAGTGTTCAAATCAATTACAAAGCGGACGGTATAAGGGCTTGTACTGTACAAAGAATAACGTACACCTGATACATCCGGGTAATCCGTTACAGCAAGTTTGCCATTCAGGTTGGGGTCAAGTTCTTGTCCACTTCCGAACACATCCGAGAACGTGGCATTTGGCAGATCGACAACAATCCGGTCCGGCCCTGTCATCTTCGTTATATTCGGCGCGGAGCTGCCATCCATTGCAATGGTCAGACGGTTCTGGCTGAAGCTGATGCCATTCACCATTGTCAGGCCGCTTGTCGACTCTGCCGGAGGAACAACGACGGTTGATCCACCGTCACCAGAACTTCCCTCTGAACCGGTGTTATTACCACCAGTTTCCGGGGTAATAATGTTTACAGTCTTCTGGGCGTTATCCCAGGTGACAGTAAGGCCAAACTGCTCGCTGACAAACCGGATCGGTACGAGTGTAGTACCTGCGCGCGCTACTGGCGCCGCCGTGAGAATCACGGTTTTGTCATCAACGGAAGCCGCCGTTTGATCCACGATCAGTTTGATCGTTTTGCCCTGCTGTTCAATTGTAACCGTCTTGCTCTTCTGATCCCAATCCACCTTATAGCCAAGGTTTTCGGCGATCATTCTTAGCGGCACCATAACTGAGTTCTTTACATTTTCGACCGGCGCATCCTGCCCTGCTGTCAGCTCCTGGCCATCCAGATAGATCTTATTCCCGGCAGCAGCATGTCCATGCTCCGGCAATACCAGTACAAAGAGCAGCAGCAACAGCGTAAAAGCAAATTTCTTCATTCTTCACCTCTAAGAATCTAGTATTCCGCCAGAGAACGGCGTTCATGATGATCTCGCCATTGACAACCCTCGACATTGATTAGACGCTGGTATCCGCTAAAAGTTGCGAATAAATCCCATTAAAAAGCTAGTAATTCCGCGCCCTATTAACAAGATTCTATATCTATAATCCCAAATATTCCTTAATTCCGGCTACGATTTCCCTAGCCAGCCTGTCTTGAAGCTGGCCATCATACATGCCCGCCTCATTCCCCTGATTGGTAAGATAACCTACCTCCAGCAGCACTGCCGGCATTGTAGTTTCTCTTGTAACATGCAGACTTTTGCTCCTGATCCCGTTGTCCTTGAAGCCTGTTCCCGCGACCAGATGCTTGTGGAGGACCTGGGCGAGCGGCAGACTTTCAGTACGGGAATAGTAGGTCTCACTGCCATTGATCTTTTCCCTGTTGGGATATTTGAGGTCCAGCGAGTTTCCATGCACTGAAATAAACAGGTTCGCTTGATTTGCTTCAGCAATTACGACCCGGTCCTGCAGACCGAGTGTACTGTCATCTGTGCGGGTAAACACTACGTCGACCAGACCTTCCTGCAGAAGCAGTGCCCCAACCTTATTCACAACTGAGAGATTGAAGTTTTTCTCCAGCTTCCCTGTCAGGCTTACGGCTCCAGATTGTTTACCGCCGTGTCCTGCGTCGAGAACGACAACCGGCTTGCCTGTGATTCCCGGTCCTACGGTAGTACTGCCTCCATTATCCACTACATTTAAATCAATTGTAACCAGCCCGGTGCTGTCGTCAGTACTTACCTGATATGGCTGTGTTCCGATCGTTTGAATAACGAACCTTACGGTAGAGGGATTGGAACTGAACAGCGCATAACGGACTTCCGAAATCAATGGGTAACCGGTAACATCCAGCTTACCTTGCGGACTGCCGTTAGGGGCTGTGCCAGGCAGACTGCCAACGAAATCCGCCGCGAACGAGGTATTCGGGAAATCAACCACAATCCGGTCAGGGCCACTCATCTTGGTAACAGTAGGCTTGGCTCCACCCGTGGCGGAAACGATCAAACGATTTTCGCTGAACACCGCCCCCATGATCTGAGGCGACGTAACTATCGTACCGCCGCTGCCGGGGATCGGCGTTGGTGTTGGGCCTGCGGTTCCTGTCACGATCTCTCCCTCTGATCCAGTTTCATTCGGGACAGGGGTTGGACTTGGACTCAAAACAGGCGCCGGTGTTGAACTGGCGGACGGCGCTGGTGTTGCTGAAATGTCCGTACCGCTTGTAGAACCGCCGCTTAAATAGACAGTTTTGTCGCTGTTGTCCCAGCCCACGATAAGCCCAAATTGCTCACTTACAAATCGGATAGGCACTAGTACAGTTCCATTATTCTGCTTGGGTGCCGCATTTAGAGCTAGTGTAGCTCCATCGGCTTCAGCCGTTTTGCTTCCTACGGCCAGCAGTACGCTTCTGCCATCCTGTTGAACGGTTACTTTACGCGACTTCGGCTCCCAGTCGACTTTGAACCCCAGATTCTCCACAACTACCCGAATAGGAATCATAACGCTTCCATCGACGTATTCAATTTTGGCGCCTTTGGGCATTGTCAGCTCCTGATTATCCATAATAATCTTGCCTGTCCCGCTTCCGGCGGCGGCAGCTTCATGGCCGGCGAATGATAGCAGTAACAGTGGCAGCAGCAGCAAAAATAACACCCGTTGTCCGGCTCTTCTCATCCTTTCTTTTCCTCTCCTTCTGGTAAATGATAGATACATAGATAAGATTAAGACGACAGAAATCTCCAAAAGTTGCCTTCTGCGGCAATGAATATATCGATTATAGCAAAAAAACTTCTATTTCCGACACCCGGAAATAGAAGTTTTGTGTAAAATTTGTAAAGATTACGTATTCTTCAGGAATAAAACTCCGTTTTCCCTGTGACCGAACATGCTCTTTACATCGCTTACGAAAACAGCTTTGCCGCGTGGCGCTCCTCGTAGGCGGCGATTTCATCCGCATGCTGAAGTGTCAGCCCGATATCATCGAGCCCCTGCAGCAGGAACTGGCGGCGGTGCTCATCCAGCTCAAAGCTGATCAATAGTCCGTATTCATCGTTAAGCGTGTTGTTCTCAAGGTCAACCGTCAGGTTGTAGCCTTCATGGGCTGCCGTACGGCTGAACAGCTCATCGACCTGCGATTCCGACAGCTTGATCGGAAGAATCCCGTTCTTGAAGCAGTTGTTATAAAAAATATCTGCATAAGAAGGGGCAATTACTACTTTGAAGCCATAGTCCATGATCGCCCACGGCGCATGCTCCCGGGAGGAGCCGCAGCCGAAGTTAGCCCGCGAAATCAATACAGATGCGCCTTTATAGCGCGGTTTGTTCATCTCAAAAGCGGCATTGTCATTACCCGCTTCGTCAAAACGCCATTCGTAAAAAAGAAATTGTCCAAATCCAGTCCGTTCAATCCGTTTCAAAAACTGCTTCGGAATAATAGCATCCGTATCTACATTTACCCGATCAACCGGGGCAACGATTCCTGTTAATTTCTTAAAAGCTTCCATTGTTGTATCCTCCCGCTCTCTCTACGATTTCTATGAATTGACGGCTTCCGTCTTGTAGTTCCAGTCGCGGACGTCGGTGAAACGCCCCTTGATTGCAGCAGCCGCAGCCATTGCCGGGGATACGAGATG
The DNA here is from genome assembly GCF_042610515.1 of Paenibacillus paludis. Lineage (NCBI taxonomy): Bacteria > Bacillati > Bacillota > Bacilli > Caryophanales > Paenibacillaceae > Paenibacillus > Paenibacillus paludis. Next base: position 12,803 of record NZ_JBGJZP010000036.1, read on the forward strand.
CGTACGTCCGCCGCGTCCCTGGCGTCCTTCAAAGTTGCGGTTCGAGGTCGATGCGCAGCGTTGTCCAGGCTGAAGTACATCCGGGTTCATCGCCAGGCACATGCTGCAGCCCGCTTCGCGCCATTCAAAACCTGCTTCCGTAAACACTACATCGAGACCTTCCTTCTCCGCCTGCAGCTTCACGCGTCCGGAGCCCGGTACAACAATTGCCGTAACCTTGTCGGATACCTTGTGTCCTTTGGCTACCTCGGCAGCAGCACGCAAATCCTCAATCCGGCCATTCGTGCAGGAACCGATAAAGACATAATCAATCGGAATTTCCGAAATAGGTGTGCCTGGTGCCAGATCCATATATTCAAGCGCTTTTTCAGCGGCTTTACGTTCATTTTCAGTCGAGAAATCAGCAGGGTTTGGCACACTGGAATTGATGTCTGTGCCCATGCCCGGGCTAGTTCCCCAGGTCACTTGCGGAATCAAAGATTCCACATCAAACTCAACAATAGTGTCATATTCTGCACCTTCATCGCTTACAAGGCCTTTCCAAGTTTCAACGGCAGCATCATAAGCGGCACCCTGAGGGACATATTGGCGATCACGCAGGTAGTTGAAGGTAGTTTCATCAGGAGCGATCAGACCCGCTCTTGCCCCGCCTTCGATCGACATATTGCAGACGGTCATGCGTTCCTCCATCGACAGCTCACGGATGGATTCGCCCGTGTATTCAATAACATAGCCTGTTGCAAAATCAGTGCCGTATTTGGCAATGACACCGAGAATCATATCCTTGGCAGTCACTCCAGGATTACGTTTGCCGATGAAGCGGACTTCCATCGTTTTGGCTTTGGATTGCTGCAAGCACTGGGTAGCCAGAACATGCTCAACTTCACTTGTGCCAATACCAAAGGCCAGTGCGCCGAATGCTCCGTGCGTGGAAGTGTGGCTGTCGCCGCAGACAATGGTTTTGCCGGGATGTGTCAGGCCGATTTCCGGGCCCATAACATGCACGACACCCTGATCGATATCGTTCAGGTCGAACAATCTGACTCCGAAATCACGGCAATTCTGCGACAGTGTGTCAATCTGCTGTTTGGAGATCGGATCTGTAATGTTGTAACGGTCTTTCGTAGGAACGTTATGATCCATGGTAGCAAAAGTAAGGCCGGGACGGCGGACTTGGCGTCCGCTGAGACGGAGACCTTCGAAGGCCTGTGGAGAGGTAACTTCGTGCACCAGATGCAGATCAATATAAATAATGCTAGGCTTACCTTCCTCTTGATGGATTACGTGATTGTCCCAAATTTTCTCAAACATTGTCTTCTTGCTCATGTCTTCACCTCATATAGTAGAATCGTTCAATGGAAGAGAGTGTGGAGTCTCTCTTGAATGATCTAAATATAACATCGCCCCGTTTATAATTCCAAGATATGATTTCTATAGAACTGATAGGCTGCGTCTATAAGCTGTGATGAGGTGAGTTGGTATACCCCTTGTTACATAAGGGTTTACGTAATTCATGTTTATGCTCGTTTGGGGCTGGTTGGGATTAGCCAATAAGGTAGGCGACTGGTATCCCGTATCCGTACCAGGAGCGGTAATGATTTACCGTTATTCGTGGTTTAACAACATCGATGAAGGATACGCCGGGGAGCCTCCGGTGCTGGTGATCGAACGCAAGCCAGAGTTTATGGGGCAGAACAATGGGTAAGGAAAGTTTTCCTGAGCCTAAACCGGAGTATCAGATTTCGAGTCGGTCATGAGCCGCTTCCAGTCGCGCCGGGCTGACAAGATTCAGCAGCTCACAGCCGCACTGCCGGCCTATTAAGCTATCTTTGATATCCTGCAATACAAAGGTAAGGATCTGCGGAGATTGGCGGAATCCACCATTCGGCACAGGTACAGACTTTTTTACAGGAGCACCCGCGCATAGAGTTTGTTTATTTGCCAAAGTACTCGCCCGAACTCAATCTTATTGAAGGATTGTGGAAGTGGCTCAAAATAGACGTTGTCCACAATGTGTTTTACAAGAAGTTTTACCATATTCGCATCAATGTCGCAGCGTTTATGAAGCGTGTCAATTCCGAGCCAATGAACGTTATTAATCGGCTTTACATTCGTCTGTAATTCAAAAATTCAATCTATATAGTGGTAAAAATCTGGAGACCAAGGCGAACGCTATCGCTTTTCCACAATCGTTCCGTCCTCTCCGCTGTTTAAGTGGGAATCGTAGTTACAATCTTTCTAAATATCATAAAAAAGAAACCTTTCTTTGGTAAAATGGAAGTGCAACCAACCATTTTAAATCAAGGAGAGGTTTCTTTAGTACATTCAATAGTTCATAGTCCTAAAATGCTCACCAAACTCATCATTTACACCTATACCCAGCGAACCTATTCGGCTCGTCAAATGGCCAAAGCGGTACGGAAGAACGATCCCTTCATGTGGCTGAGCCGGACGGCAACGTCCAGACTTCCGCACGATCAACCGTTTCCGTTCCTAGTGGATTCCTGCTTCGAGGGATGGAAAAGCGGCTGTCCCATAAATGAGTCAGTCCTTCTTTTCAAGCTTGGATGATTTTACGACCTGCTATTTTTTCGCCATGAGGTTTGCCCCAACAGATCTCGCATGGTGGACATGAATTCTTCTTCCGATGACGACCATCTCAGCTTAGCCATCTCTTCCGCAGCCGTACCAGCAGGATATCGCAGCCGGTCAGTCTCGTCACAAGCGGCATTGTATACCAGAGCGGCAACCTGGTCTTCCTCTGCATCTTCAAAAGGATAGTGGTTTATCATCGAATTCATCATTTGATCAAAATATGACTTGTATTCAACAGGAATGGGCGTATTCAGGGTTGCTGTGTGGCTCGACGTGAAGTTCGTGTTCCGCATGGCTCCCGGTTCTACAAGTTTAATCGAGATATTTTGCGATTCAAGTTCGTAAGAAAGTGATTCCGAGAGTCCTTCGATTGTATGTTTCGTCGCGGTATAAATCGAAAGCAACGGGGATGCTGCATATCCGACCGACGAACAGACATTCACAATGCTTCCGCCACCTTGCTTGCGCAGATGCGGCGTAATGGCTTGAATCACATTCATAACGCCAAATACATTGGTTTCAAATATCTCACGAATTAGCTCCATGGGTGTCGCTTCAAAAATAGAGAGAGTAGTGATCCCGGCATTGTTCACAACAGCGTCTATTTGACCAAATCTGGAGATCCCTGCCGAAATCGCCGCCTCGATGCTCACTGGGCTGGTAACGTCAAGTGCCGTCACCAAGAATTTTTCAGGATTACCCTCTGCGATACGCTCGTCCGGTTTACGCATCGTCGCGATAACATTCCATCCCTCGTCTGCAAACTTTTTGGCTGAAATATAACCTAAACCTGTTGAACAGCCCCGCCAGAAAGTCTGTATCGCTCTCTAAAACTTTCTATGTGTCGTTCACGCTAGACCAATCTAAATTCAAATTCGTCTCTCATATAGTAAGCATCTGCGATCTTCACACTTTCCCGACTTAATTTCCGGACTGGTCCGCCATAACGTTCACTCCCATGAAGACTGATAAATCCTTTAAACGTTTCCGTTGTTACTCATTAAGCGTATATAAGGCCTTCGTAAGTAAACTCATCAAATTTTCTATATCATAAAAGTCTCCAATAAAAAATGCTTTTATCTTATGAACTGGAGATTCAAAAGTTCTTGTCGAAAAATCGTAACATAGAAAAATAACCCAATCGGCGATGGTCTGTTATCCTTAAGTTCTCACACTAAAAGGAAGGACCACTGAATGGGTTACGAACAAATGTGTACCTCATTTCCGAGCGATGTACCATACCTATGCTCAAAACATAAAATGAACTGTTACTTCCCTTACGTTCCTGCTTTTCCAGACAGGCTACGTTCGAGTTTGTAGTTTTCATCATCGGCTTTATGCTATGCTCCGACCATCTGAGTTTGACTTCTGTTATTCGGGATCTCTCCCTGAGTGGCCGTTGCTATGAAACGCTCCTTCACTTCTTTCGTTCTTCAGCCTGGTCTTTGCCCTCCTTGCGGCAGACATGGCTTTAGGTCGTTCGCCGGGCTTCTTAGAGCTGTAGAAGTTTTCACTGTCCAGTTTAAATACAATCCGTAAAAAATAATCTTACATCAACATCCCACCATCAACATTTATAACCTGACCGGTAATATATCTAGACCTATCGGAAACCAGAAACAAGACACAGTCAGCCACATCATCAGGAGTTCCATATGATTTGACTGGAATCCTCGACAACATTTCTTTAGATACTTCATCAGAAAGTGTATGAGTCATATCAGTAGAAATATATCCTGGGGCAATAGCATTTACAGTTATACCCCTCTCAGCCAATTCTTTCGCAGCAGTTTTTGTAAGAGCTATCATACCAGCTTTTGAAGCAGAATAGTTTGCCTGTCCAGCATTCCCCATAAGTCCCACTACACTAGCGATATTTACGATTCTACCCGACTTGTTCTTTAACATACGTTTTGAAACATGTTTGATACAGTTAAATGCTCCTGTCAGGTTTATTCCCAATACTAAATCCCAATCCTCCTTTTTCATCATTAACAATCCAGCATCACGTATTACACCCGCATTATTAACTAAAATATCTATTTTATTAAATGTCTTTATCACGGCTTTAACTACCTCTTTTGTTGATTCCTCACTAGATACATCATGCTTTAATCCTAAAGTCTCAATACTATAAGTCTTTGCTATTTCATTTGCAGTCTGTTTTGCTAACTCTTCATTTGTACCCGTTATAACGACTTTCGCCTTCTCTTCTGCCAATCTTTGTGCCATTGCACGACCGAGTCCACGTGTTCCCCCCGTTATTATCGCTACTTTATCCTTTAAACCTAAATCAGCCATAATTAATCTCCTCCTATTTATTCAGTTATGAACCAGTTGATTAATGTTATTTAAAATGAGAACCAATCCTATAGTGGCCGCTAAAATATAAACCAGTAATAACTGATATGATTATGCCTACAAATAAACTCCAAAAAGCAAAGTTAACGATAGCACTCACATTCTTTATATGAGAATCCACTAATACATCAACACTTACGTTCTCTTTATAATACTTAAGCAACTTATTAATTCTGCTTTGCCTACACCTCAATATTTTAAATACAAACTAAATGTAAATATAACTCATCTGGAACATTATGTATGTGACGATAAGGAAAATTATCCCTAACGCAAAGAAAATACCCCACCAATACAGGCAGGGCACGATACCTCCGTTACAACTCTTTTGTCGTTACTAGAAACAATGTGTAAATACTATTCAGCAGAATATTCATCTACACTGAACGTAAGAATCTTATCGAAGATCACATAATCTTTGCGGCTTGTAAACGGGCCCTTGTTATTGTTGTGCTTATCAATGGCATAAGATGCTGTTCCTGAACCGGCTTGCTTATTTTCGTACCATGCAATGAAGGAATTCACTTCTTGCAATACCATGTAGTTGTTAACATTGATACAACGTTGAAGACCCGTCGAGTTCTATACATACTGCATCATCATAAAAATCATATGTGAAAAGATTCTTTGCAGAAAATGGACTTCTCTCCGAATCACAACTTATATCTGTTTCCGGCGCAATCCACGTTTCTATTTGTCCCCCAGTACATTTTTTAGTCCCATTATCTAATGGGCCGGTGTATATCAATACATTAATTCTAGGTGGTCTTTCTTCCCCTCTATAGATTCCCGATCTCCACCCCTTTGTAGTTACTTTATAGCTTATAGTAACCTGAGTATTTACGGGAATATTATCATCGTCACTAACAATCCTTTTAATTGTAACATTTGTATCCTCAAAGACAGCTAACAGGGTACCATCATTTGATACCCAGTTTACATCTCCAAATACGAATTCTTTTGTTATTAACGATTTTTCAATTATGCATACAGCACTATGCAATTCACCAGTAGTACTTAAAGCTTTTTGAATATAAGACATTGGGTTCATTGCTCCTTTTTTTCTTATCTTAATTTCATTTTATTGTTTCGCCAAAATAAATAAATATTCACGAACACATTTTAGGATAATTCAGGAATCCTATGGCCGCCGTATAAACAGTGGTAACGATATTTTTGATATGATTGAGCATTCCCCCTGCTCCCTTCCTCAACGTAAAACCCCCGGAGAGCGTCCGAGGGCAAAATAAAAGACACGCCTATTGAGACGTGCCTTTGCTGCGCAGTATGGTCCTTATGAATTTTGGAAAATTATTACTTATAGCTTTCATTTGCTAAAATAATAACTTGTTCCTCATTGGAGGACTTCCCTATTTGTTTCGTATTTTCAACCAATCGAAAAATATTNTTGGAAAATTATTACTTATAGCTTTCATTTGCTAAAATAATAACTTGTTCCTCATTGGAGGACTTCCCTATTTGTTTCGTATTTTCAACCAATCGAAAAATATTATCACAACATTGCTTAGCACCCATTACTAATAAAGGAACACCAATAAAATCAATTTTTAATCCTCTTGAGAAGAACCCTCCGATTGACATCGGGATAGGCACCGTGGGTGAAGTATTAGAGAATATTATTTTTTCTTTAAAATGATGTTTACTTTCAAGTAATAAGCTTAAGTCTCTTAATGCTGGGACTACAAGTTTTGATGACTTCCTACCGATTGTATAAACGGAGTCTCCATTTTCATCAATTCCGTGAAAAATAATCTTACCAAAATCATTTTTCGTCAACTTATTGAAAAATTTAACATTCAATATTTCCTCAGTAGTTAATTTTCTCTCAGACTGAGTAATTTGTTTTAAATGATAAGCTGCTGCCAAAGCTGTTGTATGTGTCCCACCATAATCATTATAGATATAAATCATAATATCATCCTTCATATTTTTTCTATTATGATTATATCCATTTTTTTATGATGTAATTCGTTTAATTAATTTTAAACCCTAATTACACAGTATGGTCCTACTTCCCTTCATTATACCCTATTTAATTAAATAGACATTGTTATACTCTTCATATTCAATTTTTTTCATTTGTAAAATTCATTCCTTCTAACTGTGTGTGACATTGCAATTAGTTGATAGGGTTTCACCTTCATTACAATTCATTTTAGTCATAAACCTATCATCGTATGATCTCTGAGGGCAAAATAAAAACGCCTTAAATCGGCGCTGTGCAGGTTTGCTTCTCACTAAGTTGATTCTTTCAACTTTTCTTTTGGTTCCGGTTCTTCTTTAGGTTGTATCGCGGCCAACATTTCACCGACTGCATGATCAACCTTCTGCAAGATCTCAAGTTGTCGCCCTGGATAGAGACTGCATATCCACACGAAATGGAGCTTCGTCGAATTCTGTATGCCCTGCAGCTATACCATGAGTGTTTATTTGGGTAACGTCATTGCCGCTTCCGATTAACATCGAAACAAAGGAACCAAACTGACCATAAACAGTCTCTGCAACCAATCCACGCGCTGTAAGTGCAGCACGGACTGTATTCCATGCATCGGTTGAAATCCCTATGCCTTTAGAGGTAAATCAAACCTGCTCTAAAGGATTTGTTTTTTCTTGTGCTACTATCCCACCTTCAGGTGGATAGATTAGCTCCGTTTTCGAGTTGTTGATGTCGTGGACGGCTTGCCGAGCGAATTCCTCAAAAGCCGCTGTTCGTATCCGTCCACCGCTAAATAGGTTCTCAACGGTATTCTTGCTTTTCTCCAGCTCAGTTTGTATATCTCTTTCGTCACGCAGCATGACGTTAGCTACATACTCAGTTAATTCTATGATCCTGATAGGTTAGGCCTATAAGCTAATGATTTGACCGGACAAGTAAATAGCACATCATGTACTTTCGCAGAGTATTGTAGAATACACCTTCTTCTGGCCAGGTACCCAACCTATATTAAGCAGACTTACTATAGGTTATACTTATAAGCAATCATGTTCATTCAAGGAGCTTACTAATGGAACTAAGACAATTACAGTATGCACTGCAAATCGCGGCGGAACGGAACTTCTCCCGTGCTGCGGATAAACTGCATATCGCCCAGCCCTCGCTCAGCCAGCAGTTGTCCAAGCTGGAGAAAGAGCTTGGGGTCATGCTGTTTCAGCGCAATACTAGCTCGGTAGAGCTTACCCATGCCGGGCACAAGTTTGTGGAACAGGCAGGAGCGATTATCGACGCCGTAGAGCTGCTGCGCCAGGAAATGTCTGATATTTCCCAGCTTCGTACGGGAAGCGTGGTGGTAGGCAGCATGCCGATCACCGGAGCACATTTGCTGCCCCATGTACTCCCAGTGTTCAAGCGGAAATATGCCGATGTGGAAATTACACTGCTTGAGGATTCTTCAATGAATCTTGAGAAACTGACTGCAAGCGGCCAGACTGATCTCAGCCTGCTTTCGCTCCCGCTGGAAATCCCCACTCTTGCTTACGAGGTGCTTGGTGAAGAACGGATTGATCTGGCCGTGCCGCCGGAGCATCCTTTGGCTTCCCGAAGCACAAAGGGTACACGCACCTCTCTCGAAGAATTAAAGGATGAGCCGTTCATCGTGCTTAAAGAAGGCCAGGGGTTCCGCAAAATGACGGTGGAGCTATGCCGCGAAGCCGGATTTGAGCCGCGCATTGTGTTTGAAAGCAACAATATGGAGACGGTTCAATCCCTCGTAGCTACCGGAATGGGCGTTACACTCGTGCCACACTTTATCGCCCGTGCCCCGCGCAGCGAATTTGTGCCCGTCTATCTGCCGCTGGCCGAACCTGTGCCAAGCCGCACCCTGGTGATCGCGTACCGCAGGGGCCGCTATTTGTCCAAAGCCGCAGAAGCCTTCATCGGCACTTTCAAAGCAACCGTTGCCGGTCTCACGGATGAGTAGTACAGAACAAAATGATTATTGTGTCGCCTGTAATTAAAATATGCCCTTTCGGCTCCGGCAAAGGAAACGAAAGGGCATTTTTTGTATTTAAGTATGAATAAGATCCTATCTTCAAGTCAGCTCAATACGAGCCACCCGCTATTTGCGCAAATTATGCTGGGTTATCAAACGGTTCTGATCATCCGTCATACGGGCTGTACTCTCATCGACCGGTCCCTTTGTTCTGGAATCACCGGCTTTTTCCTCTACAAATTCCCGAATGGCCTTATTCTGAAAATTCTCGCGGAGGATAAACATAATATTTGGAACTCCAGCTATTCCCGAAAAATATTAGTTCGTTCTCCCTTTGCAAACCGCACTTTGCCGTGGTATTCTAAATGTCAAATAGTGAAACGTGCAGACGGGACCAGTAAGAAAATGTCTCTATCCGCGAGCAGAGAGTAAATTCCGGCAGGCTGAGAGAATTTACCGCGGTTGTCATTTCTGAATCCTACCCCCGAGCGGCCTGCCCCTGCAGGACGGAAACTCCCGTTATGAGAATGAAGTCGGATGAACCCTCATCAATGAAGGTGGTACCGCGGAAGTAATCAATGCTTTCGTCCTTTGCTAAGTCTTAGGATGGGGGCTTTTTGTCGTTTTCCGGGCTATCTATATTATTTTGTGAAGGAAGTGAAGAACAATGACGACACGAATCGTAGTCAAAATCGGCAGCAGCTCACTTACCGGTCCGGAGGGCGGGTTAAACCGCTCCGCCGTGGCCTTCTTCGCTGCCGAGATTGCCGCACTCCGGCAGGCTGGCTGCGAGGTCCTGCTAGTAACCTCCGGCGCTGTAGCGGCCGGATTCCGCGGCATCGGCTACCCGTCCCGTCCGAAGCTTCTGCATGAGAAGCAGGCAGCGGCGGCGGTAGGACAGGTCCTGCTGATGCAGGCGTACCAGGAAGCCTTCGCGCAGCATGGAATACCAACTGCACAGATCCTGCTGACCCGCACCGATTTCTGCAGCAGGCGGGCGATGAACAACGCCTTAATGACGGTGGAAGAGCTGCTCCGCCAGGGTGCCGTACCGGTATTTAATGAGAACGACACCGTGTCTGTCGACGAGCTGAAATTCGGCGACAACGACACTCTCTCCGCTCTAGTTGCCAACCTGCTGAAGGCAACGCGTCTGCTCGTCCTCACGGATATGGACGGATTATACAGTGGAGACCCGCGCAAGCATCCTGATGCCGTTCGTTACCGGCAAGTGGAGGAAATTACGCCGGAGATTTATGCTATCGCCGGCGGTGCAGGTTCAAGTGTAGGGACAGGCGGCATGCGCTCGAAAATTGATGCCGCCAAGATTGCAACCCGCGGCGGAGTGCCGGTATTTATCGGCAGAGCCACCGAACCCGGCGATCTGGAGCTGGCAGCAACAGGCGACGGCAAAGGTACGTATTTTGCCACCACGCTCTCTTCTCTGCCCGTCAAAAAACAGTGGCTCGGCTTCATGTCCACGCCGCTCGGTTCACTCTATGTCGACGACGGAGCCGTTGAAGCACTGCTTCACGGGGGCCACAGTCTGCTTCCCGTAGGGGTCAAGCGGATCGAAGGAAGCTTCCACTCCGGCGACGTTGTAGAAGTACTCGGTCCAGACGCCAAGCTGCTGGGACGGGGCATTGTGAATTATGATGACGCCCAGCTCCGCAGCATCCAGGGGCTTCCCAGCCGTGAGATTGTGCCGAAGCTGGGCGAAGTGCACAGGCTTGAGGTCATCCACCGTGATGAATGGATTACTTTACGGTAACGTCCGGGTTGATGATTGACCCTAAGTAAGTCAACAATATGTTGATTCAGACTTAATAAAAGAAGTTTCTGAACGATTGGCTAATAAAACTTTAGGAGGAACGGATATGAGTGAAGTCGTGAATAAAGCCACATTGGCCAAAGAAACTACCGGTGTACTGGCAAGCCTGACTACCGGTCAAAAAAATGAAGCGCTGCTTGTAATGGCGGAGGCCCTGCGCCGCGAAGCTCAAGCCATAATTGCCGCTAACGGCGAAGATCTGGAACGCGGCCGGCTGGCCGGCACTCCAGAGTCGATGCTTGACCGGCTGGCCCTTGATGTCGGACGGATCAACAGCATCGCAGAAGGTCTGCAGCAAATCTCCGTTCTGCCCGATCCTATCGGCGACACGCTGGAAACCATCAACCGTCCGAACGGTCTCTCCATTGAGAAAATCCGCGTACCTCTCGGCGTGATCGGGATTATATACGAAGCCCGTCCCAATGTTACCGTAGATGCGGCCGGTCTCTGCCTTAAGACAGGCAATGCCGTAGTTTTGCGGGGCGGCTCTTCCGCCCTGTCCTCGAACCGCAAAATTGTTGAAGTGCTGCATGCCGCGTTGGCACAAACCGCGGTGCCGCCTGGTGCACTGCAGCTGATTGAGGACCCAAACCGTTCCTCCGTCGATGAGATGCTCAAACTTAACGGGCTGCTGGATGTCATTATCCCGCGCGGCGGAAGTTCCTTGATCCAGAATGTTGTGCTCAACGCTACTGTTCCGGTAATTGAAACAGGTGCGGGTATATGCCATACTTATCTCGACGTAAGCGCCCGTTCTGATATGGCAGAGCAAATCAGCCTGAACGCCAAAGCCCAGCGCCCGTCCGTATGCAATTCCATGGAGACGCTGCTCGTTCATCGCGACTATGCCGTACAATATTTACCTTCCCTTGCAGAATCCTTCCGCACAGCTTCTGTAGAATTACGCGGTTGTGCGGAAACGGTTGCCCTTGTACCTTGGGCACTGCCGGTTACTGCGGAGGATTATGCGACAGAATACAATGATTATATTCTTAACGTCCGGATAGTCAGCGGACTGGATGAAGCGCTGCGGCATATTGCCGAGTTCAGTACCAAACATTCCGAGTGTATTGTAACCGAAGATACTGAACATGCAGCCCGTTTCCTGCAGGAAGTGGATGCAGCAGCTGTATACCATAATGCTTCGACCCGTTTCACAGACGGCTTTGAATTTGGATTCGGCGCCGAAATCGGAATTAGCACCCAGAAGCTGCACGCCCGCGGCCCGATGGGCCTGCCCGCGCTCACTTCATGCAAATATAAAATATATGGCTCCGGCCAAATCCGGAGTTAGTACAAAGAACAAGGGGGACTTTTTAGCTATGTGTCAGCAACCCGCAATTCCACTAATCAATTATAAAATTGTTTTTTATGGCGCAGGCTCAATGTCAGAAGCAATTGTACGCGGCATGATTGCCCGCAATGTCATTGATTCCAACAATATCGTTATGCTGAACCGCAGCAGCAACGAGCGTTTGGCTGAGCTGCGCAGCCGTTATGGCGTGCTTGGCTGCAATGATCCGGAACAAAAAATGGAACATTTGCGGACGGCTCCAGTTATTGTCCTGGCGATGAAGCCCAAGGACGCTGCCGAAGCGCTGCGCGTATTAGGACCTGTGCTCTCACCGGATCAGCTGGTGATCTCCGTAATTGCCGGTTTGACCGTCCGCACGATTCATGGCCTGTTAGGCACCCCTCAGCCTGTTGTGCGTACGATGCCCAACACTTCCAGTTCCATTGGCCTTGGAGCGACGGGAATTGTGTATTCCAAAGAAGTTAATGAAGAAGGACGCCGTACGGCGCTCAACATCTTTGAATCCGTTGGTATTACGGCTGTGATTGAGGAAGAACGAATGGAGACCTTAACCGGAATTTCCGGCAGCGGTCCGGCTTATATCTATTACATGATGGAAGCGATGATCGCTGCCGGCATCCGCGGCGGACTTCCACCGCAGCAAAGCACTGAGCTGACCGTGCAGACTGTCCTCGGCGCTGCGCGCATGGTGCAGCAGACAGGTGAGGAACCGGCAGCACTGCGCAAGAAGGTCACTTCCCCAAACGGCTCAACGCAAGCAGCCATTGAGGTGCTCGAAAAGGCCGATTTCTTCGAATCGGTCATAGCCGCAGTTAACCGCTGTGCAGAACGCTCACGCGAGATGGGTGTTGCGCTGGAGAAGGAACTGTCCTAAACTCCAGCCTGTGCAACTCAGGATCGCACAGAAGCCGCAGCCACTTCCTCACGGAATGGCGCGGGCTTCTTATTATTCAGCTTTTCGAACCTCATCCTCGCTTCGATTGTTGCAAACAACAAAAAAGAACCCTGCTGCTTTATTCCCAGCAACAGGGTTCTTCCGTTTGTGCCGCTATCTTCCACCACTGCGGAACTTCTGTGTATAGTTCTTAACATCCTCGGCGTTTTTCACACGGTTGCGGGCCCATTCCAGCAAAATGCGGTCAATATAGCGGAAATGAACCTTCCCGGCGAATACCGATTCCTTTAAGGCAAGCAGAATCAGCTCTTCCGGGTACCGGTCCTGATCCACCCAGCCGGAGATTGTTTCACATTCCATCGGAGAGAGTGGACGGCCGAATTCCTTCTCGAAGATACTGAACAGACTGCGGCTCTCCTCAGCGGCCTTGCCGGGTACAGCGACAGCCGTTCTGCCGTATCCCCCGTCCAGAACGGGAAAACCGGTAGTAAAGCGGGCTGCCTCCCGTGAAGGAGCCGTGCCAGCGTTCTTATCCTCTGAAGCCTCTTTCGCAGCTTCAGCCAGATAAGCACCAAGCTTTGTATACATTCCAGAGAAGTTGTAGCGCTCATAATGGATATCTCTCAGCTCATCATTATCTTCGTCGATGCTGATAAACCCTTCCTTCATGAGCTTCTGCAGTTCTCCCGCTATGACAGCGATACTTCGGCCTGTTACAGCCTGCAGTTCCTCCAGCGAAGGAAAGTCGATCCCCTCTACCTGCCGGAACGACAGAAGGTGAATCAGCAGCATCGCCTCACTGCCGCTGAGATTCAGCTTCCGGTAATGCTTCAAGAGTGCATAAGGAATGATGGCCATTCCGTTCTGAAGACCAGCAGCCATTCCTTCGCCCCATGTACTCCATCCTTTGCCGTCCATGCACCAGCCCCCTTTATGCCCTTACGGGTAGAGACGGTACAGCGTACGAGGGAACGGTATCGTTTCTCGCACATGATCTAGACCACAAATCCACGCCACTGTGCGTTCGAGTCCAAGACCGAAGCCGGAGTGCGGCACTGAACCGTAGGTGCGCAGATCCATGTACCATTTATAGCTATCCATCGAAAGATTATGTTCTTTGAAACGTTCCTCCAGCAATGCCGGATCGTCGATCCGCTGCGATCCGCCGATAATCTCCCCGTAACCTTCCGGAGCAATCATATCCGCACAGAGTACAACTTCAGGACGCTCAGGATGCGGCTTCATGTAGAAAGCCTTGAACGAAGCCGGATAATGCGTAATAAAGACAGGTTTGTCATTGGCTTCAGCAATTGCAGTTTCATGCGGCGCACCAAAATCGTCGCCCCAGGCAATTTCATGACCATTATCGTTCAGGAACTTAATCGCATCATCATAAGTAATACGCGGGAACGGCGCTTTGATATTCTCCAGCTTGGAGACATCGCGGCCTACCGCTTCCAGCTCAGCACGACAGTTGGTCAGTACCGATTGTACGATAAAGCTGATGAATTCTTCCTGAACTTTCAGACTTTCTTCGTGATCCGTGAAAGCCATCTCCGGCTCGATCATCCAGAACTCGATCAAGTGGCGGCGGGTCTTTGATTTCTCAGCACGGAAGGTAGGACCGAAGGAATACACGCGGCCCAGCGCCATTGCTGCAGCTTCCATGTAAAGCTGGCCACTCTGCGTCAAATAGGCATCCTCATCAAAATATTTCGTGTGGAACAGGTTGGTGGTGCCCTCAGCCGATGTCGGTGTCAGGATCGGCGGATCCACCTTAGTGAACCCGTTCTGATTAAAGAACTGCTGAATAGCGCGGATAATCTCTGCACGGATCACCAGTACGGCCCGCTGCTTCGCGGAGCGGAGCCAGAGATGACGATGATCCATCAGGAAATCGATGCCATGCTCCTTCGGTGTGATCGGGTAGTTCTCTGTAAGATGCAGAACCTCGATGCCCGTTACGGTCATCTCATATCCCGATTGAGCGCGCGGCTCTTCGCGGATAATGCCGGTCACATACAAGGAACTTTCCTGGGTAAGGCTTTTGGCATCATCCCAGACCTGCTCAGGCACTTCGGATTTTACTACAACACCCTGGATATAGCCTGTACCATCCCGGAGCTGCAGGAATTGAATTTTGCCGCTGGAGCGCTTGTTGTTTACCCAACAGCCGATAACAACACTCTCTCCGACATGTTCATTAACGCGTTTAATTACACTCTTGTTTGCCATGCCTACGATCTCTCCTCTAGTTTAGCCGTTAACCCCTTGCACAATACGATAGGTATCGCGTGCAATAACAAGCTCTTCGTTCGTCGGTACTATAAGCACCTGCACCTTGGAATCAACTGTAGAGATGCGGCGCGGATCACCGGAACGAACCTTATTTGCTTCTGTATCCAGTTCGATTCCGAGGAACGTAAGCTGATTCAGCACTTTTTCGCGCAACAGGGATGCATTCTCACCCACGCCGGCAGTGAACACGATAACATCCACACCGTTCATGGCTGCTGCGTAAGAACCGATGTATTTGCGCAGACGGTATTCATACATTTCAAAAGCAAGCGTAGAGTTAGGCTCGCCTTTTTCTGCACCATCAATAATATCACGCATGTCACTGCTTATGCCAGAAATAGCCAGCAATCCACTATGTTTGTTGAGCATGGAATTCACTTCGCCTACGGACAGCTCCTCCTTGTTCATCACATAAGGAACGATTGCCGGGTCAAGATCACCGCTGCGTGTTCCCATCATCAGACCTTCCAGTGGTGTCATCCCCATGGAAGTATCAATAGAGACTCCGCCTTTAACCGCAGTAACACTGGCACCATTACCGATGTGACAAGTAATAATCTTCAGATCCTCGAGCGGACGGTCAAGATATTCCGCTGCAGCTTTGCTGACAAAATCATGCGAGGTGCCGTGTGCCCCGTAGCGGCGGACTTTGTATTTGTTGTAAAGCACTCTTGGGATAGCGTACATATAAGCCTTCTCAGGCATCGTTTGGTGGAAGGCTGTATCAAACACAACAACCTGCGGAACGCCGGGCATATTCTTTTCTGTAGCCGTAATCCCCATCACAGCAGCCGGGTTGTGCAGTGGAGCAAGGTCGAACAATTGACGGATCTTCGACTTGGCATCGCCATCAACCAATGAGGATTCCTTGAAGAATTCTCCCCCGTGAACTACACGGTGGCCTACGGCATTAATTTCTTCGATCGAACTGATTACGCCATGCTCGCTGTCTGTCAGGCAAGCCAGAACCTTGCGGATGGCGGTATTGTGTTCCAGAATTTCACTGACTTCAGTGACTTCCGGTTTGCCTGTTGGCTTATGGTTCAGAATGGAAGAATCCATCCCGATGCGTTCTACCAGCCCTTTGGCCAATACAGATTCATCTGTCATATTATACAGCTGATATTTCAAAGAAGAACTTCCTGAGTTAATTACTAATACGTTCATACACGGTCACCATCCTTGTCATACTTGAAGAAGCCTTCGCCCGATTTCATGCCCAGTTGTCCCGCACGCACCATCTTCTTAAGAATAGTCGATGGACGGTATTTCAGTTCCCCATACTCACGGAACATGTTATCCAGTGCGGCAAGAATCGAATCCAGACCGAAACGGTCAGCCATTTCAAGCGGTCCATACTGGAACTGATAACCGATGCGCATTGCGTCGTCAATATCCTCTGGGGAAGCGACACCTTCCTGCAGAACATGCATAGCTTCGTTAATGAACAAGCAAATGAGGCGCGAAGTAACAAATCCTGGGGATTCATAAATCATTACGCCTTTTTTCTCAACGACTTCGTCAACAAAAGCTTTGGTATCTTCAAAGGTACTGTCAGATGTCTTCAGTCCACGTACAATCTCCACAAGATCCACCTTACCTACCGGATGTATGAAATGCATGCCGATTACGCGTTCCGGGTACATTGTAGAGCTGGCAAGCTCCGTCAAGCTGAGCGTTGACGTGTTGCTGGCAAGAATAATGTGGCTCGGACACACTTGGTCGAGCTGATTAAATACTTTTTGCTTAGCTTCCAGATCTTCCGTAATTGTTTCGATGACCATATCACACGAGCTAAGCTCGGCGAAATGTGTCACTTTTTGGATGCGGCTAAGAATCAGTTTCTTTTCTGCTTGGGTAATCGCCCATTTCTCCAATTGCTTTTCAAGACTTGTCTCGATCATTTCGTAGGAGTATTCCAGTCTTTCTGTGTTTTTCTCCACCAGCATTACATCAAGACCCTTGGCTGCCAGCATTTCAGCAATCCCTTGTCCCATTGTGCCACCGCCGATGACACCTATTTTTTTAAAATTCATAAAAAAGTCTCCATCCTTTCAGGTATCTATACTTTTGTATTGTACCTTGTCTGTCGTAAAAAATATGTAGCCCGACATATAATAATATCTTAGCATGTCTGAAAAGTAAAAAAAAATAACCGGCATAAAGAATTATGCCGGTAAAAGGACACTGTCACGAAATTGACAACGAAATTGCTCTCCGGAGAGGACTTCTTCCTTCATTAAAATGTCAAGAGAGTAATCAAATACATTTCTTTGCTTCTGGAGCAGGTCACGGGTACGAACCATGAGCTCATCCAGAATCTTGCTATTTTCCTTCATCAGCTCTTCTGTAGTTACCATTTCCAGGTTGGCGATCCCAAGTGACGTGAGTCCCGACTTCATCATGGTCTCGACAATATTCAGTGCCTGATCGAAATCGCCGCGTGAACCTGTGCTGCGGCCCCCATAATACATCTCCTCGGAAGCTGCTCCGCCAAGCGCGATCATAATCTGATTCTCCAGATAATCCTTGGTATACAAATACTGCTCGGTTTGCGGGTTGTGACGTACATAACCAAGTGCTTGTCCACGCGGAGTCAAGGTAACTTGGCTGACGCTGCCCGGACGCAGCAGCTCCGCCATAATAGCATGTCCAAGCTCATGGATGGCCACCCGCTGTTTCTCTTCATGATTGGTTTCACGGTCAGTCTTCTCGCCCATCATCACCTTATCGATCGCCATCGCCAGATGGCGCTGCTCGACTTCGGTCAGATTCTCGCGCATCATATAAATCGCCGCTTCGTTCATGACGCTCTCCAGCTGTGCACCGGAGAAACCGTAGGCTTCCTCGGCGATCTTGTCTAAATTCACCTCAGCATGCAGCGGCTTATTCTTGGCATGCAGATCGAGGATTGATTTGCGGCCCTTCTTGTCAGGCATATCCACCTGGATATGACGGTCAAAGCGGCCGGGACGCAGCAGCGCTGAATCCAGCATCTCCTTGCGGTTTGTTGCCGCAACAAGCAGAATCCGCGGTGTATCATTGTTATAGATCCCGTCCATCTCGGTCAGCAGCTGGTTAAGCGTCTGATCGTATTCACGCTGCTGGCCGCCTTCGCGTTTGCCGCCGATAACATCAATTTCATCAATAAAGATAATGGCGCTTTGCTTATTCTCTTTCACTGCACGGGTACGGGCATCCTTGAACAAGTCACGGACACGTCCGGCACCGACACCGACGTACATTTCCACGAATTCACTGCCTGAAGCGGCAACGAACACGGAATTGGTATAATGAGCCGCAGCCTTGGCCATCAGCGTCTTACCGGTTCCCGGAGGGCCTGTAAGCAAGATCCCTTTAAGCGGACGAATCCCGAATTTGCTGATTTCTTCATGCCGGATCAGGAAATCAAGCGCTTCCCGCAACTCCTGCTTCGCGTTATCCTGGCCGCCGATTTCTTCAAAGGTAAGTTTGGAAGGGCCATTCTTCTTACGTTTCTTGTCCCCGCCCGCATTCACTGTCAACCCGCCGCGCAAATGGGCGATCACCAGGAGTGCACAAACCATACCGGCTGCTATGATTACAGGAATAATGTTAATGCCCACAAAAGCCATAAATATCAGCAGGACCGGAACAAATCCGGCTACAATCTCTTTCCACCACTTAGGCATTGTTCCACACTCCCATCGTTGCCGCTGCACGCGGTAAGATGATGAACTTGCTCTCTTCACCGTTGCTCAGGCTAACATAGACGTTGTTGTCATCAATTTCAGTTGTTGCTGTCACATTCTTGTATTCCTGGAATTGCTCTTTCAATCCATCTAGTTTAGCAGGTATTAGTGTATACTTTTTGCTTTCCATTGCTTCTGCTACTGAGAACATCGCTTTATCCCAATATTCGTCCAGCAATTTACTGGAGTGCTGATCAACGTCCAGCTTAAGCGCCCGGCCATTAATGGCTGACTTGCCTTCAGTGTTCACGTATTGCACCAGCTCGCGCAATTTCGTGCCAGGTTTCAAATCCAGTTTCAAGGTTACCTCATTGCGGTTAATAGTAATATGTGAATGATTAACACCTTCATAAGCCGATACTATCTTATCAAGCGGCTCATGGACCGCAAATTGACGATAAGCATAAAAGCTGCCAAAGAGCAGTGCAGCAGACAACAGAGACGTTAGCAGTACAGGCACAAGACGCAGTTTCAAGAAACGTCCTCCTCTCAAGTTGACCAAACCTAAATATATGATTTGCAATAAATAGCGTGTCTAGCGCCCATCCGAGACTGACATGCTCTTAAGCATGTCTTAATACAAGTAGAAGTATATCACAGGTGTATATACGATTTCGCACGAAAGTGTGAATATATTTAAAATTTTTGATACTAATTTCTGGGTATTCCCTTCTATTCTTGCTCCTTTATCGGCAAAAAAGACCTGAATGATTAATCCATTCAGGCCCTTTTCTATTCTACTGATGTATTAATTTCTCCTGACACCGATATTGCTATTTGTATATACTTCGTTATGTACTCCCTATCATCAATAATAGAGAAACCACATACACCGTTAACGTTAAAGAATCCATGCCCTTCCCCCATCATCAACTAATTATTATCTACTGCTTGTTACATTTTTTACAATTTTCTCGCCTTTCAGGAGTTCAGCCAGTGTGTAATATCTTGCACCCATGGCGTTCTTCTCCGGTTTGGGTCGATGCTGCAGCAGAATAAGGTCAGTCCGGCTAAGATCATAGAAACGGTACATTTCGCCTGGATGATTAAATCCATAGCCCCCCTGAATTCTCTCCGTTATGTAATTCTTGATTCTGGCAGCCAGCTCATGCTGAATCCCCTCAAGAACCGCATCCAGCGATGGTGTGAATGGATCAAGAACTACGATATCATCAATTTTGTACAGGCAATGCATTTCTCCGCCCCCGCCGGAACGAAAAGTGATAAATAATGGCGTTTTGTAAATATAACCTTTGGCACTATTCGGACAGGCGTGAATACAATGTTTATTCGTCAACTCATGCGTTTTACCAGCCGCAACGGATAATACCTCTACTTCATAATACTTCATGCCCTTCGCCACCCCATGAATAAAATCAATATATTGTTTGGCTATGATGGTATCCTCGCCCGATTTCTTTTCGCTTATAATCATTTCATTGATCAGTTCGACGATATCCGTCCATTGCAGACTTAAGAATTGACAGCCTGTATCATGAATCAGCTTGTATTTGGTTAAGGTGACGCCATAGACAGGCAGATCCGCATCATGGGGAAAATTGTTCGGATCCAAATAGGCGGCAAGCTGGCCGCTCACTTCCTGAGCTTTTGCATACAGCCCTGCGCTCTTTGCTTCGATCACAATAACCAGTTTTTTGCGGTTTCCCTGGAACAAGGACAAGGTAATATCGCGCCTTATTTTATGTACTCCTGCCGCAAGCATTTCTGCGTCCACCTGAACAAAATCATAATCTTCTTTGAAAGCCGGTGTGTCTACATTGTTCCGGCTGTTTAACTCTTTTAGCAGCAACCGGATCAACTTGGGATTCCTTGAAAAAAGGTAGGCAAGCCCTTTCGTCTGTTTGGTTTCCATATCCCCGTTTATCAAATCAAAAAAGGTAGAATGGTAGTCCGTTCTGCCCTCCTGGTAAAGCCTCATCATCGTTTTCAAACGTATCTCTCCACCTGTTCAAGGAATATGTAATTAATCCTCAGAATCACTGTTTCATTCCAATGATAATATAAATTTCATAAAATGTCAGAGTAAAAAAACCGCCTATCGCCCCTATAGTTCCAAAATTCCCCTCCGCTGCTTTTGCCTCTAGGCTGTGCTTTAGTTTAACTTATTAGCAATATTATGCAAAAAAAGCGGACAAGCGCTGTCCGCTTTGTCCGCTTTTTATTTGTTATTGCAAGCCTGCCTCTACTTGCTCGGCAAAGTATATCCATCACCGATTGCTGTACCATCCGCAAAACGAAAGAACTTGTAATAATAACGTCCTTCCTGCTTGTAAAAAAGCTGCCAGGCGTATTCTCCATTGTATACACCCGGAAGCAGCC
The DNA here is from genome assembly GCF_042610515.1 of Paenibacillus paludis. Classification (NCBI taxonomy): domain Bacteria; kingdom Bacillati; phylum Bacillota; class Bacilli; order Caryophanales; family Paenibacillaceae; genus Paenibacillus; species Paenibacillus paludis. The sequence goes on from NZ_JBGJZP010000036.1 coordinate 34,119, forward strand.
GTTTAATATCGATGCCGGGCAACTGGGAGTCTATAATGGAGCGGATTTGCTTCTCCGAGGTTCCTTTGGCCAGCTCTTCCGCATAGACTCCGTTATCACCGCCGGCCGGCTTGCCGTCCACGGTGAACCGTACCCACACCATCAGATCCGTACCGGCTTTATTTTTCCCCGTCAGCACCCAGTACACCGAATTTTCGTCCCATACCGATTTCTGCGCCTTGGATATCTCAGTAAGTCCCGCCCGGGTCTTGGCAACTTCTTTGGCCGCGCTGCGTTCATTCCATTGGTCCTTCATGATATAGGCATAAAATTGGCTTAGACCGAACAAAATGAGCAGAAACAGAGCGATCCCCAGCAGAAGCCATTTTTTCCTTTTCCTCAAAATGCAGCTTCCTTTCCTTAATATATGAAACGTCATAAAGCCAACTGCGGCGGCAGTCGAATTAACGCTTCAGCAGCCCTTCAAAAGTTTCTTGCGCCTTGCGGCGGATTTCTTCCTCGTCCAGTGTCAGGCACTGACCATGCTTCACAACCTGCTTGCCGTTCACCCAGACATGCTCGACATCCTTGGCGCTGGCCGAATACACGGCGTGGGAGAGCAAGTCGCTATGCGGCAGTAGATGAGGCTGGTCAATATCAATTGCAATAAAATCAGCCTTCATCCCCGCTGCAAGGCGGCCCACCTGGTTCAGGAAGATTGATTCCGCCCCGTATTGCGTGGCCATCAGCAGCGCTTCCGGTGCCGGAACTGCGGTAGGATCACCGCTGACTCCCTTATGGATCAATGCTGCAAGCCGCATTTCCTCGAACATATCGAGATTATTGTTGCTTGCCGCCCCGTCCGTACCGAGCGAAACTTTGACTCCGGCTCTCAGCAGCTCAGGCACCCGTGCAACCCCGCTGGCAAGCTTCAGGTTACTTCCCGGGTTATGGGACACACCCACCTTGTGGCGGGCGAGGATTTCGATCTCCTCATCGTTCAGGTGGACACCATGGGCGATTAAGGACGGGCGGGTGAACATCCCCAGCTTCTCCAGGTGCGCTACAGGACGCAGGCCGTAATCAGCGGCATTCTGCTCCACTTCACGCAGCGTTTCCGACATATGCGTATGCATCGGCAGGTCCAGGTCATGTGCCGCCTGCACAAACCGCATGAAAAAGTCCGGAGGACAAGTATACGGGGCATGCGGTGAAATCATGGTTGTAATTCTGCCGTCAGCCTTGCCGTGCCAGTTGCGGGCGAAAGCAACAGCTTCCGCAAGCTTCTGATTCTGCACTTCTTCAGGACATAGACCAATAACACCGCGCATCAGCACCGCACGGATGCCGGAGTGTTCGACCACCTCGGCCACCCGGTCCATATGATCATACATATCCAAAAAGGTGGTTGTGCCGCCTTTCAGCATCTCCAGAACGGATAAGGAAGTGCCCCAGTAGACATCATCTCCGGTAAACTTCTCCTCCATCGGCCACATTTTCTCCTGCAGCCAGGCTTGAAGAACCATATCATCCCCATAGCCGCGCAGCAGCGACATCGCAGCATGGCCATGGGTATTGACCAGACCCGGCATGAACAGCAGCCGGCTGCCGTCGAGCGTCACTGTGCCTTCTTCAATAACGGGCTTCTCTTCCCCTATGTATGTGATCAAATCATTTTCTATAGTCATATAACCGCTCAGGACCGGCTTCTCGCTTCCGGGAACCAGAAAACGTCCGTTTGCAATTATCATCTTATTGCTGCTCATCTGTAATTCCTTCCTTTCCATCATGTAAATAATACGCCAGACTTTGCAGGTCAGTCGTAAAGTCGGCAGCATGAATACGGATGGTTGCAGGTGTCTTCAGAATGACCGGTGCAAAATTCAGGATCGCCTCGATGCCCGATTCTACCAGAATATCAGCCACATTCTGTGCTTCGCTGTCCGGTACAGTGATGATCCCGATCCGGATTCCCTGATCACGGATGGTCTGACCCAGCTCCTCCATCGGCTGAACCGTAAGAGAGTTGATCTTTTGTCCAATCTTGGGAGCATAAGAATCAAATACAGCGGTGATTTTCATGGTATCCTTCAGATAAGCATTGTAATTGGACAAGGCATGACCGAGGTTACCGGCACCCACCAGGGCCACGTTGATTTGTTGATCCAGCTTCAGAATATGACGGATCTTTTCGATGAGATAAGACACGTCATATCCAATGCCTTTTCTGCCGAAATCACCAAAATAGGCCAGATCCTTACGAATCTGTGCCGGATTAAGGTCCAGCTTCTGCCCGAGTTCCTGAGAAGAAACGGTTGAGATTTCACGCTTTTGGAGATCGTTCAGGAAACGCAGGTACACTGGGAGTCTGCGTACGACGGCCTCCGATATTTTATCCGATTTCATGTTTTCTCCTCCTAATTTAGAATTGCACTGACGCGATATCGTATGACAACCACGTGCAGTGCCCGCTCTGCGAACGGGACACAGCCTATGGTACAAAGAGATGGAAAAAATTTATAAACGATGACAGATTAGGAAACGCCGCCCTCTTCAAGCCATTCCGCAATCCGCGGAACCATCTGATCGGTAAGCATGTGCTCCATCTTCGGACCAGGGAGTGAATACAGGAAGTACTTCCCGTAATAAGCTTCGATGACCCTGGTATCATATACTATAACAATTCCCCGGTCCTGCGCTGTGCGAACCAATCGTCCAAAACCCTGTTTGAACCGGATCACTGCTTGTGGAACAGACATTTTCATAAAAGGATTCTTCTTCTGGGCCTGCAGAAGCTCCGCCTTTGCCTCGGCAAGCGGATGATTCGGCGGCTGAAACGGCAGCCTTACAATCGCAAGACAGGTCAGCGCCTCGCCAGGGATGTCGACTCCTTCCCAGAAACTGCTTGTTCCAAGCAATACCGATGCAGAGCTGTCCTGAAAACGCCGGATCAGCTTGCTGCGGCTGCCTCCTTCCACACCCTGGCCCAGAACCGTAATGTCCTGGGAAGCCAAGGCCTCTTTCAGCGGATCGTAAACCTGGCGCAGCATTTTGTAGGAGGTGAACAGCACCAGCATCCGCCCCTTGGTCGCCGCCGCCGCTTCAGCCAGCGAATGCACCAGCTTGTCTACAAAACGCGCATCGCCTACGCTGCCCTTAACACTGGGGAAATCGCGCGGGATGACAAGCAGAGCCTGTTCACGGTACTTGAACGGTGAAGGCAGCAGCGCTGTCATGAGACGCCCTTGCTCAGAGGCTTCAGAAAGACCAAGGTTGTCAATCATGAACTGAAAGGACTTGTCGACCGATAACGTGGCCGAGGTCAGCACTATGCTCTTCTTCTTGTCGAAGAACAGATCCTTGAGCTGACTGCTTACATCGACAGGCACGGCGTAGAGCTGAAGCGACTTGCCCCGGTAGTTGCCGCTCCCTTCCATCCAGTACACGATATTATCGTCACTGAGACCCATAAAGAAGCGGATTTGTTCCCGGATGGATGCCAAATCCTTGAACAAGCCTCCGATATCGGTCACCAGGCTGTCCGAAGACGACTGACTCTCCGTATCGCGCATCTCGCTGAGCATTTTGTCACCCCTGCGGATGATGTCGCTCAGGGCTAAGTTCAGCGTATTCTCCAGCGCCGCCAGTTCTTCCCAATCTTTGGGCTTGCTCCCGGGAAGCAGGCGTGTGACCAGCTGGCCGGCTTCACCTGCCGCTGCATCGCTGCGTTCGGGCAATAGGCCGAACAGCTTGTCGCTCAGTGTATCCCAAGTTTCCTTTACGGTAAGCAGGTCGGGATAGATTTTATCGATTACGCCGCTCCACTCCGAAGCCTGCTCACTGCCCGAGGACTGCAGAGTCTGGCGCAGTGCCGGCAGCTGGCCGCTGCGGCTGTCTTTATACAGCCTTGTAAGCGTATGAGCTACCGTGAAATACTTCATTTGCATGCCCAGATGCTTGCCGGCCACATCCTCCAAATGATGGGCCTCGTCAATGACAAGATGCTCATAAGCCGGAAGCAGCTGGTGCCCGGCCTTGACGTCTGCGAACAGCTTGGAGTGATTGGTAATGACCACATCGGCAATCCCTGCTTCATGTTTGGCCCGGTGGTAGTAGCATTTGCGGAACCACGGACAGGAACGGCCCAGACAGGAATCGGTATCACTGGCTACCGTCTCCCAGAAATCCCCGCCGCGACCGCTCAAATTCAGCTCCTCATCGTCACCCGATTCCGTCTGGGTCAGCCATACGATCATTTGCGCTGCCGTAAGCGCTTCTTCCCGGGGACTTACGAAGTCCTTTTTATTTATTTTATGTTCAAACTTGCGCAGACACAAATAGTGCCCTCTCCCCTTGAATATCGCAGCCTTAAACGGGAAAGGCACAACACTGGTCAGAAGCGGGATATCGCGTTCGCGCAGCTGATCCTGAAGGTTGATGGTATGGGTACTGACCATAACCTTCTGCCCGGTACGTACGCTCTGATAAATGGCCGGCAGCAGATAACCAAGCGATTTGCCGGTACCCGTGCCTGCCTCGATCAGCAGATGCTTGTCCTCCTGAAGGGCCGTATTCACTTCGCCAATCATGATCTCCTGGGCTTCCCGGCTTTCATATTGCGGAAGCGTATCCTTAAGCCGTTTGGTTACCTCGGCCATATAATCCTCAAAGGATACATTCTCCACAGGATTGCCAACACCTTCTTCTCTTGGAGGCGCCAGCTCAGTCCAGTCGCCTACAGCCAGTGCAAGCTGACGGTAAAAATTCAGCTCTCCTTCCGGCTGGAAGGTCTCCATCTCGCGCTCCCGCAGCAGGCCGTCAAAATACCAGGCCAAATCACTGTCTTCATCGGCAAACAGCTCGTTAAGCCGCTGAATGGTCAGCAGAGGCAAGCTATACAGCTCTTCGAGACATTTAAGCAACACAATCGCTGTAGCTTCTGCGTCACTGTCCGCCTGGTGCGGACGGTCATGCGTGATGCCAAAATGGTTACTTACCGCACCCAGCTGATAGGTCGTTAGGGACGGAAAGCATATTTTAAGGAAATCGATCGTATCCAGAATCCGTCCCTGAAACGGCAAATAGCCGCAGCGGTCTAAAGCATTCTGCAAAAAATGGAAATCAAAAGCAACATTATGTCCAACAAGCACTACATCGTCAAGCAGCGGGACGAGCTCCATCATCATCTCATCCAGCTCTGGCGCATCCTTCACATCTTCATCGGTGATGCCGGTCAAGCCCGTAATAAAAGGAGGAATCGGTGTTCCGGGCTTGACGTAAGAACCATACACCCGGGAGATGGACCGGTCTTCTTCTATAATGGCAAGGCCAACCTGGATGATCTCACCCACAGATTGGGTTCCCGTAGTTTCAAAATCAAGCACGGCAAATTTCATTATAAGTTCTATTCCCTTTCACTTGAGACTCTTTATCAGCATAACAGAAGTTACGAAAAAAGGCGATGCACACCGCTTGTTGAAGTGGATGCATCGCTTAAATGAGTGGGCTATGATTACAAAAGCGAAACAAGCTGATTTCCGAATTGCAGCTTTCCTCCCCGCCTGCGGCAAACCTCCAGATTGACATTCGGTTCCGGGAGTGCCGGGTCATGGAGCAGAGAAAGGCTGAACAGCTCCCTTGCCTCATTGAAGCGTTCCTGGGAAGCTCTGATACACCCCAGCGCATTGTAGATCATCGCCTTCAGCTTGTTCTCGCGAATCAGCGCAAGCATATGATCCAGATGCCCCCATGCGGTCTCCCCGTCACCCTCCTGCAGATAGGCCATGGCCAAATACAGGCGGGCCGCCAGACTGTCGGGGTGCTGCGCAATAACTTCCTTAAATTGATCAATACACTTCCGGTACATCAACAGCTTGTAGTAGCCCTGCCCTCTGACAAAAGAATCCATGGCAAGCTCAGGCGCTTCCTGCTGCGGCATCTCTTCGTCCGGCTGTGGCGGAAATTCCGCATGTTCCCGGAAATGACTCAGCTTCTCGGCAAAGGCGAGCCACTCGTCCATAACCTCATCGCTAAGCCGGTGAAGCATGTTGTACTTGCATAAAAGATCATCCCGGCGGGCACCCTCCGAAGTGGGGTAATCCGTGGCGATCTCCTGAAGCATCTTATTCATCTCAGCAAATAATTGTTGAAACACGGGACATCCCCCCCTTACTGAAAATGAAATCAGCCTAAGCTTGCCTGCCTTCATTTTTCGCAAGTGGGGGGCTCTTCATCCCTGCCATTGATTACATGGCTTAGGTCCGGTGATTAAGCAATCGTAGCATGAATCTCATGATCGGCCAGCTTCACCGGCTTGTTCTCGCCATCGACAAAAACTACAGTTGGTTTATGCCCTGCCAGTTCCTCGGCGGACAGCATCGCGTAGGAGATGATGATGACAGTATCCCCCGGCTGAACAAGCCGGGCCGCCGCTCCGTTCAGACAAATGACGCCGCTGCCGCGCGGTCCCGGAATGACGTAGGTTTCCAGCCGGGAGCCGTTATTGTTGTCGACAATCTGCACCTTTTCGTTCTCAAGCAAATCCGCTGCTTCCATCAGGTTCTCATCGATGGTGATACTGCCCACATAATTCAAATTGGCTTCGGTAACCGTTGCCCGGTGTATTTTGGATTTCATCATATGTCTAAACAAGGGTCGCAACCTCCTTGGGATTAAATACATTATTGTCAATCAGACGGGTTCTGCCAAACTTCACGGCAAGTGCAATAATGATTTCGCCTTCAGCATCACTCAGCAATGAAGCATCATTCAGCGTTTCCAGGCCCGGGAAGGTCAATATTTCCGCATAATCAATGACGGCAAGCGGAGAAGCTGAAATGACTGACACCAGCAGTTTCCGGGCATCTTCAACCGTCCGGACCTTACCTTCTTCCATGGCTTGGCGAACTTCACGCAGCGAACGGGACAATACCAGAGCCTGGCTGCGTTCCTCTGCACTTAAATATACATTGCGTGAGCTAAGCGCGAGTCCGTCACCTTCACGGATGATCGGGCAGGCCACGATTTCAACATTCATATTCAGGTCAGCTACCATCCGGCGCAGAACCGCCACTTGCTGGGCATCCTTGAGTCCGAAAAAGGCGTAATCGGGCTGTACCATATTGAACAGCTTGCTTACGACTGTGGTGACTCCATCAAAATGCCCCGGGCGGGATGCTCCGCACAGCTGTGTGGTCAGCGAAGAGACCGATACCTGGGTGCGGATCGGCTGCGGGTACATCTCTTCCACACCGGGAATAAATACGATGTCGGCTCCTTCACGCTCCGCAAGCTCCAAATCACGCTGCTCGTCACGCGGATAAGAGGAAAAGTCCTCATTTGGCCCAAATTGCAGCGGATTAACAAAAATGCTCATCACTACCGTACTGCTCATTTCCCCTGCCCGGCGCAGCAGGCTTGCATGTCCCTCATGCAGGTATCCCATGGTCGGCACAAAGCCGATGGGAGTATGCCCGCCCTGACGCATATATTCAAGCGCTTCACGCAGCTGTTCAATCGTTCTAACGACTCTCATCTTATTTCGCTCCTTTTCCGGCAGCGCCGTATAAAGATTCCAATACAGTTTCATCCGCATTAAATACATGATTCTCCGCCGGGAAGGAACGGTTCTTCACTTCCTGTACGTAGCTGCCGATTCCCTCACGGATCAGGCTGCCTACATCAGCGTAGGTCTTAACGAAGCGCTTCTCCCGGTAAGGTGAAGCATATTGCAGCAGATCGTGGAAGACCAATACTTGTCCGTCACAGTACCGGCCTGCACCGATCCCGATGGTTGGAATGCTGACCGCTTTGGAAATCGCCTCCGCTACTTCTTCCGTGACCAGCTCCAGCACTATGCCGAAAGCCCCGGCCGCTTCAAGTCCCTTGGCTTCATCAATCAGCCGCTGCGCATCCTTAGGATCCTTGCCTTGAATCCGGTATCCACCGATCATGTTTACGGACTGCGGGGTAAGGCCGATGTGGCCGAGCACCGGCACACCGGCAGCAACCACAGCGGATACGGCCTCACAAATTTCCAGCCCGCCTTCCATTTTAACGGCTTGCGCCCGGCCTTCCTGCATCAGTCTGCGCACACCGCGCAGCGTCTCGTCAATGCTGCCGTGATACGTCATAAACGGCATATCCGCCACAATGAACGTATTCTGCGCACCGCGCGCCACGGAGCGTGTGTGATAGACCATATCGTCAATCGTTACCGGAAGGGTTGTATCATAACCCAGTACAACATTCCCGAGCGAATCACCGACCAGAATCAGATCGATCCCCGCTTCTTCGGCCAGCAGGGCCGAAGGATAATCATAAGCGGTCAGCATGCTCAGCGGCACACCGTCCATTTTCATTTTTTTCATTTTCACAATATTCAGTGCATGTTTGTCTGCCATTTGCTCCCATTCCCCTTTTCGTAGTTAAAATACGCGTAAACGCGCAAACAAAAAAACCTTTTAGCATGGTCCGCTAAAAAGGTCCGAAGGGCAAAAAAGAGTCACTCGCGATCGTCCCTTCTGTCTCGGTCCTTACGGCTCAGAGCAGAATCCAACGTAACCGTGGAAATACAGTTATGAAGGTGAATCCGAAAAGCAAATTGCTGTTGTACAGCTTGCTTGAATGAGTACAGCTCGACCCTGCGATACCGTCTCTGAGCATATTATAACAAAATCCGCAGTTAATTACACCAAAAAAATGTGACAAGGCATGGAACCCTTGTCACTGGATCATTTCTATTTCACCTGACAATATGCAGGTAATATTCCCGGCAGCATCCCTCAGCAGCAGCCCGCCGCCGTCATCCAAACCGACCGCAGTACCTTCGCTGCGTCCCTCGGGTGTATTAAAGTACACCTGGCGCCCCAAGGTGACCGACATGGATTCCCAAAGCTCACGAACAGGCTTAAAGCCCCGTTCTATGTAAAGGGTGTACAAAAACTCCAGCTCGGCCAGCACCGCTTCCGTGAGTTGCTGGCGGTCAACGGGAATACCTCCTCCTTCGATCAGCAGCGAAGTCCCGACTCCTTGCAGATCATCCGGATAGTCGTCCTCCGTCAAGTTCACCGCAATGCCGATTCCGGCGATGCAATAATGAAGCCCGCCTTCCCGGAGCGAAGATTCCAGCAGGATTCCGCAAATTTTGCGTCCGCCTGCCAGCAGATCATTCGGCCATTTGATGCCGGCCTGCACGCCGCTGATCTCGCGAATGGCGCGGCAGACGGCTACGCCAGCCAGCAGCGTCAGCTGCGGCGTCAGTGACAGCGGAAGATTGGGGCGCAGCACCACACTCATCCAAATGCCCTTGCCGCGCGGCGAATGCCACTTTCTGCCCATCCGCCCGCGGCCGCCGGTCTGTTCCTCGGCGATAATAGCCGTTCCTTCCGGAGCGCCGTTTTCGGCGAGCCTCTTGGCTTCCTCCTGCGTAGACACCACCGTTTCCAGTCGCTGTACACTGCGGTTCCAGCCCGAAACAAAAGTATCTCTGTTCAGCCCGGAAAGCCCCGGCGTTTCATCGCTTTTCATCGTTATCCATCCTTTTTGCTTCCTGAAGCAATGATTGTTTATCGTTGGCGATATCTCCAGCCGCTACAGCCTGCAGCAGCGCATGCAGCAGCTCTCCCAGCCACGGGCCGGGACGTTTCTGCAAAGCTTCGGCCAGCTCATTGCCTGTCACCGCAAGCTCTGCCAACGTCTGCAGCGGCATTGATGCGCTCCAGGACCGCAGGAGACCCGTGGAGAGCGCCGGCGCTCCAGATGGCTGCACGGCGGCGTTATCCGTCTTAGGCTCTGATTGATCAACCTGCTCGGCCAAGGGAATGCCTAACCCTGGCATGTCCACATGCAGCTGCACAGCTGCTCCGGGCCCGGATTGGGCCAGGCCAAGACGCTGCTGATAGGAGGCGGCCTCCGGCACCGCCTCCAGCAGCGTCAGCCACCCTTCGGCGGCTGACGTGCCCAAGGCCAGCACGGCGGCGATCCAGCGCCGCCGAAGCGCCTCGGTGCCGCCCGGAGATTCCGGCGGCACCTCT
>NZ_JBGJZP010000037.1:0-36167 GCF_042610515.1 Paenibacillus paludis
AACTGCGGGAACGCAGGGATCGCTTGCCCATAAGAGGAGGTTGCTCCTCTGTTCGCAAGAATCCACCCCTTCAAGCGTCAGCTAAGTGGTGGAGATTCAATTTGTCGCATTATTATATGAAATATATCGATCAAGGTGCATTAAAACTAGCTAGAAAAGTTGAAAAAAAGATGTCCGCATGACCAATAAAAGCGTAGTGTTGAAACCAGCAACTCTGCGCTTTTTTTGTGCAAATTACCTAATTATGTATGGTTTATGGAGAGTTAATGAACATCAATTAATAGAATAGGAATGGGGGCAAATATGGATCAGGTATTACAGAAGATAGCCAATTTGATTAGCGGTGAGGTTAAAAGAGTCACCATTGGGATTTCGGGTCATGGTGCATCTGGAAAGACAACGTTTGCCCATAGTTTTTTAAAGCTTCTGGGACATGATGATGTGAATTATATTAATACTGACCCCTATATTGTCAGCTCTCATCTTAGGAAATACACTTTTATCGACTATGAATATAACAATGAACTTCATCATGAAAAAATGACTGCTTGTCACCCTGCTGCTCATCATATATTCGCTTTAGAAAGAGACATACATATGTTAAGAGATGGTTTAGATTTTTATACAATAGGCACGAATTATACAAAGAGTACGTTAATATCTTCACACAACAAAATAAATATAGTGGAAGGCATGAGTGTTGCCTTTACAGACCCAAATTTGTATGACCTGAAAGTTTACTTATATACGGATGGAGAAACCGAGTTGATGAGAAGGAGTATACGTGATGTTTCTGAAAGAGGAACAGATATTAATTATTTAAGAAAATCTCATGAAGAGCGTAGAATTCAATATGATTTATTTATGCACCCGTATCATCAAAAATTTGATATAGTTTTAAAAAATTCCAACGAAGAGTATATTCTTGAAAAAAGCTGTTTTAATTAAAATGTGAAATAAAGACAAATTGGATATTGAGATTATAAGGTGTTACGGGTTCTGGAAAAACATCAATAGTAGATGTTTTACAGTTAGAATCGCGTGCAATGGAGATCTCTGTCCTTGAACAGCAAGATACGATTCATATTAGGGTAAAGGACAATGGAATCGGCAGCGATTCATTCATATTTGGGTTTGGTCTGAAAACGATGGAAGAAAGAATTGAGGCCATCGGAGGTCAGTTGAGTGTGCAAAGTGAGCCTATGAAGGGATTTGCACTCCATGTCCGGATGCCTGTTGCAAAGGGGGACGGTTAATGGATAGCGATCGCAAAATCAGCGTCATGCTTGTGGATGATCATAAAATTATGCTTGAAGGTTTGGAAACTTTGCTTTCGATAAGATCGGAGATAGAGATCGTTGGGACGGCCCAAACCGGCGAAGAAGCGCTTGAACGGCTGCACTCGGTTGTTCCGGATGTCATCCTGATGGACATCCGCATGCCGGGTATGGGAGGCGTAAAGGCAACCGAAGCCATTAAGGAGCTCCACCCGCATGTGATTATACTCATCTCAACGACCTTTGACGATGATGAGTATATTATAGAGGCTTTATGCAACGGAGCTTCCGGTTATTTGCTTAAAGACATCGATGGAGAGAAGCTTGTTCAATCCATCGATGAAGCGCTCTCTGGAAATTTGCTGCTTACTGGTAAAGTGGCAAAAAAGCTTGCTCTCACGATCCGCAATAAGAACAGGGGGTTTGAAAAAGCAGGTAAGGAACTTGAGCTAACGCAAAAAGAACTTGACCTTGCAAGGCTGCTTATTGAAGGATATAACTCAAAGGAAATTGCCGGAAAATTATTTTTGACTCAGGGAACGGTAAAGAACTATTTAAGTGACATTTATTCCAAGATCGGTACCAATGACCGGGCTAAAGCAGTCTTGTTATTAAAAAGATATTTATCAACATGAGAGAGTGGTGTCAGGAACTGGATTAGTGACTCTGCTTTGAATACAGGTTAAAAACTCTGACCAGGTGGCTTTATCCTGGTCAGTTTTTTCATTTTTAAGCTTCTTCAAATTGATCTACAGTTCCTTATCTAGTTAGAGCGGTGATTTTCAATAGGCACCGTAAAGTTTAATTTTAAAATAATTTCACGTTGACATTTAGGCCTCTTCCGTGGTTTTATTATGTAGACCGATTGTTATAAAAGTAAAAGGAAGTGTAGAGCTTGTCGAACAAGCACAATGCACGGGAGGCGATTGTGGACACCGCTTCAAGGTTGTTTTTTACCCAAGGTTATCATGCTACCGGGCTAAGTCAGATCATCAAAGACAGTGAATCGCCGAAGGGATCGCTATATTATTATTTTCCCCGTGGCAAAGAGGAGCTGGCCTTGACCTGCATTAACCGGACCAGTGAGATCGTCGCTAAGCAGCTGCGTCATTATGTGGAAAATGGCAAAAGTGCGGCAATCGCGATTCAGGATTTCATTCTGGGAATGGCTGCTGATGCTGAGAACTCAACCTTTAAAGGCGTTGTTCCGTTCAGCTTCTGGCTGTCTGTAGAAACCTCCTGCGTAAGCGAGGAGCTGCGGACGGCATGCCAAGCCGTATTCAACGACTGGCAGGACGTTGTCATGCAACAGCTGCTTGCTGAAGGCGCAGATCAACAAATGGCAGCCGATAAGGCTTCCGTTGTGATCTCTTTGTTTGAAGGGGCACTGCTCCAGACATTGACGTACCGCAATACACAGCCGCTGCTTGCAGCTGCTAGAGCTATACCCGCCATACTGGACTGACAAGAAAGAATATAGAGAGAAAACTATACATTTTCAGGAGGATACAAGAGTGGAAGCAACGATGCAAGGAAAGAAGCAAACCCCAGAAAGAAAGTTCAAGACAATTCCGATCCTCGTCTCCTTATTGCTCGCCGGATTTATCGGCATGTTCAGTGAGACTGCGTTGAACGTGGCATTGACGGATTTAATGCAGGTGCTGAATATCACACCTACAACGGCCCAATGGCTGACAACGGCTTACTTGCTGACACTCGGAATTCTCGTTCCGATCTCAGGTTTGCTGCTGCAATGGTTCACAACAAGACAGTTGTTTATCGCTGCGGTAAGTTTCTCAATTCTGGGAACCTTCCTGGCTGCCATTTCGCCAAGTTTTGAGTTTTTGCTCACGGCACGCGTCGTTCAAGCGATGGGAACTGCACTGCTCCTGCCGCTGATGTTCAATACGATTCTGCTCATCATCCCAGCCGAGAAAAGAGGGGGAGCGATGGGACTGATTGGACTCGTGATCATGGTTGCTCCTGCAATCGGCCCAACCATTGCCGGACTATTGATTGAGAGCTTAAGCTGGCACTGGATTTTCTGGCTGTCGCTGCCGTTCCTGGTAGCTGCACTGATCTTCGGAATTCTGTTTATGCAGAACGTTTCTGAAGTGACGAAGCCGAAAATTGATGCACTTTCCATTCTGCTGTCTTCGTTAGGTTTTGGAGGCATTGTCTACGGATTCAGCAGTGCCGGTGAAGAAGCGGGCTGGGGAAGCCCGAAAGTAATTATTGCCATCGCTATCGGTGTAGTAGCACTCGTGCTGTTCGCTGTTCGCCAATTAACGATGAAGCAGCCGATGATTAATCTGCGTGCATTCAAATATCCTATGTTTACAGTTGGCGTGCTTATGGTCTTCATCTGTATGATGGTTATCCTTTCATCCATGCTGATTCTTCCGATGTATCTGCAGCAAGGCCAAGGTTATACTGCCTTTAAAGCCGGTCTGCTCCTGCTTCCAGGCGGAATTATCAATGGTCTGATGTCGCCGATTATGGGACGCTTGTTCGATAAATATGGACCTAAATGGCTCGTGATTCCAGGGTTGGTCATTGTAGCGGTATCCCTGTGGTTCTTCTCCAGCATCACTCCAACATCCACCGTTGTGTTCGTTATCGTGCTTCATAGTGCGCTGATGATCGGGATTTCGATGATTATGATGCCTGCCCAGACGAACGGGATTAACCAGCTTCCGCTGCAATATTATCCCGATGGAACTGCCATTATGAATACACTGCAGCAGGTAGCCGGTGCAATCGGTACTGCCTTGGCAGTCAGCATCATGACCGCTGGCTCGAAGAGCTTCATGAAGACCGTAACTAATCCAGCCGATCCTATCAATATTGTTCCGGCATTTACACATGGGGTTCAGAACGCCTTTATCTTCGGAATGATTATGGCTATTGTTGGACTGGTTGTCGCCTTCTTCCTGAAACGTGTCATTGTACAGCACAAAGCTCAGGGCATGATGCACTAATAAGAACATTTGTAGTTTTAGAAGCACATCCGCAATGCGGGTGTGCTTTTTCCATATGCTGGACGATATTTGTGAAATAATGTATAGTATACATAGAATAACGATGTATTAAGGAACGGTGTCAGACTTTGGCCTAATTGAATCCTGAAGGGAGTGTTAACAAAATGAAAGTCAGCAAAGAAATGCTGAAGGGCAGCACAGGGACGTTGATTCTAACGCTGCTGCTGGACAAGCCGCAGTACGGATATGAGCTGATCAAGGAGCTGGAGCAACGTTCCGAAGGTGTATTTTCCTTAAAAGAAGGCACACTGTATCCCATTCTCCATGCGATGGAAAGTGAGCGCTGGGTAGAGTCTTACTGGGTAGAGGTTGAGGGGCGGAAGCGCAAATATTACCGGATATTGAAGGAAGGCGCGGAGAAGCTGAAGGAGAAACAGTCCGAGTGGCGTTTATTTAAAAAAGCGGTGGATACTGTACTTGGGGAGGGTGGAGCATAGTGGAGTCGAAAAGTGGGCTGGAGCAGTATTTGGACAAAGTATGCGGTGAAGTCAAAGCCAAGAAAATGCATGCCGAGATCCGCAGCGAGCTTAGGGGCCATTTGGAGGATCTGATGATTGAGCAGGAAAGTCTTGGTGCATCCAAAGCAGAGGCAGAAGTTTTGGCGGTTGCGCAAATGGGTGATCCGAAAGCTGTAGGAAAGGATCTGCATCATATTCATAAACCAAGGACTCCATGGGGTTTGCTGGGAGCTCTGCTGTTGTTCTCTGCGATTGGGTTGTTGGGGATGGGTTCATTGGAAGCAAGCTTTATGAACAACCCGAGAGTTCCTGCAAGCTTTCTGCCGAAGCAATTAAGCTTTATGTTGATCGGGATTGCTTTAATGACTGCCTGCTATTTCATCAATTTTCGCAGGCTTCAAAAGCTGTCCTGGCTGCTGTACATCTTTTCAATAGCGGGGATAGTCGCAAGTTTGAAATGGGGCCTCTATGTGAACGGGAGCCGGACTTATTTTTTGGCTTTTGGGGGAATCGAGATCAACCTGGTCTCTTATAGTCCATATATTGTGCTAGTTGCGCTGGCAGGCATCTTCTCAAAATTTAAAGCGGATGGCAAGCTGGGAACTAAGCGGAATTTGCTCCCGGAGTTAGCTATTCTCCTTGGACCGGCGGCGGCCTACATCATTGCTGGACCCATACCTGTGTTGTTGCTGTATTTGGTCTGTTCACTGATATTGTATACTTGGCTTTCCGGGGCCTGGTTGCGTTCGACGTTGATCGGTGGTTTTTTTCTAGCGGCGGGCCTCCGGTATGCGTGGAATAATCAACAGTTGAGAGACCGGATTCTGGGTGCAATCAATTACAATATCAATCCGGAGTCCAGTGGATTTGTTTATAAGACCCTGAATGAAGTCATTGCATCAGCAGGCTGGAGCGGACATGGCTTCGGTGCTGAATTCAAGAGCCTGTCCTTTGCATATATAAATATGCTTCCTGCTTATCTGGTATACTGCTTCGGCTGGGGCGGCGGGCTGGTGCTGCTGGGTATAACTCTTTGGTTTTTAATCAAGCTCTTCTCTTCAATTCAGGCAGTGAAAGATTATTATGGCAAGAGTGTCATTATTGCACTATCACTCATACTTGCTATGGGACTGTTCTACGGTCTCCTGGTGCTAAGCGGCAAAATGATTCTGACCAGCATTCCATTTCCGTTCATGAGCTATGGGGGCCATGTTCTCATTGAGTATGCGGCGCTTGGACTGCTTATGGGCATCTACCGGCGCAAGGATATCACACCTGCTGAACATGAATCACGTACTATAAGGGGGGCATTATGACACAGCAGAGCCAATTCGGTTCACATTGGAATAGAAAGATCCTGCTAAGCTTATCCATTCTTCTGGGTACGGCGGAAGGATACTCAGCATTCGTAGCTCAGCCTGCTTACGCCGCTGGTACACAGCAATCCGCAGCCGTGTACAAACAGTTCCAGACATACGTACAGCAGTCATCTACACTCGCTAAGGCGCGCAGCTATCTCATCAATCATATTGACGAAGCCGGGCTCTGGTATGCTACCCAAATGACTTTGCAGTTAGAAAATGCGCAGAAGGCCGAGTTGCCAAAATATACGGAAAAATTGGATCCGGAAGCGGTCCGTCAGGCGATTGACGCAGCGGTTCGGAAAAACGGACTTACCTATACCTCCTTGCTAAACAACATTAAAGATTCCAAGATACGTACAGTACTAATTGAAGGACGAGATAAAGGGTATAAAATCAGAACCAGTGAAGGTATGTACTATCCGGTAATGAATTATGAAAGCTATAAGGCGTTCAAGCCTTATATTAAGACTGATATAGGAACATATATAGATATGATGGCAGCAGAATCGAACAAGCCTAGTCTCAAGGAAGGTTCAATCATAATTAGCTGGAATGAGCTTTTGGCCAGGACACTTGCAATGGAAGATTTCGTTAGAAGGTATCCGCTCTCTGACAGGCTTGAAGCGGTCAAACTTACACTATGGAGTAAAAAAGTAAATCTGTTCATTGGCTCCGGGAATACACCAGCGTATGATTATATCGAAGAAGGTGCTCCGGTTATTATTAACTCTGAACTCCGGCAAGCTTATGAAGCTGCAATTCTGACCGGCAGCGGAGATAGCGAACTTCTCAGAACCATAGAGGAGTTGCTCGCACTGCTGGACCGCAATAACAATGAGTTTACTCCTGATGTTCAAAAGTTTATCAATACGTACTTGGATCCGAACTAGGGGAAGGAAGGAGCTTTATCTTAATTATGAAGCAGCATAGGACAGGCAAAAGGCTGACGGCGATCATGCTCTTGCTGATCTTGGGGATGACCTCAGGCAACACCGAAAGCTATGCAACAGCGGCAAGTGAATCCGGTCAGAAGGCAGGCGCATCAGCACAGCAAGTTAGCACCCAGAAAAAGAAGAACCTGCCCAATGGTTTTGTTTATCTGGATGAGATCATTCCAACCGCACAATATGAAATTCGTTATTATAGCGATAATAATTTTACCGGTACACGGGTTGACGGGTACAAAGCTCCTCTGGCGATCTTCTCAAAAACGGCGGCGGCGGCATTGAAGAAGGTTAGTGACGATTTGGAGCGAAAAGGATACATTCTTAGAATATATGATGCTTACCGCCCGCAAAAAGCAGTTAATCATTTTGTCCGCTGGTCGCAGGATGCCGGAGACATTAAGATGAAGCTGCAGTATTATCCTAAGCTGGACAAACAGAATCTGTTCAAGCTTGGTTTTATCGCCAAAAAGTCGGGACATTCCAGAGGCAGCACGATTGATCTGTCTCTCGCCGACAAAAAAACGGGTGCCCTGGTCGATATGGGCAGCCCGTATGATTTTTTCGGCGAGATCTCCTATTATAATACTTCACTGGTCAGCGCCAAGCAGCATGCCAACCGCAAGCTTTTGAAAGATGCTATGGCGAAGCATGGGTTTAAGCCGTACAGTAAAGAGTGGTGGCATTTTACGCTGATTAAAGAGCCTTTTCCGAAACAGTACTTTACCTTTAATGTAGAATAACAAGCTGGGATGATTTACGAAAAATCCGAAATCCCTACGCAAAGCCTCCATAGCCATGACTGTTTCACAAATCCGCCCTGCGTTTTCTCGGCATTCGGTTCATGTTGGCGTTCAGCGGCATTTTTCCCAGCAGTTCGGAGGCGACGATCCCCAGCAGTACTAGCGCTGCCCCGGTGTAACCTTGCATGGACAGCTGTTCCCCGGCAAACCAGAAGCCGAAAAAGGCAGCAAACACAGGCTCAAGGGAGAAGATCAGGCCGGTGCGTGTCGGGGTAGTGTATTTCTGGGCTACCGGCTGTAAGATAAAGCCGCAGGCGCTGCAGAGAATGCCAAGCGCAAGAATGGCAATCCAGCCTGGCATGGAAGACGGCAATGACGGTGTCTCGAAGACAGCAGACAGCACAAGGGCGTACCCACCGGCAAAACCTAACTGCAAAATGCCGATATTCAAGGAGTCGCAGGTTTTTACCGCTTTGCCGGTGACAAGGATCTGCACAGCATAAAATACTGCTGACAGGATGCACAGCAGGTCACCCGGCTGCACATGCAGCGAGGAATTTAAGGTCAGGAGCCCGATCCCCGAAATGGCCAGTACAGCGCCAAAGATCTGCGGGGGAGCGACTCTTTTTCTGAAAACAAGCACATCGATCAGTGGAACAAAAATAACGGTCAAAGCGACCAGAAATCCGGCATTGGAGGTAGTAGTTGTCTTCAGTCCGAAGGTGATGCAGGTGAATACGACCAGCAGCAGGAATCCGAGCAGTGCTCCATATTTCAAGGTTCTAAGGTCTATTCTGCGTAGACGCTTGTGAAACAAAATGGCCGCCAGCACAAAAGCAAGGCCGAAACGCAGTGCAATCAGATTAAATTCCCCCAGTGTATCCAGTCCCATCTTCATGAAGATGTAGGAGGAACCCCAGAACATTGTTACTACAATGAGCATTAGCTCAGCCTTAAGCGGCTTCATCTCGTCATCATCCTTCTTTACGTCAAGTGATTATAGTATAATATGGCTTATTACATAAGGTAACTGAATGTTTATCATAGGAAGCATGAGGAAAATTCATGTAAATAAAGAAGGGGGCCGGAGTCCTTGAGCATCACTAAATATGAGGTGTTTCTGAAGGTTGTGGAGCTGGGCAGCCTGACCAAAGCTGCTGATGTTCTGGGCTTTACCCAGTCCGGGATCAGTCATACCATCAGCAGCCTGGAGATGGAATTCGGCTTTTCGCTGCTGGTAAGAAACCGCTCGGGGGTCAAATTAACGGTCAACGGTGAGCAGGTGGTGCAGCCTATCCGTGAAATCCTGAAATGGAATGAGCAGTTGAAGCAGCAGGTTGCCGACATTCACGGGCTGGAAACGGGGACGATTACGATTGGCACGTTTACCAGTGTGTCTGTGCATTGGCTGCCGGGGATGATTAAAGAGTTCCGCAAGGAATACCCTTATATTGAATTCAAGCTGATGGAGGGCGGCTATCTGGAGATTGAGCAGTGGATTGAGGCTGGGGTCGTCGACTGCGGTTTTATTTCACTCCCCACCCGGGATAAATTTGAGGTGTTTCCCCTGAAACAGGACCGGATGCTGGCCATCCTCTCCCAAGACCATCCCTTGAGCAAAGCACCATATATGCCGCTTGCGCAAATGGCCTATGAGGATTTTATTATTCAGAAGGCCGGATCGGATTATGATGCCAGGCGTGTGTTTGAGCGGGCGGGAATCCAGCCGAATATCAAATTCACGGCCGGAGATGATTATGCCATCATTGCAATGGTGGAAAATGGTCTCGGCATCAGTGTTCTCCCTGAAATGGTCATCTCGCGCCAAAATCATAATGTAGCTATGCTGGAGCTGGAGGAGCGCAGTTTTCGTTCGCTTGGCATTGCCGTTCATTCTATGAAGTATGCATCACCGGCAACCCGGCGTTTTTTGAAGCATGTACAGATTTGGCTGAAAGATTATTCGGAGTAACTCAATTGGCTGGAGGTTGAAATGGAAGCAAACTTTGATAGACTGCGCACGCAAGCAATGAACATTGTCGCAATTCCCCAGCATTACCGTTTGGTGATGGAAGACAGCACGCCAACGCGGGATGCGGTCAATCGCTCTTTTATCTGGGAAGACCCGGAGAACAAGGAATGGACCCTTGAGATCTCTCTGGATTTGACTACCGGTTGTCTGGTGGACTTGAATGTGGATATGGAACCTAATGAGGAAACCAATGACAGGGAAGATCCCAAGGGCATGGGGGAGGAAGCGAGGAAAATAGCAGATGCCTTTGTGGGCAAGCATGCACCGGACGCGGCTGGTTTGACTTGGATTCATACGGATGACAGCAGAAGACGAATTACGTACAGAGAAGAAGTCGGTGGCCTGCCTCTCCCAGACACAGGTTGTGAGGTGACGCTGGATCAAGGGCTGGGCATTATCCGTTACCGTCATCATCTTAAATCAGCTCCAACACCGGAATGGCCTGCCGTCCTCGTTAACGAAGGTGCAGTAAAAGAACAATTGCTGTGTCACACCCATATGGAGCTGCAAATCACAACATTATCTCCTTCCATCTACGATGTGCCCGGTACAGAAGATGAGTATCGGATGGTATATAATCCGGCTCCGCTTATGCGATTTATTGATGCTGTAAGCGGAAGGGACTGCTTCGGACCTGAACATTACGCTTTGCCATCAATTCATTCGCTCAAAGTCGATGAAGGGCCGACAGAAACTGCGGGAAGTGGGCCGGAAGAAGCTAAAACGGGTGCAAACCGCAGCATTGCTGACTGGCAGCAGCTGCTTGGCATAAATCCGGAGCTATACGAGCTTGAGAAGTCTTCAGACGATGGCGAACGTATTATGTTGCAGTACAGGCATATAGATGAACTGGAAGATGAACCTGAGCAGGCAGCACTCTCTGTAGACGGATATATGAAGTATAGGTGGGGAGACAAGCTCAGGAATCTGGACTCTCCGTTTAAGCTGCAGATCGAAAAGACGACAGGAACCTTGCTCCGCTTTCATCGGGATGACCCGGGAAAGGAGCAGCCGCTTTGTCCCCTGAGCCGGCAGCAATGCTGGGTTAAAGCGGAACGGTTTCTGCGTGAGGTGTTCCCGGACTATGCTTCCTATCTGCGGCTGGAAGTTGATAAGGATGACCTGGAGGATGAACCCCGCAGCCGTGAGTTTTTCTTTTTGCCTGTCTACATTGGCGAGATTCCGGTTAACGGAGAGCAGGTAACGATTAGTATCAGCACAGCAACCGGGAATACCTGCCTTTATTCCGGCGTCTCTTGCGAGATGCTCCAACAGTTGGCTGAGCCCAGGCTTGCCCCGCTGCTAACACCTGAGATAGCCTTAGAAATCTATAAGCGATATATGGATGTCAAGCTTAGATGGATTAAGGATTCTAATGCGGTGCGGCCGGTATACCGGCTGATTTATGAACTTGTAACTATTCCACGGTCTGAGCCTTCTAGTGGATTCGTCAACTGTAAATTGAGATACATTGGTGCCCGAAGCGGCGAACCGATTTGGGGGAAGTACTAAAGGGTGAAAGAAATTTCAGGTTGACGAATGTGAAATGGCATGAAAGAATGTACGCGTGTACATTAAGCGGTTACAAAGTTATTAGCCACGGAACTCTTCGTTCGTGCTTCATCGAAGAAAAGTGAACCAAAGGAGGAATAAGATGAAACAGCTTCGCATCGGAATGATCGGCTACAAGTTTATGGGTAAAGCCCACAGCAACGCCTACCGCAGCCTTCCCATGTTTTTTCCGCAGGCACTGAGACCGGAAATGTCTATGATATGCGGGAGGAATACCGCTGCGTTGCAAGAAGCAGCTTTACAGCTTGGCTGGTCTGATAGTGTGACCGACTGGAAAGAGCTCATCTCCCGGGAGGATATTGACCTCATTGATATCAACGCGCCCAGCAATGCCCATAAGGAAATTGCTCTGGCAGCAGCCAAAGCAGGCAAGCATATTTTCTGCGAAAAGCCGCTGGCGCTGAATCTTGCGGATTCCCGTGAGATGCTGGAGGCTGCGACGGATGCGGGCATCATTCATATGGTCGGCTTCAATTACCGGTTCTCACCGGCAGTCAGGCTGGCGAAGCGGCTGATTGAGAGCGGAAGACTCGGGAAGATCTATCATTTCCGTGCCTGGTTTCTGCAGGACTGGATTATAGATCCGGATTTCCCGCTGGTGTGGAGACTGCAGAAGGAGATTGCCGGTTCCGGCTCGCATGGCGATCTTGGAGCACACTTAATTGATCTTGCCCATTTCCTGGTCGGCGATATGCAGGAAGTAATCGGAATGAGCGAGACCTTTATCAAAGAGCGTCCGCTAGCCGCTGAGATGACCGGCTTAAGTGCGAAGGCAAGCAAAGATGCCCCAACAGGAGAAGTGACTGTTGACGATGCGACACTGTTTCTGGCCCGGTTTGTAAGTGGTGCTTTGGGCAGCTTTGAAGCTACTCGTTTTGCTGCGGGTCACCGCTCGACCAATTCTTTTGAGATTAACGGCAGTCTGGGCAGTGTGAAATTCGATTTCGAACGGATGAATGAGCTGGAGGTGTACCTGACCTCGGACGATGAGGATGTACAGGGCTTCCGGCGTGTGCTTGCCACCGATCCGGCCCATGATTACGCCGAAGCCTGGTGGCCGCCGGGCCATACCATCGGGTTCGAGCATACGTTTATCCACGAGATGCTGGAGCTCTCCACCGCCATTGCGGAAGGACGCCAGCCGGAGCCAAACTTCCATGACGGAGTAAAATGTCAGGCTGTTCTGGAAGCTGTTGAACGCTCTATTGAACAGAGGCGCTGGGTGGAAATATCCGAAATGTGATTTTCAGTAAAACATCATTATAGTTGAAGGAAAGCTAATTATGATCTTCCTGCCCAAGAAACAGCACCGTTCGCTTCCCAGGAACGGTGCTGTTTTACGTGTTATGGTGGAGGAGTGAACTATTTGCGCGCCCCGGAAGGAGTAATCCCTTTGTATTGCTTGTAGAGTTTGGTGAAATAATTGGGGTTATCGCAGCCCACTTTGCCGGCAATTTCTGTTACGGTCAAATCCGACTCCAGCAGCAGACGTTCAGCTTCATGGATCCGGCTTAAGTTCACATAGTCGATAAAGGTGCGTCCGGTCAGCTTTTTGAAGGTTTTGCAGAAATGATAAGGATTCAGATTGACAAACTTTGCAGCCCATTCAATAGTGATCTTCTCATCAAAATGAGCTTCCAGATATTCCAGCAGCGGTTTAAAGCGTTCGCGGTTAATGGAATGGCGCTCGCTCTGATGCCTCTCTGACAATTGCTGCGGCGGAAAGCTGCGTGACAGCAGGGTAAAGAACAAATGCAATTGGTTCTTTACAACCAGTTGAAAAGCAGGGCCTTTACTGCGCACTTCGGCAATGATGGCTTGCAGCAGGGGATAATAACAGGAGCAAGCCGGGTTCAGATCGGCGGGTTTGACCGGAAACTGAAACCGGTTATTCAAATAGGGTGCAACGAATTGCTCATGCTGGGAGTCCTGGTTTCTGTCTTTGAACAGTGAAGCATGGAACACGATGGATACGTAAGAAATATCCCCGCTGTATAAACTGTAACCGACATGCAAACCGCCTGAAGGAACAATAATCACATCACCCGGCCCGGCTTCATAAGGTTTGCTGTCCACATGAAAGATCGCATGGCCTTCCTGCATCACAATGATTTCGAAATGCTCATGCCAATGCAAGAAAAGGATATTCTGTTCCACTTTAGCCTCCCGGCACTCATTAAAAAAAAGGCGGAACGGATAGGTTTTCTCTTCGAGCTGCGGGTATTCCTTAAGCTCCTTCGGATAAGTCATGACTTCTTTCAACTCCCCCAATATTGAGCTATATTAACACAAGATAAAACGAGAATTCACACCAAATGAGCTATATACTTGATTTGCTGAACTTACTATAAACCAATATTGGAGTGGTACACAAGATGGAAGATACAATGAGAATCGGAACACTGGTTGGCGGGGGAGATGCTGTAAGAGTGATTCCTCAAATAATTGGACACGGATTTGAATCCTTCAGTCTTACCTTTTGGCAGACCACCGGAGAGACGAATCTGATAGAAACCGCGGCGCGTGTACGGGAACTGGCTGCAGAGCATGATTTTGTTATCTCCTCAGTCGGCATATTCGGCAACCCGCTAACCGGTGCCGGCGATAATGCGGATACCCTGGCCAGCTGGGAACGTTTGATTGATCATGCCCATCTCTTCGGCACAGATATGGTATCCGGTTTCACAGGACGTCTGACAGGGCAGTCAATAGATGAATCAATACCTAAATTCACGCAGGTCTTCGGGGAACTTTCCAAGAGAGCGGCTGACCGGGGGGTGCGAATTGCATTTGAGAACTGCTCGATGGGCGGTAATTGGGACTCCGGAGACTGGAATATTGCGCATAATCCTACAGCCTGGGAAAAGATGTTCAACGCGGTTCCGGCAGATAATCTCGGCTTGGAGTGGGAGCCCTGCCACCAGATGGTCGCCCTGATTGATCCGCTCCCGCAGCTGCGCAAGTGGACGGATAAAATATTCCATGTCCATGGCAAGGATGCTACAATCGCCTGGGACATTGTCAAGGAATACGGCATCCATGGTCCGAAGCCTTATGTATGGCACCGGACCCCGGGTTTTGGAGACACGAACTGGGCTGATGTGATCACGATTTTGCGCCAAGCCGGTTACAAAGGTACCATCGACATTGAAGGCTGGCATGACCCGGTATATCGTGATGAGCTGGAGATGACCGGACAAGTTCATGCTCTGAACTATTTGAAACACTGCCGCGGCGGCAGCTTTATACCCAATCCGGTCTAATACAGAAAGCGGGGAACTACCAATGACAGCAAAATACCGTGTTGCGATTGCCGGTTGCGGAGGAATGGCCAATGAATGGATCAGCTATGCGTTGAAACGCCCGGAGGTCGAAATCGTTGCCCTTGTAGATATCAAGCTGGAGTCGGCACAGGCTATGGCCGGGAAATATGGGCTTTCCACTCCGGCCTTTACGGAGATACGGCAGGCAATTATAGAAACGGGTGCCAACCTTGTGTTTGACGTCACAGTTCCGTCCAGTCATTATTCTATCGCAAGTACATCACTTGAACTGGAATGTGACGTGTTCAGCGAGAAGCCCTTGGCTGAAACGATGGAGGAGTGCAATGAGATTGTTGCGTTGTCGGAACGCACCGGACGAACACATGCTGTCATGCAGAACCGCAGGTACGATCCGCGCATCCGCTCGCTGCGCGGGCTTGTCGACGCAGGTACGGTCGGCCGGACGGGTTATATCGGAGCGAGTTTCTTCCTCGCCCCCCATTTTGGCGGTTTCCGCGAGGTGATGAGCAGTCCGCTCCTGCTGGACATGGCCATACATACCTTCGATCAGGCCCGTTTTATCAGCGGAGCTGATCCGGTTACAGTGTACTGTCAGGAATTTAATCCACCCGGCTCCTGGTATGAAGGCCAGGCTGCCGCTATTTGCATCTTCGAAATGTCGGATGGCTCTGTATTTTGCTATCAAGGGTCCTGGTGTGCGGAAGGTGCACCCACCTCTTGGGAAGCGTCGTGGCGGATTCAGGGGGAGAAAGGGGTTATTCTCTGGGATGGTGTAGGCATGCCTTATGCTGAAGTAATCGCAGGTGGTGACCAGTCCGGTAAGTTCATCCGTGACTATGAGCAGGTAGAAGCACAGGCCGTTTCGATGGATGAGACCTTCCATCATGGCTGTCTGGAAGAGATGTTCCTTTCGCTCTCCGAGCAGCGTCCTGCTGAAACAGACTGCAGGGATAACCGCTACAGCATGGCGATGGTATTCGGCGCCCTTGAGAGTGCCAAGACCGGCCGCAAGCTTGAAATTGCTGAGGTCATGAACCATTCTGCAAAGCATATGCAGCTTGGGTAGAAGCAGGTGTCATAGCTGGGCGTACCTGAATACGCCTGCTGTGGTCGCACAAGTGTTAACGTAAATAAAGCAGCCGTATCCGCAGACATGTCTGCAGATACGGCTGCTTTTTGTTTACGAGTAAAGATTACATCCTAGAAGCCTTTGTATTGTGGCTCCTCTTGTTCAAGTTCGGTTACACGGCCTTCAACCTGCTGCACAATTTGCTGCGTCTGTTCCGCTGCACTTGTGAACAAGGTTTTGGCCTGCTGGTTTTGAGTCTCCATCGCGAATTGCTCCAGACTCGCTTGCGCGCTTTTCAGCGATGACAGGCAAGTCTTCACTTGTGAGGATACAGTCATTAGATATTGCCTCCTTTTAGGTAGTTAGCAAACTGAACGAATCATAGTATCCACCGGTGAAGATGCAGAAATACAGGTAAAAAATTCTAATTCGAAGCGTTGGTCTTTTGGATTAAACAAGAAATTATTTCTTGGTTAGGTCTGCGCCCTTTAACAAATAATGAGCATGTTGACATGCGGTAATTCTAAACTTAGGAGGTAGTAATCATGCCGGAATGGCTTGAGGTGATTTGGCGGACAATTTTCGCGGTGGTTGTGCTCTTCTTTTTGACAAAGCTGCTGGGGAAGAGACAAGTTTCGCAGCTGTCTTTTTTCGAATATATCACTGGAATTACAGTAGGTAGCTTGGCGGCTTACATATCCCTCGATACCGATAAAACATGGCATTTGGGGATGATTTCGCTGATCGTCTGGGTGGCGTTCTCCCTTGGTATCGAGTTTCTGCAAATCAAGAGCAAGAAGGCCAGGGATTTCATTGACTTCAAGTCAACCGTGCTAATCAAAGACGGTAAAATTCTGGAAGAAAATATGAAAAAAGAGCGTTTAACAACTGACGAATTGCTGGAGGAGCTGCGGAAGAAGGATGTCTTCAAATTGGCAGATGTCGAATTTGCGATCATGGAATCGGATGGAGCGATTAACGTCCTGCTTACCCGGGAGAATCAGGCGCTGACACCAAAAGATATGGGCATTAAAGTGGCTCCTGAGAAGGAATCTCAAGCCGTTATTATGGACGGCAAGATCATGGACAAACCTTTGGATACGCTGAATTTGTCCCGAGGCTGGCTGCAGGGCCAGCTTGAAAAGCAGGGTTTAACCGCTGAAAATGTATTCCTCGGCCAGGTGGATTCCTATGGCGAACTTACTGTGGATCTATATGCGGACAAGGTGCAGGTGCCAAAGCCGCAGGATAAACCCCAGCTATATGCGCTGCTGAAGAAATGTGAAGCCGATCTGGAACTGTTCAGCCTTTCCACCGACAAAAAGGAAGCCAAACAGATGTACGAAGAGTGCTCCGGGAAGCTGCAGACACTGCTGCAAAGTTTGAAACCTTATATCCAAAACTGAGTAGTTTAACTCCATATAGCCTTACAAGACGAGCAGGCCAACAAAAACGAATGTTTTTTGTTGGCTTTTCATATGCTCAGCAATGTACACCGAGGGTGATTACCCAAGTGTTCAATATTTCACATAAATGTAATAATGAGGGGTGAAAAAGACTGTACAATTCTCAATAAATACTTATGATTGAGATTAGGCTGACCACTGCAAAAGAGCAGGCTTTTGATTTTTCGGCAGTCTTAAGTTTAAAGTGAAGTGAGGGATGCGATGCCGGGATAGGTACTGTGCTGATTTGAAGAAGCAGAAACAGGGATGAATTCGTAAATACCGCAACAGGTACTGAAAGAATATAACCTATTGGAGGTAAATGTTAACGTGAAAATAAAAAAACGATTTGCATTCTCTGCAATGATTGCGCTTTCGGCTATGCTGGCTCTCTCAGGGGTGGGTGGAAGTATTCCATCCGTTCAAGCGGCAAGCATCTTCAGTGATGATTTTGAATCCGGCAATGCCGGCAGCTGGACCCACACGTCAGGCTCATGGACAGTGCTGCAGGACGGTAGCTCTCATGTCTATTATCAATCGGGTAATACGGAAGGGCGCTCCTCGGCGGGCAACAGTAGCTGGACTGACTACAGCGTGCAGGCAGATGTGAAAATTGACAACTTTAACGGCACAAACCGCACTTATCTCTGCGGCCGTTATACAGATGGCAATAATTATTATGCGGCTTCGCTCTCCAACAGCAATGGGGGTACGCTGGAAATCCGGAAGAAGGTCGGCGGCTCCAGCACTACACTTGCCACTAAAACAGACTTCCCTGTCACTGCCGGTACAGTGTACACGGTTAAGCTAGAGCTAAGCGGAAGCACGATCAACTTTTATGTGAATAATGTCTTGCAATTGAATGCACACGATAACAATTTGACTTCCGGCGGTATCGGATTGGTCGCTTATAAGACAGCAGCCAAGTTCGACAATGTAGTTGTTTCTACTACGGATTCTACGACTCCAACTCCTTCACCAACCGCAACTGCAACCGTGGCACCGACGGCTACAGCCAGTTCTACTCCAGCACCATCGGCTACTCCGACAGCTGTACCCACAGCAACAGCAACAGTTACACCAACACCAACACCAACCGTGGCACCGACAACGACACCCCCTCCGGCAACGGGTTCACTGTATGTCTCGCCGAATGGAGCGGCCGGAAATGCCGGAACCATCGGCAGTCCTACGACCCTGGATTCAGCTATTACTAGAGTAGCCCCGGGAGAGACTATTTATCTGCGCGGGGGAACCTATACTTTTTCCGCTCCAGTAACAATTGAACGGGAGAACAGTGGAAGCACCAGTTTGCGCAAAAATATTGTGGCTTACGGAAACGAAAAACCGGTGCTTGATTTCTTCGCCGAATCCTTTGGGTCTACTGAACGCGGACTGCAGATTTATGGCCATTACTGGAAGGTAAAGGGGCTTGAGATCAAAGGTGCCGGAGATAACGGGATCTTCATTGGCGGCAATTATAATATCATTGAGAATGTAGAAACGCACCATAACCGGGATTCAGGGCTGCAGATCAGCCGCTATTCCTCCTCACTCTCCAATATGAGCGACTGGCCCAGCTATAACCAGATCATTGGCGTATACTCCCACGACAATTTCGATCCGGACAATGGGGAGGATGCTGATGGTTTTGCCGCCAAACTGACGATTGGACCGGGCAACGTCTTTGACAAGTGTATTGCTGCATGGAATACAGATGACGGCTGGGATTTATATACCAAATCGGAAACAGGCCCGATTGGTGTGGTTACGATCAAGAACAGCATCGCCTACAAAAATGGCCAAACCTCGGATGGAAGCAGCACGGCAAACAGTGACGGCAACGGCTTCAAGCTGGGCGGGGAGAAAATTTCTGTGAATCATATTGTACAGAACAGCATCGCCTTCCAGAATAAAAAACATGGCTTCACCTACAATAGCAATCCGGGCTCCATTCAGCTGACAGGCAATACCTCGTGGAGCAACGGGCAAAGCAATTTTGCTTTTGACACAGGGACACACCAGTTTACCAATAATTTGAGCTTTGCCGGCGGCTCCAGTGACAAAACCAGTGGTACAGATGTTCTCAGCACCAATGTCTGGTGGAAGAGCAATGCCAGCACGAATGCCAAGGGACTGGTCGCGAGCAGTGCCGACTTCGCCAGCTTGACCCCTTCAGTCGTCAGAAATGCGGATGGTTCCTTCACACTCGGCAACTTCCTGAAACTGGCCAGCGGCAGTGATCTCATTGGCTCGGGCACACCAAGCGGCACGAATATCGGAGCTACGCTCCAGTAATCGTTATAACTAAGGAGATGCATGTTATACAAACTTTGAGGAGGAGAAAAATGGCTTCCAAACGAATGAGATTAAGGCTGCTGAGCGGAATGGGATTCGCTGTAATTCTTGCACTGATATTTATTGTCCCGGCCAGCGCAGCTTCTTTAGTCAGCTATGATTTTGAAAATGAAGGCGCTAACAACTGGACCAGCACAACTGAAACCTGGTCTGTCGTTCAGGATGGAAGTTCCTCCGTCTACTATCCAGCAGACGCGCTCAGTGCATACAATTTGACTGGCTTCTCCGCAGGCAACTCCGGCGGAGGCATTGTGAATGAATCGAATACCTCCCTTTACAAAAAGGTGTACACTGCGACTGATCTGGCAGCTGCACTCAAGAAAGGGTCCGGTGTAAAGGTCATTGAGATAATGAATGACCTGAATCTAGGCTGGAATGAGATCCCTTCCGCTGCTCAAACCTCACCGTTTGCGGCCCATAATTCTCCATTGACGCATCCGGTACTGCTGCAGACAGGAGTTAGCAAAGTTACTCTTGACGGCTTTGACGGTCTGACGATCTTCTCGGCTAACGGAGCCAAGATCAAGCATGCGTCATTTACAATAAAACGCAGCTCCAACCTGATCATCCGCAATCTCGAATTCGACGAATTATGGGAATGGGATGAGGCCAGCAAGGGGGATTTCGACAAAAACGACTGGGATTATATCACGCTTGAAGAGGATACCAACGTATGGATTGACCACTGTACCTTTAACAAGTCCTATGACGGACTGGTCGATTCGAAGAAGGGCACTTCCGGGGTGACCCTCTCCTGGTCAACCTTCAAGGGCGATGACCGGAGTCCAAACAGCTGGGTGACCCGGCAGATCAACGCGCTGGAGGCCAACAGCTCTGCTTATCCGATGTATGCCTATCTGCGCAGCAGCGCCATCGGTTTAAGCAAGGCAGATATCATTGCAGTTGCAAGCTCGCAGAAAAAGGGACATTTGGTGGGTGCCACATCTTTTGATTCGGGAAATTCCAATTTAAGCATTACCCTGCACCATAATTATTATCTCGACATTCAGGACCGCTTGCCGCGTCTGCGGGGAGGCAACGCCCATGTCTATAACATTCTGGCGGATAATTCCGCTGCTTGGGCAGCGAAGTCAAGAATCACAACAGTGATGGAAACGGCGATTGCCGGCAAGGGCTACCACTTTGGAGTAACCAGCAACGGGTCCATTTCTACGGAAGGCGGGGCGGTATTGGTAGAGAAATCCAACTTCGTTGATATCTTGTATCCGCTGCGCAATAATCAGACAGATCCCGCAGATTCCAGCTACACCGGTAAAATCAAGGCGCTCGACACGATGTACTCTTTGAATGGCGTGTCTTTCAGAGGGAACAGTGACACCTCCGGAAGTCCGCTTGCCCCGGTACCGGCAACTATTATTCCGTTCTCCTGGTCTGGAATTTCGGCTTTGCCTTACAGCTATCCGGTGGATGACCCCTCCGCGCTAGCTGCCAGACTAACGGCTTCCAATGGCTCGGGAGCGGGTAAACTGAACTGGACGAAATCCAACTGGTTACAGACAATGTATTAACCGGACTGGGTGGGAGAGCGTTTTTATTTCTCGATTAACGGCGCTATACTATAGTGGAATGGCTATTATTACATTTGGTATAGAGAGGAAGTTGTTGATCTTGGAATATGTGAAACTGGGATCTACCGGTCTGGACGTCTCGCGGATTTGCCTCGGCTGCATGAGTTATGGCATTCCTGAACGCGGGTCGCATGCCTGGACACTGAATGAGAAGGAGAGTCGTCCGTTTATCCAAAAGGCGCTGGAGCTGGGCATTAATTTCTTTGATACAGCCAATGTATATTCGGACGGAACCAGTGAGGAGATACTTGGGCGGGCGCTGAAGGATTTTGCCTCCCGCGATGAAGTGGTCATTGCCACCAAGGTGCATGGCAGAATGCGCCCGGGGCCCAATGGCGGCGGATTGTCACGCAAAGCGATACTGAGTGAAATTGACCACAGTCTTAAGCGGCTGGGAACGGATTATGTGGACTTGTATCAAATCCACCGCTGGGATAACCAGACGCCTATCGAAGAGACGATGGAGGCCCTGCATGATGTTGTGAAGGCGGGGAAAGCCCGTTATATCGGAGCTTCCTCCATGTATGCCTGGCAGTTTCTCAAGGCGCTGCATGTTGCAGAGCAGCATGGCTGGACCCGTTTTGTCAGCATGCAGAATTATGTGAATTTGCTGTACCGTGAGGAGGAACGGGAAATGCTGCCGCTTTGTGAAGCGGAGGGCATCGGCGTGATTCCCTGGAGTCCATTGGCCCGCGGCCGCCTTACAAGGGACTGGGAAGAAGCGAGCACCCGTTCCGAGCGCGATGAATTCGCCAAGCAGCTTTATTCACAAATGGAAGAGGCGGACCGGATTGTCGCACTTAGGGTGAAGGAAATCGCCGAGGAACGGGCTGTCCCGCGTGCTCAAGTGGCCTTGGCTTGGGTGCTTCAGAAGAAACCTGTGGCCGCTCCGATTGTCGGAGCGACCAAGATGGCGCATCTGGAAGATGCAGCAGCAGCGGTGTCCCTTCGTCTGACCCCGGAAGAAGTCCGCAGACTGGAAGAACCGTATATCCCGCATCCTGTAATCGGCGGATTGAACTGAATCTTTACCCATGATGCATTAACCCTAAGAGCCTGCTGGTGAGCAGGCTCTTTGTGCTGCGGGCGGAGAGGGAAATAGATGCATAACTTCATCGACTATTGGAAAACTAAGTAAGATTCCCTATAGATCAGTGGAGGTGAAGCGAGATGACAGCCAGCATACTGGATAATATAAAAGAGCAGCTTACGGGATGCAGCGATGCCGTATACCAGTCTATTATCGTATATGGTCATGCCTGCATGCTGGTCTACATTCCTTCCATTGTAGATACACTCAGTCTGCAGGAGTTTGTGTCATCTCCGCTCAAATCCGAAGCGAATTCCGAGCCGGATTGGCCGCGTTTTCTGGAACGGCTCGACCGGGGATCTGCTTTTGCCATTCCTTATATCAAGGTATTTGACCCCGATCGGGCGGTAGAGCTGATAGTCAGCGGCAATCCGGTGCTTTGTATCGAAGGGCTGCCCTATTTATATTATTTCGAGATCGCCCACTATCAGAAACGTTCAGTATCGGAATCACAGAACGAGCTGGTTGTCATCGGCCCCCAGGAGGCCTTCATCGAAGATATTGATACCAATTTATCGCTGCTGCGCCATAAAATTAAACATGCCGATCTAAAGACCAAACATTTCTCTATCGGCAAATATACAAAAACCGATGTGTATGTGGTATATATCGAAGGCCTGTACAAGCCGGAGCTTCTGGCTTCAATTGAAGATACATTACGCAAAATGTCGATCGACGGTGTGCTTGGCATCAGTTATTTGGCAGAGCATATGAAGCAGGGGAATTTCTCGCCTTTTCCTGTGTTCCAGTATACAGAACGCCCTGACTCAGTGGCAGCCTCATTAATGGAAGGGCGGGTGGGACTGCTGCAGGATGGGACTCCATCCGCTCTGCTGACACCGGTAACTTTGTTCTCGCTGCTGCAATCCTCCGAGGATTATTACCAAAGCTTTTATGCCGGCAGCTGGATCCGGCTGGTCCGCTTCTTTTTTTCTATTATATCCATGCTGCTGCCTGCGTTGTATGTTGCGATTACAACCTTTCATTCGCAGATCATTCCTTCTGATCTGTTGATTACCATTGCTGCGGCAAGAGAAAACATCCCTTTCTCTGCCCTGACCGAAGCGCTGATAATGGAGCTGACCTTTGAAGCACTTAGAGAAGCGGGAACCCGGATTCCTAAGCCGGTAGGGCAGACGGTATCCATCATTGGCGGTATCGTAATCGGGCAGGCTGCGGTTCAGGCAGGAATTGTTTCTGCGCCGATGGTTATTGTCGTTTCCATTACCGGGATTGCTTCCTATATCATTCCCCATTTGGAGCTGGGTTTGACCTTCAGATTACTGCGTTTTGTGCTCCTCATCCTGGGTGGAACGATGGGGTTATTGGGCGTATTTGTGGCTACTTTTATGATTTACGGCCATTTGGCCAATCTTAAATCCTTTGGAACTCCTTATTTGCAGCCGATCGCTCCGCTTGTATTACAGGATTTGAAGGATACGCTGTTTCGTGTTCCGTCCCCGTTCATGAATAAGCGCAGCACATCCTTTACAGACCGGAAGAATCAAAGGAGACAGAAGCGGCAATGAAACTTTTAAAGCAGGCAGTCATTATCCTAATGCTGCTGAATCTGACCGGCTGCTGGTCCAAGGTGGAACTGGATGAATTGACTTTTGTATATGGATTATACATTGATGTTGGCAAAGAACCCGGAACGGTTGAGGTATCCATCAGCTCACCTCTACCCAATAGGCTGATGTCAGGTACGCAAACAGGGAGCGGAACCGGAGACGGCAAAGCCTACACTTTGGTTTCAAAGACAGCGCGTACCCTCCAGGATGCGAACATCATGATTCAAAAGGATCTTTCACGCCGTATTGAGCTCTCTCACATCAAAATTGTCGTGTTGGGAAACGAATATGCCCGGCAGGGAATCGGGGAGGTGCTGGAATGGTTCGAAAGAAAACCAGAATTTCCCCTCGGCACATATATCATGGCTGCTCCCGGGAAGGCCAAAGATATTTTTAAGTTATCTCCTGTGTTCGAACAGCTTCCCGACCAAGTGCTGATGAATATCGCAAATGAGAATATCATGTTCAATACAAGCGTTATGGATTGTATATTAGCGGAAGTTTCAAATATGGGGTATGCGATGAACTATCTTTCATTCGGTAAGAAAGACGAAACGAGCGAGCAAGGAAAAACGGAGTATTGGGCAGGTGTACAAGGGGTTATGCTGTTCCATGATGCTAAGATGAAGGGCATTCTGGATGTAAAGCAGAGCAGGGCTTTGGCATGGGGGGCGGGACATCTGGCCGGAAGATTGAAGCTGCCTGAATATACGATAACCTGGGATGAAGAAGGTAAAGGCACTGCCAGCGCTATATTCCAAAGAAACTCCGCCTCAAGCTCTGTGAAAATGACAAGCAAAGGTCCTGTCTTTCATATAAAGGTGAAAGGGGGCGCAAGTATTACCTTTTTTAAAGATTCAGAGGGCCGCAGTGCCAGCAAACTTAGTCCTTTAATAAAGAGAAGGCTTCAGGAGCAGGTTGTAAAAGAAATTTCGGACTCGCTCCGGACTGTGCAAGACGCGCAGGTTGACGTTCTGCAGCTTGGAATGCTGGTGGAATGGAATTATCCGAAGGCGTGGAGTAAGCTCCGCGAACGCTGGACTGATTATTACGCCCATCATGCCGAGATTAAAGTAACGGCTGACTTCACCATAGAGGATTTTGGTTCGGAGAGATAAATGAATACTCAAGGAGACGTTATGACTACATCCAAATGGCAGATGTTCCGTTTCACCGTTGTCTACCTCGCTTCACAAAGCTCTATGTTTCTGATACCCGGTTTACTCACAACTTCAGGCTATCAGGGCTGGATAGCGATCATTGCAGGCTGTGCACTGGGGATGATTCCGCTTTTTTTTACTATTCAGGTGGGCAAGATAAAGCCTGGAGAGGCGTGGGTCGATTTTGGCAAGGAGATTATGGGGAAGTGGCTGCATGGGGGAATGGTTTTTCTTCTACTGATCTGGTGTGTTTATTTTGTCTCCTTTGATATTGAGAATTTTGTATTGTTTTTTGGTGCTAATTATTTGCGCGAGACGCCACCGCTGTTTATTCAGATTGTTATTGGGCTGGTGATTATGTATACGGCTCACCTGGGCTTTTCGACGATAGTCTATATGACTGACGGGTTATTTCTGATTTTTCTCTTCTCCACTGCGCTCAGTTATTATATATTTATCCCAAATGCCGACTACTCAATGCTCCCTGCCCTGCTCCATTACCATGATCCCGGGATTGCTTTCAAGGATTCAATCACGACAATGTCCTGGTTTGGGGGATGGACGGTGTTTTTGTTCGTTGCCCCGGATCTCAAAATCGACAACAAAATGCAGAAACGGCTGATTGTTGCGGGGATTAGCGTAATGCTGACCGTACTGGCTGCATGGCTGATAACCATCTTGAATTTTGGTCCACATTTCGGCAAGGAACTGCAGTTTCCTTATTTGCAATTGATCCAGAGTTCCTCACATGATGATCTACTGGGTAATTCGGACCCGATTCTCATCGGATTATGGTCTGCTTCAATGTTTATACACAGCGCTTTTTTGATATATGTAGCGCACAAATGTGCTTTGTACTTGACCAAACAGAAAGCAAAAAAAGTGATGATCCCTTTCCTGACGATCGGTTCGATCACAATTGCCTATCTGTATTCGCTCAATCTCACTCAATACAATAAGAATTACAATGCCTTTGGCACTGTGATTATTTGGGTGATTGTGGAGTGCATCCCCGTGTATTACTTCATTGTTGCTTTCATCCGCTCCAAGATAAGTACGGCGTCCAAATAGCCGCAGGAGACTTATCTATTATAAATTGGAGGCGCTTTCTGGTATGATTAGGAATTAATACATACCACTAAAGCGATGGGATGGTGCCTGATTTATGAATCTTCAAGAAGCAACTCAATTAATAGAATCGATAAGAGTCAATCTGGCTAAAGTTATTGTCGGCAAAGAGGAAGGTGTGAACCTTCTGCTGACAGCCCTGCTCGCCAATGGACATGTGCTGCTGGAGGATGTTCCCGGCACAGGTAAAACACTGCTCGCCAAAACACTGGCCCGCTCGCTGGACTGCACGTTCAAGCGGATTCAGTTCACTCCGGACTTATTGCCCTCTGACTTAAGCGGAATCAATTACTATAATCAGAAGACCGGTGAGTTTCAATTCCGTCCGGGCCCGGTATTCGCCAGCATTCTCTTGGCCGATGAGATCAACCGGGCCACGCCGCGGACCCAGTCCAGCCTGCTGGAATGCATGGAGGAGCGGCAGATTACGATCGATGGTGTGACCCATGAGCTGGAAGCGCCGTTCCTCGTCATTGCAACACAGAATCCGGTTGACAGTCAGGGAACTTTCCCGCTGCCTGAAGCGCAGCTTGACCGATTTCTGATGCGGATAATGACCGGCTATCCAACCTTTGAGCAAGGGGTTGATATTCTACAGCGGTTCCGCCAGAACAATCCGCTTGATCAGACGACTGCGGTAGCAACCGCCCGGCAGATTCAAGAGATTCAGCAGCTTACGGCTGCAGTGAATGTCAGCGACGATTTGCTGGCTTATATGATCAGGATCGTCGAAGCAACCCGCACTGCACCGGGGATCAAGCTGGGAGCCAGTCCGCGGGCAGGCTTCGCCTTGCTGCGTGCTTCCCAGGGGTATGCATTGATTCAAAGCAGGAATTATGTGATTCCGGATGATATCAAGGCAGTGGCAGTTCCCGTCCTTGCCCAGCGGCTGGTGCTGCAGCGCGGCCCGGGATCCCGGGAGGGGCAAGCCGTAGAGCTGGTACTCCAGAAGCTGCGCGAAGTGGAGGTGCCGGCAGAGCCGATCCCGGCAACAAGCGGCGGAAGGGTGGAGTAAGAGATGGCACTGCCCTGGTTCATCCTCAGCACGCTCCTGCTGCTGCTGTTGATTTCTGCTGTCTATCAGCGACATGCGCTGAAGAAAGTCAGCTACACCCGCTATTTCTCGGCCAAAACCGCCTATGAAGGAGAGCAGGTGGAGATGGTTGAGGAGATAGCCAACAATAAGCTGCTCCCATTGCCCTGGCTGCGGCTGGAGTCCAGCATAGCCCGGGGTCTGGAGTTCGGCAGCCAGGAGAATCTAGGTGTCAGCAGCGGGGAGATTTATCAGAACCACGTAAGTATGTTTTTTCTGAGGTCTTACCGGCATATCAAACGTCGCCATCAGGTCCGTTGTCAGCAAAGAGGCTTGTTCAAGCTGGAAAGCGTCACGATGACCACCGGAGACCTCTTTGGCATGAGCCGGAACAGCAAGGCGTTCTCCTTACAATTGGAACTGCTGGTTTATCCGGAGATTATAGACCTTTATGAGCTACCGCTGCCGATACACAGCTGGCTGGGAGAACTGCCGGTCAAAAGATGGATTATTGAAGATCCTTTTCTGACGGCCGGAACCCGAGAGTACAGTCCAGGGGATTCGCTTGCGTCTATTAATTGGAAGGCAACGGCCAGAGCCGGGCATATGCAGGTGCATCAAAAAGATTACACCGCCGACTCCCGGCTGTTCCTTTGTCTGAATGTTGAGATCAGTGACTCCATGTGGAGAACCGTTACAGATAAGGAACGGATTGAGCTGGGAATCCGTTATGCAGCGACGATAGCAGAGTATGCAATAGGGCACGGGATCGACACCGGGCTGCTTAGCAACGGGAGAATGGACGGTGGAGGTGAGCGGGAGCCGGTGACTGCAGACCCGATGGGCCAACTGGAGGATGTACTGGGGCTCTTGGCCCGGCTGAACCTGGACAGGACGCTGCCCATGTCAAGACTACTGGAGTTAGTGGCTGAAGAAGGGCATAAAGATAATGATTATCTGATTATTACCTGTCACCGAGGCCCAGAGCTTGAGCTGGCAGCTGAGCAGTTAAGACTGCTGGGAAATGGCGTGGAATGGCTCGACATTCCGGATGAGGGGAGAGAGTCTGCATGAACACTGCTAGAGGTCCCCGAATGAAAGCGTCTTTAACTTTATGGTTGGCCTGTCTCATAGAATGGCTTCTATTTCTTCCGGTATGGGTTCTGCTTCAAAGCTACCAGCAGTCCGGGCAGGCTATCCTGCCATGGATGTACATTTTGCCTCTCCTGGCGCTGGCCGGGGTGCTGTTGCGGCATTTATGCAACCGGAAGTGGAAGCAGCTGCTTTCCGCTCTGCTACTGGGGGTGGCGTCAGGATTTTTATTCGGTGAGTTGTCCATTTTTGCACTTCCTTTTATCGCTTGCAGCGTGTTGTTTGCTTATCTGGGGATGACTGCCGCTTCCCGGAATAACCGGAATGGAATGTACATTGCCGGAATTGCCGTTTATTTTACAGCTACAATCATCAATACCCGGATTCCTGTACTTGAGTCCAACCTGTCCTTGTTAACCTGGTGTGGAAGTCTGTGTCTGGTATTAGTACTGTTGGATACGAATACCAGCTTTCTTCGCTACAGCTCTTTTGCCGGTGAATCCGCGCGCCTGCCTGCAGGGATAAGACGGCATAACCGGATGTTTGTCCTGCTGTTTATTGTCGTGGCCGGCTTGCTTGCGGCAGGCGGGGGCAAAGCTGTAGGCATGCTTCTATGGAATACAGTCCGGATGTTTATGAAATGGATCATCGCGTTGTTTAACGGAACAGAGGAACCGATTCAGCCTGAAGCTGCTCCTCCGGCGCAGCCACTAGAGCTGCCTCCGGCCGAGACTCATGAACCGGGTTTGCTGGCAATGATCTTCGAAGTCTTGTTTTATGCCATTGGAGCGGCGGCAATTCTTGTTTTGCTTTATTATGTCTTGCGTTGGCTTTACAGAAATACAGGCGGAGTGCTGCGCAGAGCACTGGATGCCCTGCTGTCCATGCTGCGGAGAGAAACGCCGCAGGAGCATAATGCCTTTCAGGATGAAGAAGAGAGCATCTTCGCCTGGGGAAAGACTGTGCAAGGCATTCGGGATTACTGGAGCAGCCGGTTGAAGCTGCGCAGACACAGTGACCGCTGGGAAGGAATGAATGGAGGCCGTGAGCAGGTACGCTGGATGTATCGCCATTGGCTTAACAGCAATCGGAACGAAGGATATGAAGTGAAAGGATTTCTTACTCCACAAGAGACGGCAGCGGATGTGGAGGAATGGACTGGCGGGAAGAACCGCCGCCGTAATGGAGACAGCAATACCCCGGCAGTTCCTGAAGGTTTGCTTAGGCTTTACAATCAGGCGAGATACGGAGAGGAGGAGCCGCAGGCAGCAGAAGTCTCAGCTTTGAAGGACCGGCTGAAATAATTCTCATATATAGATTGAACTTAAGAATTACATGTGGGAAAAGTGGCGGAGGGGAATTTTGGAACTGGAGGAGCGACAGCGTCCGCCTTTAGGTTTGGATTTCTACCGCGATTCGCGGTTAAATTCAGGAAATCCAAACCTAACAGCGGCCGGAAGTCCAAACATTCTCTGTAGTCACGGCCAATCCCAAAATAGAAGAATTATAAGTTCAATCTATATAGTTGGATACGAAGAGGAGTGGAGAGGATGGCCCGGTATTTGCGCGGGGAGCTGGCAAAAGAGGCAAACGTGAATATTGAAACACTTAGATATTATGAGAAGCACGGGCTGCTTCCGGCACCACAGCGGACGGCATCCGGTTACCGGCAATATACGCATGAGACATTGAATCGAATCGTCTTTATCCAGAATGCCAAGTCTTGCGGGTTTACGCTGAGGGAGATCAAGAAGGCACTGGTGAGGTCGGCAGACGGAAGTATCGGGATCGCTGATTTTATCGCAGTTATTGAGCAGAAAGTCATCAGCATTGACCTCGAAATATCAAAGCGGGAAAAGACGAAGGCGCTGTTAGGCGATCTGAAGAGCAACCTCGAATCTGCCGAGAGACATCCGGGGGTGCAGGAAACCTTGCATATTCTTAAGATGGAGCCATAAAGAACCCGGAATACAGATTGCCTCTTGACTGCGTACCATACTACAGGGTTTACAATCCAGACAAAACCTTGTAGGAGGAATGAACAGGATGCAAACACCGATCGAACAGCTTCAAGCCATGAAAAGCTTCTTAAAACAAACAGGCGGCAATTTGGGAAAGCCGGCAGAGCAAATTCGTTCTGAAATGGCC
The DNA here is from genome assembly GCF_042610515.1 of Paenibacillus paludis. Taxonomy (NCBI): domain Bacteria; kingdom Bacillati; phylum Bacillota; class Bacilli; order Caryophanales; family Paenibacillaceae; genus Paenibacillus; species Paenibacillus paludis. The sequence continues at coordinate 30,399 of NZ_JBGJZP010000037.1, forward strand.
GAAGCCGCCAAGCAATTGCCGGCGCTTCCGGGTGATGTACAGGTGAAGCCGGTAACGACCCGGCAGTTGACTGGTGAATGGGTCATCGCTCCTTGCATTGAAGCGGAAGGAAGAAAACGAGCAATCCTATATTTTCACGGGGGAGGGTTTATCTCCGGGAACTGTGAGATCTATCGTGATCTGGCGGCAAGACTATCTTCAGCCTGCAGTGTTCCTGTACTTACAGTGGAATATAGGCTTGCCCCGGAGCACCGTTATCCGGCCGCAAATGAAGATTGCCTCAATGCATACCGCTGGATGCTGGCGGAGGGATATTCGCCGGATGACATTATCCTTGGCGGCGATTCGGTAGGGGCCACTCTGGCCTTGATGACAATGATCAGTGTGCGGGATGCAGGGGAGAAGATGCCAGCAGGGGCGTTTCTGCTCTCACCGCATAGTGATCTCGTACATTTGGACGGATATTCTTATGATAGCCTGGCTGATTCAGATCCAACGGGGAGCCGGGAGGGCAATCAGAGAATTCTGGAGGATTACTTAGGCGGTTCTTCCGGGGAGAAGCCTGCGATTCTCTCTCCGTTACGGCTCTATCTGCACGGTTTGCCCCATCTGTATATTCAGGTTGGCGATCAAGAAGTGCTGCTCAGTGATGCGGAACGTTTGGCCGATCGTGCACGTGCTGATGGAGTAGAGGTTACACTGGAAGTATGGGAGAACATGTGGAGTGTGTTTCAATTCATGGCCGCACTGCTGCCCGAAGCGCAGCAGGCGATCATGAACATCGGCAGCTATACAGGGGGAATCTGGGGGGAAACAGCTAACTTGCCTGATGACAGCAATCACGGGGGAGTTACAGTAACAAGCGCAGAAGCATGAGTGAGAGAACCCCGGTAAGCACGGTTCCCAGCAAACTGCGCGTCTTTATGGCCACCCAGAAGGTGGGCAAGGCGGCGATCAGTTCCACATTGGAAGACAGTGAAGTGAATTTGCCTTCCTCAATGAACAGCTCCTGGGCGACGAGCGCCGACATAATCGCAATGGGTACATAACTCAACCAGCGCATCCCCCATTCGGGAATGGAGATCCGGCTTAGCAGCATCATCGGAAGTACCCGCGGAATGAACGTAACCAATGCGGCTCCGAAGATAATCAAGAAGATATCCAGTCTTATTTCCATTTTTGCATCACCATCCCTATCGTAGGTGCAATTAGAGCTGCAGCGATCACGCCGAAATTAGGCGACCACAGGATGGAGACACCGACCGTAACCACTACGGCTATAGCTCCAACTATAAGATCCAGTGCATATTTGTTCCTGCTCAGTATGGTCAGCACCAGTAGTCCTATGAACATAGCCGGAAGCGCGAAGTCCAGTCCCCACTGCTCCGGGCTTGAGATCCATTGTCCCAGAACAGCACCTGCGAGGTTCGCGAACAACCAATTCAGGTAGGCGGTGATATTGAGTCCATGCATCCATTTCTCGCTGATGTGTTTTTTTCTCGCACTCTCCTGAATGGCGACGCCAAAGGTTTCGTCGGTTAAGAGTGCGCCTATCAGCAGGTTTCTCATGGGTGTGAGGTGGCGGAAATAAGGGGACAACGCAGCACTTAACAGCAGGTGGCGCAGATTCACAAGCAGGATCGTAATGATGATGCTGGCCCCCGTGCTTCCTGCGGCTATCATTCCCGCCGCGATGAATTGGGCGGAGCCGGCATAGAGAATGATGGAAATCATAGCTATTTCAGCGATGGAAAGACCGGCCGTTTTCTCGACAACCCCGGCGGCAAAGCCGATACTTAAATACCCGAGCAAAGTGGGGATACAATCCTTAACTCCCTGCAGGAAGCTGTCCTCCTTGCCCTGCGCGTCAAGTGTTTCTGACGCCTGTACAGGCTCCAGCTTCATGGTTGCTCCTCCTTTTTATCAATGGAATCATCAAGATGAAATGAAATCAGATTATATTAATATCTAATAATTAACGGTGGTTTGCAAGGATATTGTTCCTGAAAAACCCGAAAATGAACCTGCCGGTGCTCTGTATGAGGCATTGTGAAACAAGAAAGTCAGCGAAGAAGTGACTGATGGAGATCATCCATCTGCTTCAAGTAATGTAATCTGTGCACTAACTTCACGAAAAAGTCCCGCTGCAGATAGTTCTGCAGCGGGACTTTCAAATTGTATTTATCCTATTATTTGAGCACCAGCACACCGAATCCTTCCATACTGTAGGTTCCCGAAATGCTTTCTCCTGTCAGCAAATCTGTTCTCTGTTCTTTGAGTGAGATCACTGCAGGCTCTTCGCTGTAGTTCAGCAGGAAGGTGAGGCTGGCGGATTCGCCTTGACGGATTTGCAGCTCGACCTCACTTGGCAGCTCCAGCCAATGTTCAGCCGGTGAACGTAGATTTAGAGCACCAATGATTCTTGTCGCAGCTTCTTCATTGAATACAGCTCCGTAATACCACACCTCGCCTTTACCACGGAGATTACGGGTAACGGCCGGTTTTCCTTTATAATAATCGGAAGCGTAGGTCGCCATGACTTCCACGCTGTCTTCTTCCACGTGAAGGATATCGTTAAAAGCGTCGGCTCCCGTCAGTGCTTCCGGTTCTTCAGTCCAACTGATAAAGGTGGGACGCCGTGTGCCTTTAACCACAGTGAATTCTTCCACTGTTACCCCGCACAGCTGTCTTGCCGCCCCGGGAAAAGGCCGCATATAGCATTGTCCACGCTTATCCTTGTAGCCGGTCCGGCAACCGAAGATCAGTTTCCCGCCTTGCTGCACATATTCATCCAACAGTGCCGCTGTTTCATCTGTCATGATGGCCGGATGCGGATAGACCAACACTTGATAACGGGACAGTTCCTCTATGGTTGTAGCGCCGCCCAAGTAGATAATGTCACTTGGAATGTGCTGCCGCTGCAGCGCTTTGAACCATTCCTTGTTGCTCTGCCACATGAAAGGGCCGTGCCAGACATCATATTCACCGTCCCATTCATTGTCATAATCCCGCAGAATGGCTACTGTGGCCTCAGCGCGTGTCCCAATGATCTCTTGGCCGGATGCCGCCAGCTCCTGGCCGATCCGCGCCGCTTCCCGGACTCTCCGGTTGGGCTGGTTATGGTAATCATTGAGGCCATGCCAATAGATCTCATTGCCCATGGTTGCCGTTCTCCAGCGGAAGTACAACACCATATCTGCGCCATGGGCGATGGACTGGTACGTCCAAAGCCGCATCTGCCCCGGTTTAGGTGAGGGCATGTCCATACGGTTCACCCAGCCGCCTGGACCGGATTGCTGTTCCATGATGCAAAAGTTGGGACTGATGGAACGCACAACACTGAGGGACAGGCTCCAGCTCCGGTCACCCAGCGGATTTCGTTCACCAGGATCAGTATGAATGCTGGAGAACTGGGGATATGAATCATAGCTGAAAAAGTCCAGCAGCTCATTACTCATTTGATGACTGTCCAAATGGCCGAATAACCCGTTCGTTGTAACCCATTGATCCGGCGCAGCTGCACGGATAATATCAGCCTGATTCTTGGCAAACGAAATCGTATTATCAGAGATAAACCGCTTCTCGTCCAGCGCCTGATGCGGATTAGGCTGTCTCGGGACCGGGGTAGGACGCGGTAAAAAGACCTGAGACCAGTTAGTGTAGCTCTGATTCCAGAAGACTGCACCCCATGCCTCATTCAGTTTCTCCAAGGAGCCGTATTTATCTTGCAGCCACTTCCGGAAAGACTTGTGGTCACTTTCGGAATAGAATTCACTGATCTCGCAGTTCAGCTCGTTGTCGATCTGCCAGCCGGTTACTCCGGGGTGGTTGCCATAATGTGCTGCAAGCTGAGCGGCAATCCTGGCGCATAACTCGCGGTATTTGGGGCTGCTGTAATTGTAATGCCGGCGCATTCCATGCTGAAGAGTAACACCTTCATAAGTCACATTAAGCACTTCCGGGTATCGTTCGGTAAGCCAGGCAGGAGGCGTAGCCGTCGGTGTACCCAACACCACCTTGAGTCCATGGCGGTAGGCCAGATCAATGGCGCGGTCGAACAGTTCAAACTGATAGACACCTTCTTCAGGTTCAAAAATAGACCAGGCGAATTCACCCATACGGACAATCGTGAAGCCTGTTTCCACCATCCGGCGGTAATCATCTTCCCACATCTCTTCCGGCCAATGCTCGGGGTAATAGCATACGCCCAGCTCGAACCGATCTGCTGCAACTGGTTTCTTCATAGGTTCCTCCAAGTGTAAAAATATGCTTTGAACATTATATGAATCTATTGTATTATCAGGTACATAAAAACTGATATAACATAATATTGCTATTATATGACTATATTGCGTGCTTGCTTTCCAAGTATAGAATAGAGGGAGGACGAAATGAAAAAGCAATGGGTCTTGCCCGCCCCGGCTTACGCCCACTATGTATGCTATCCGGAATTTCTCGGGCATTACAATCATTTTCCGCAGCATGCGGAGCGGAGAAGCGAGGGAGTACTGAACAGCTACAATCTCCATCTGGTATTTGAGGGGACGGGTTATGTTTTTCAGGAGGGAGAACGGATTCCCATGGGAAGGGGAAGCGGCTTTCTGTTCCCTAGAGGGGCATATCAGCAATATGGCTCTGATCCCCGCAGACCCTGGGAGGTGCGCTGGGTTCACTTCAATACAGCCATTTCCTTGCCGCTACTGGAGGAAGCAGATCAGTCGCGCGGTTATTTCTTTACATTCGATCCGGATGCCGGGCTGGAGTCTATCTTTGATGAGCTGTTCGAGCTTAGCGCAGTCCATGAAACCCGGAGTGAACCTCGTTTCTCGGCTTTACTTTATGAAATTCTGGTTACACTGTTGCAAAATTCCGAGCCGCTTCATGGATCGGTGCCCCTGGAGATCCGACATTCCATTAGGCGTACAGCCGACATGATTCATAAGGATTGCCAGCGTCCCTGGACACTGGAGAGCATGTCTAGGCTTGCGGGTTACAGCAGCTATCACTTTTTGCGGCTCTTCCGGTCCATCATGGGGAAGACACCGAACCGTTATTTGAGTGACTGCCGTCTGGCCAGGGCCAAGCTGCTGCTGGTCTCTTCCGATTTGTCTGTTGCGCAGATTGCAGATCAGACCGGGTTTCATCAATCCAGCTACTTCATTAAAGTGTTCAAACTGGCAGAAGGTATGCCTCCGAGCCAGTACCGCCGTACTTTCGGCTCTTAGTGACGCAGACGATTAGGGTTTATTAACGGTCACCGTTCTGAAAACAGCGCATGTTGCGCTGTTTTTTTGAAACATTGGCACAAAAAGGTTACAAATTCGCATCATAGAGTTACAACTTGGTTACATTTACCTTCCAGCCAACAACTATAATAATTCTAGTTAATAGACTTGGGAGGGGAAAGAAAGTGAGAAAGCATAAAAATACATACGTTGCTCTGCTCTTAAGCACCATCGTTCTTGGTCAAGTGGCCGGAGGGATAGCTGCTCCTTCTTCGGAAGCAGCAGGCACAACGTCAGCAGCAGCAACAACAGCAACCGTCAAAATCAATCCGATTCAATTAGGCCAAGGAGTCACTGCCGCATTGGAGGATGTTAATATTTGGCCGCAAACCGGTGGCAATATTCTGGCCTATACGCTTAAGCTCTCTAACAACGGCAGTTCAAGTGCCAATCTGGTGCATTATTTTCCGCGTGTAGTCACTCCGGGAGGTTCAGCCATTCCCGCCAATCCAGTAACTGCTGATGCGCTTAAGAAAAAGGTCGG
>NZ_JBGJZP010000038.1:0-31492 GCF_042610515.1 Paenibacillus paludis
TGATGAACGATCATGTGCGACACCCCCTTTTGTAGTATTTTCTTACAGTGTAGCACATATGTTCGCTGAATAGTTGAAAACCGCCGATTCATCTCCGCCTATAGAGGTCGGAATCTTTTCGGCTTTTGAAGAAAAAACTATTATAACATGCGACGCTGCGCGCTTAAATGCACACCGTGAACCATATTTTATAATACCAATTTGTTCCATACATCAATTATGGTTAAATTTCACTGATTCCCTTTCCATCAAAGTGTTATATGCCCTCATGTCTTTTTGAGTTATCGTTTCCCGATAGTTCAATGACTAAGTACTTAGTAAAAGTTTCATACCCTCATGACTAGCAACAAATCCAAGTCGTTCATAGAACCGATGGGCATCTTTACGTTTTTTATCAGTTGTCAGTTGAATTATCCCGCACCCCATTGCTCTAGCCTCATTAATAGCATAACGAAATAAGGACTCTCCAACTCCTGTGCCACGATAATCACTGTCAATACGAACACCTTCAATTTGACCGCGTGTCGTTCCTAATCTTGCAATCCCCGGAATAATTGTAAGCTGAAGACAACCAATAACTTCGTTGTTATCCAAAGCAACGATTATGGAATTACCAATCTGCTGTTCAATCTTTGCAAAAGCATCAATGTATGCTTTTGGCAGTGGGTGTTCAAAACGCTCACGGGTAGCCCCCAATTCATCATCCGCTAATAAACGGACAATTGCAGGAAGATGGTTTACATTTGCAGTTTTGAATTCCATAAGGACCTCCAATATTTCATTGTTAAAATACTATATTACAATGGTATACCTTCTTCAACAAGACTGCCCTTATCCCCCCCATTAGAAGCTATTACATCTATGTTTGCTTCTAAAGGGAGGTTTTAATCTACTAACCTGCGTGAGCTTGCGTTTCCTGTTAACGGAAAAGTTATTATTAACTGTCTTTCTATAGGACTGTAAAGATTCTACTTTAGTGAATAGTTGTTTCGAGAGCTCTGTCCAGATCATGTGATGCTTCTATAATGGCTGGCTCCAAATTACTCAGCCATTCGGAATACTCTAGACATGTTACCATGGATGGATCCTTCCTTAGCTTCTTGCATCGCTTCAAATTCTCTTTCCATCCGCTACTAAGATGTAAAAGCCCCCAATCTGCTGCTTGGCTTTTAGACAGGATGACACCTTCCTGCCACCAAGCTATAAATTTGGAAGCTAACAGGAGCCAGTCAACGGAATGCAGGCTATTTCCCTTGCCAAACTTCCGCATGCACTTGGCATATTCTTTAAAAAAGCTAATGAACTCTTCCCTCGAGTACGATGGCACATTGTCTAGATGGGACTTACCATACAACAAGATACTCTGCTCCTTGATCGTGTACAGGGTAAACAGGTCTAATTGATTTTCCGTCCAGACGGATTCACGCTTTGTTCCCCACCACAAGCCGCTGCCCTTTCCCCTACTCAGCATACCAATCGTAAGAAAGGCACCCTCAAGCATATCGGTGTAGAGATGGGGGATCTGTATATCGACGGATCTTCTAAGAAAGGATGATCTATATATGGATCTTTGTTTGTTTAAAAGTTCGATTTCATTTTGGCTAAGGTCCTCTCCGATTACGACGAGAAAATCCAAATCCCCGTATCCTGGAGATAAATCATTATGGATGGCCGAACCGTAAAGGTAAATGCTTCGCAACTTTCTATTAAGAATGGCTCGGATATCATCGACAAATATGGACAAGGTTCGCTCAAGTGTTTCGTCTTCAAATGATTGGATCAACATTAAGATCGCTCCATTTTGAATTTCTATTTTTAGTTTTTGCCAATACTATAATACCACCATATTGGATCCCTATCTTCTGTCCTATAGTTAGCAAAGGCTGCCGGATGGATCCGCGGCAGCCTGTTCTTGGAATTATGATGGTATAATTTCTACGTTAGTTCAACGATCAAATCATCAATGAGCCGATCGGTTACATCGCTGCTCGTAGTTCACTGAACTATCCCTCGGCTAGCTCAACCAGTCATCCCCATAGATACCTGTATTTCTACTTCAGCCATCTCTTTTAGTTTAACAGTAGCTAATCCTTTTATCTCAAAATTTGTAGCTATTCTTTCAAAATAAGACCAATCGTTATTTTCTTTAATTAACTGTATTTCCTTTATCAATTCTAAAAACGTGTCAAAGCCCTCTATATCTATGTATAACCGTGCTAATTTTTCAAATCCAGCTTCATCTGTCGTTTGAACTATAATTTCTAGTTAGAATAAAAATAGTAAGTGTTTGTTTTCTTTCATCTTCTTTATAAATTTAACGATTCCTCGAATAATAAATATTGATAAAATGATAATAATGACTGGAGCAATTTCTAAAATAAAAACAGGAAATAATGCTGATAATGAAACGAAAATCTCGTAAATAAAAAAATAATCAACTATTCCAACAACTACAAAAGACATTACAATCAATTGAAATTTCTGATAATAATAACTAAGCCTATAATAGGCTCTTCTTAAGTAATCAAAAGCAGCTTTCATACTTCACCTCAATTCAATTTATTTACAATATGCTACGATTATGTTTAAAAATGGTTTCATGTTTTACTTTAGTTCAATCTATATAAAACTCTATTTTCTTCTGACACCCGGAACGAATAATGCCCTTCCGGCTTCCTGCTGGGAAGCGAAAGGGCTGAAAAGTTTGTTTTCTTGTTATTTGGAACTTTGTACTCGTTTTTTTGAAACGTTTTCTGCTTAATCGGCCTTGTCGGCAGCCTCATAGATAAGGCAGCGCAGGGCCTGATTCGGATAGCGGAATTCCGCTGTATAGCTGCTTCCGTCTTCCAACAACAGTTTCACTGCCACCATCCCGCGTTTGTTGTTAACTTCGGTATCGGTCAAATAAGCTTTGACAATGTTTCTTGTTTCCCCCTGCTTGTCCGTAACGATCTGGGTGGCTTTTTGAATCCAGCTGGCATCCTTTTGAATGGCACTGGCGGCGGCTTTGTCGATGGGAGTTCTTTTCAGCGCCAAATTAATTGCTGTCGTATCTAGCACGACCCCGGTTTTCGCATCAATTATTACGTGATATTGCCAAAATTCCTTGCCTTGCCCCCGCAGGGTTTGCGACTTATAAGGAGACCAATGAACGCTCCAGGTTGGATGTTTGTCCAGTCTTAGTTCATCTAGAATAACTGTCGTTTGCAGCTTGGAAATATCGGCATCAAACAGCTTGCGCACACTTTCAGCCGCCAGCGCCTGCGCTTCAGCCTTGCTGAATTCCTGCGGCAGGGGGGGCGCAGTCACATTCCGTTTGGACAAGATGTAATTGAGCCGGTAGGACCAGTCAATCAGCTGCAGCAGCTCTTCATCGGTCAAACTCCGCTCCGGGTATGTGTACGTATTGGTCTCCAAATCCAGATACACTTCTGCTTGTCCCGGCTTTAACGGCAGCTGCTGTTTGGGGCGGAGCCCATCATACACATACTGGTCATCCAGAACCAGTCTGCGGTTCACTTCTGAATCGGTCATTTCCCGGCCTGAATTGCGGGGATCATTGTCCGGCTTGTCTATGAAGTCATAGATCTGCTGGATTTGCGCCTCAGTCATCTGCTTAAGCAGGTCTTCTTTCACAGTGGACACCGGCGCCGGTGCCTCCACTTTCAGCACAGGGACGGTGCTTCCGGTTAAAGCCAGCTGGGCACTACCCTGAATTTCCGGGCTGTTCTTGGCGACGACTGCGGAGTTCACAAAGCTGGGGACGAGAGTCGCGCTGACAGTGAGCACAGCTCCTGAAAATAGGATAACAGCTAACGTAGCAGACAGTTTGTTCTTGCTCAATTGTATTACCTCCATTGGGATCAAAGATGTTGAATCTGTCTATACCTTAATCCCAAGATGTTATGGAGTAGGAGGACAGTTGTTATGGAGTTGTAAAAAGATGCGGATGCTTGTCCCTTCACCAAGAACAGATTGCAGCTCAACTCTGGCTTGATGCGCCTCGGCTATTTGCCGGCACAAGGAGAGACCGAGACCGGCATTGCCATAGGTCCGTGAACGTGCAGGGTCCGCCCGATAGAACGGCTCGAAGGCACGCTTGCTCTGTTCCGCCGTCATCCCGCTTCCGCTGTCACGCACTTCCAGCACAGCCTCCCCGTTCTGATTATAGGCTAGCAAGCGGATCTGGCAGCCTGGCTTTGAAGCATGAATGGCATTTTCGATTAAATTCACCAGAAAGGATGCCAGCAGATCGGCATCTCCCCACACGGTGGGGATGGAGCTGTCAATCTGCAACAGTATTCCGTTCTCAGTTAATTTTTGCTGTTCCGTCTGCACTACCGCCTCGAACAGTCCAGAAACATCCACCTCTGACTGCACCAGAGGCTGGTGCCGGAGGACGGACAAATCGAGCAGCTTAAAGGCAAGATTCTTCAGCCTGATCGTTTCACTCCAAATATAGCGGCCAGCCTTTATCTGTTCTTCCTGGCCAATGTTCGCCGAAGTGAGAAATTCAGCGAAACCTTGCATACTGGTCAGCGGTGTACGCAGTTCATGGGCAAGATTATCGACCATCCGCTGTTTATCCTCGGCCATGTCGGAGAGATCGGTCATCCGCTGCTCCACCACCGAAGCCATCCGGTTGAAATTGAGTGCCAGCTCTCCGAACTCGTCCTTACTGTGCAGCTCCACACGGTTCGAATAATTGCCCTCAGCGATTGTCTTGGTCGTCTCCGACAGCTGCTTGAGCGGCTTGGTCAGTTGGCGGATGAGGAGATAGAGCAGCAGCGCCAGCACCGGACCTACAATCCAGTTAATCATTACAAAGAAGTGGTTCAGCTCCTGCTGCTGGGCATACAGCCCGCTGATATCGCGCTTATAGGCCAGCTCCATATGCTGGTAAGGAGCAGGAAGCGGCATGGATAACCGGATGGTATGTTCATCCTGCATACCGTCCTTTCCGCCCGTATTCGGGTAGATTAGCCGACCGTTCTCCCGCAGCTCCAAGCCAATTCCTTGTGTGCGGTAGTGTTCACCATATGACTCAGCCACACTGAGCAGCAAGACAGGGGTGAGGGTGATGCCCCGTGCCAGGATAGAATCAAGATTCTCGTATATATTATTGGCAATCAGCAGCTGCTCGCTGGCCGCCCGCTTAGTCTCGCTGTCCATGTTCAGCTGCCAGCTTTTTTTCATCACCATAATTACACTTACATCGAGGGCTGCAATGAAGAGCACGAGGACGGAGAGGAGAATCTTATGCCAGAACCGCATGGCTAGACCTGAACTTCCAGGCGGTAGCCCAGCTTGAATACGGTTTTGATTCGTTCTTCCCAGCCCAGTTTTTTGCGCAGCTGACGGATATGGACATCCACGGTGCGGGTGTCGCCGGCAAAATCATAGCCCCAGGCCAATTCAAGCAGCTTTTCCCTCGAGAGGGCTATATTCCGGTTGCGGATCAACACTTCGAGCAGCTCAAATTCCCGGGTGGTCAAATCCACCGGCAACTGGTCTACCCGGACCTGACGTTCCGGAAACCGGACCTCCACCTCATCGCAAATAAAAGCAGAGGCAGTTTGTTCGCTCCTGCGCAGCACGACATTGATACGGGCCAGCAGCTCAAGGATTTCAAAGGGTTTTATAATATAATCATCCGCACCTAACTCGAACCCTTTGATGCGGTCTGCCAATGCATTTTTGGCCGTAATCAGAATTACCGGAATCCGCAAGTGGGCAATCTGCTGCATCACTTCAAACCCGTCCATACCGGGAAGCATCACATCAAGCAGAATAAGATCCGTTCGCTCCTGTTCTAGAATTCCAGAAACCTCTGAACCGGTATAAGCTTTGGAATACGTGTGTCCGACCAGCTTAAGGTTCATGGTAATCAAATCGCTGATCGGCTGTTCATCTTCAACCACTAGTATATGGGCCATCCACTGAATATCCTCCTGATTCCTATAGTAGCGAAAATTTCTGTTCACATAGACTTCATCAGCTAGCATCAGCTTACAAATTTAGCGCGTATTCTTTACAATCCGGACCGTCACGTATCGGTAAAGCCTCGGTCGTCCAGCACAACATAGATCATATTCAGCCCTTCTTTCTTGTGTTGTTAACTATTTACACTTTAACATACCAGATTTCAGAATTCTTCATGACTCTTTCGGTTTGGCGCTGAAAGTCACTTTTTTAAGTCTCTTTTTTTGGAAGAAGGAAACTTGCAGACAAAAAACAGCTTAACTTTCAAGGCTGAAGGAGTCAAAGAATAATTCATTTGAGTTAAACTGTTGAAGCGACTGAGCCATGTGGACTAAGGACATTACCTACACGAACGTAAAGGATGGAAATTTTGAGATTAAATAAGTCTTTTCTGATTGCTAGTGGCAGAGGGATCCGCTATAATTTAATTAATTCCAATGCGAAAGGTGTGAATTAGATGGGTAAAGATATCAAATCCAAAGGAATCCCCAGACCATTGGTCAAAACCAACCAGGCAGTTATCGTGATCTCCGTATTATTAACCTGGCTTACAGGACAACATTGGATACTTGCGATTCCCCTAGCCGCCGGCTTGTCCGGTCTACTGTTCGGATACAATCCCGTGATGAAGGTTGGGGTAAATTTCCTCAAGAAAGAACACTCTGCTTATGTGCACGAAGATTGGGAGCAGCAGCAATTTAACCAAAGCATAGCCGTCTTCTGTCTTGCCGCTGGTCTGATCAGCTTTCTGGCAGGCTGGAATATTGCCGCATATATCTTCACCGCATTGGTAGCGGTCGCAGCAACTGTCGCTATTCTCGGATTCTGCGTTGGCTGCTTTATCCATTACCAGTGGAGAATGTACAACTACAAACGCAAACAGGGAAGCACTCAATAACGCTGTATAGCGTGTAATGACAGCAGCCGCAGCGGCGGACATTGTTACCGGCAACAACAAAACAAGCAGCAATGAGACCTGGGTCTTCACTGCTGCTTGAGACTGGCATTGAATGTGCTGGCCAACTCCTGCCACAGGTTATTTCCTCTCTTCGTCGCCCGCAACATCCCAGCGATGGCGGAATTTCTCAAGCCTTGGATGAATAGTAGATGGAGTTTCGCTCAGAATAAGCCGAAGCTTCACGATCCACTCCTCAAAGGAGGAATAAGAAGCAAACAAATTAGCCATCTCTGGTGTCAGATACAGGAAATACGGCGAAGGATACACCTCACTAATATGACGGAGCGCAGAATCGAGCGGCGTATATTTCTTCCGCTTTCCCTCCAGAGTTTCCACAGTGATAAATGAAAGTCCCTGTTCTCTTCTCCACTCATGCAAACGGTCTTCCCGCTTATAATACGCCTGTACAGGCTCCTTCGTCATCCGCCTTACCGTTTCTTCATGCAACGGATACAGCACCAGCTTGGTGAATTTGCGTACCGTAGCCGTCCGCGCTGCCTCAGCCAGCTCCTGATCACTTATGTGCTCAAAGGAATCATAGAAAACTAGCGTTCCTTTGCGTTCGCTGGCCGGTGGCTCATAGCCATAGGGTACATGCTGGATCTCTCGTTTCATTTTCGCCCTCCTGCTTGTTCTGTCCGCTCTATATAGCATAGCATGCGCTATTTTTATCGGAATTAAATGTTTTATGCTTTGGTTTTGATTAAAAATAGCGTCAGATCATCATCCACACAAATTTGGCTTCCTGGAACTACGGGCATATCGTTATACATTATCCCTCTGCCATCGGGGACAAAGCCGCGCTTGATGTACATTCTTTGTGCAGTGCCATAGTCAGCATACAACCCGAAGCCTATACCTATCGTATCCGACTGCATAAATGCCTCTTTTTCCAGCGCCTCGATAAGCAGACTCCCTATGCCCAGCTTGCGGAGCGGGGGGATAATGTCAAAGTTCTGGATTTCAGGGATTCCGTGCTCTTTAAAGTAGGGGTACTGCGGGTGAAGCACCACATGGCCCCAGCCTGCAAGCTTACTCTCAAGGGACACCAGGAGCGTCACTCTTTCTTTACTACGGTTTTCTTCCCAGCAGCTTTTGATATACTCTAGTGGTTTACTGATATCATGACCCGATAAGCCTTCATAGATCATCTCTATGTCTTCTTGGGTCATAGGACGGATCTGTACAGGTAAACTCATGGCATGTCTTCCTCCATTCAAGCAGAATGCTGCTTTTTTTCAGTGTTTGCTATTCACTCAGCACTTTAATTTCCATCGCCAAAAAAACAGGGGTCAGCGGATAAAAATAAGTGAGTTCAATTTCATCTCCTGCTTTTAACGACTCAGGACCGATCCATTCACTCTGCTGTCCATTAATCTGTTTATAGATATGAGTATCGGGAACAGACGTATAGACAGACGAGATAGGCTGTTCCGTTGGATCTTCACTTTCCGGCAGTGCTTGGGCAAACTTAACAGGCTCCTCAAACCGGATTACATAGTCCATTTCTGGAGCGGCAAGCGGCTGTTCGATATCATTTTCGATTTTATCAATACTCTTGATTGCCTGATGTCTACGGTAATCACTAGATTACACTTTTTTCCCTTCATCTCCCAGCTTAACACAATCCTTCTTATACGCGTAGTATGCAGCCCCCAGCGTTCCGGCCCTGCTGCCAAGCTGAGCCTGAACAATCCTGCATTTGCCGCCCGCCAGTTTCAGTGCATGCGCATTTACCGTTTCCCGGACACTGCGCAGCAGCCTGTCCCCTGCCGCCGCCATTCCCCCGCCGATAATAACCACGTCCGGGTTCAGCAGATTAATGACATTGGCCAGTCCAAACCCAAGCAAAACCCCTGTCTCATGCATCACCTCGACAGCCAGGCTGTCCTCAAGATCATACGCCTCAGAGATCATCAAAGCGGTTATGCCATCATTATTACCGGTTGTCCAAGTCTGAATGATGCTGGTCCTGCCTTCACCCAGCTTTTCCTTAAAAGTGTTGACCATGCCTACAGCAGACACGTACCTCCCAAGACAGCCGGAGCTTCCGCAGCGGCAAGGGCGGCCGTTCCTGTACATGTTCATATGCCCGATTTCCCCGGCACTGAAAGTAGTACCGTAAAGCACCCTGTCCTGAGTGATGATTCCTGAACCTAGTCCCGTTCCTAGCGTAAGCAGCACCTGATTTCTATACCCTCTGCCTGCGCCAAACTGCCATTCACCGTACATATTGACTCGCACATCGTTATCAATAAATACAGGAAAGCTGTAGAACTTTTTCATTTCATTTACGATATGTATGTTTTCCCAATCCGGAAAATTAGGAGAGAAGATGGACAGTCCCTCTTCCGGATCAAGCAAACCGGGGATGCCCAGTCCCATGCATTGGATCTGCTCCAAAGCAACTCCATGCTCCTCCGTCAGCAGCTGAACCGCATTTCGGATTCGTTCGAGCACAAATGCCGGTCCTTTCGCGGCTTCAGTAGCCGTTGACAATTCCCCGATTGCTGTAAAACCGGTATCAAACAGCCCTGCTTTGATATTCGTTCCACCCAAATCTACCCCAAGGATATATGATTTCATCCAGTACCTCCTCATTTCCGCCAATTTCATTTTTATGTTAGTGATGATCTTTCAACTTTTTCAAAACCCTATTAGTGCCATATTAATTCAAGCTCATTGTCTTCGCATCGGCTTCCGCCCTGCGGATCGCCTGTACCCCGCTCTCCAGCTGGCTTTCCGTAAGATTGGAGTAACCCAGCAGAAATACGGGCTTCTGCGGCTTGGAGCCCACGAAGTAAGAAGAGGCTGGATAGATACGTACGCCATACCGAAGCGCAGCTGCCGCTATATCATTTTCATTTGCGGGTGAATCCAGCTCAACCAGCACATGCAGGCCTGCCTCTTCACCAAACGTACGCACCCGCGGGCCAAACTCCTTTCGCAGACTGTGAAGCAGACAACTTCTGCGCCCGGCGTAGAGCTTATTCATTCGGGCAACATGACGGGCATATTGTCCAGACTTCAAAAATTCAGCCAGCGCTTCCTGATCCAGAGCAGGAGACATCCGGTCGGCAAGCCATTTGACCGCCAGAAATCCCGGGATCATGGATGGGGGCAGGATAATATAACCTATGCGGAGCGCCGGAAAAAGGATTTTGCTGAAGCTGCCGATGTAGGCCACCCTGCTGCTGGAATCCAGACCGGCAAGTGCTGACAGCTTCGGACCATCGTATCTGTATTCGCTGTCGTAATCATCTTCAATAATTAATGCGTCATGCGACTTTGCCCATTTCAGAAGCTGAATCCTACGGCTTAATGACATCGTTGTCCCGAGCGGGAACTGATGGGATGGCGTGACATAAATCAGCTTTGGAACCTTGCCCTGCCCTGTTTCAGCCGCTTGAAGAACACGTTTGTCGAAGTCTTCAACGGTTATGCCTTCCTCATCCACCGTTACCGGTATAATCTCAGCGCCGGAGAACCTGAATATTTCACGTACTGTATGATGGGTGGGATCTTCCATAATCACACCGTCGCCTTTGCTCAAACATAACCTCGCCAAAATATCCAAGGCCTGCGTTGCCCCCGATGTAATCACAATTTGCTCCGCAGTCACGGGAATGGAACGTGTTGAACGCAGCAGCCGGGCAATTTCCTGGCGCAAGGAAATTGAGCCTTCCGCAGGTCCATAACCCAGTGTCTGAGGCGTGGCGCTGCGGCAGGCGTTCATTAGCGCTTTCTGCCAGCTGTCCATGGGAAAGACATCCCAGGCAGGCACACCATGGCGGAAATCACAAAACACAGCACTAGGGATTGCATTATCCATGATTGGATCAGGAGTAAGCAAAGAGAGATCCAGTTCTTTCTTCAAGTGAAGTTGCCGGTCCTCCTGCGCGGTCATTTCCATGTCACTGTCAGGGCCATCGCCTGATAGCCCGTACTCTGGCCACAGACCCGTAACGAACGTTCCCGCACCTTTGCGCATTTCCAGATAGCCTTCTGCTTGAAGCAGCTCATATGCCTGCAGAACCACGCTTCGCGAGAGGGATAACTGCTTGGCCAGCATTCTCGTTGGCGGCAACGGATCGCCTCCACTTAAAGCTCCAGAATGGATAGCTGTCCGAATCTGCTCATAGATCTGCCGGTTTAAAGGCACTGCCCTCTCTCTGTCAAGCGTGATTAGCAGTTCATGCTTCATCGGGCACCTCTCCACATTTCATCATATATCAGAAATTTAATGATATCACCTTTACTATAACTGCCGCTGTTACCGCACCCAGAACAACAAGCAGCAGCGGTATTTTACGGACTAAGACCAGTATAACAGCAGCAGCGCCGGAAGCGATACCGATCAGCGGAGCTTGGGGATCTACCTGAAAGATCCCCGGTACCGTTAAGGCACTCAGTACAGCCAGCGGCAAATGATCCAGCATCATCTTGATTTTACCGGTTTTCGGAAGGAAATCACGGGTAAGCAGCAGCGGCGCGAATCGCAGCAAAAAGGTGATCAGCGCCATGCCAACGATCACTGCAATGTTCATGCGGCCTCCTCCACAGCCCTGTTAACCCGAACTGGAATGAGAAGGCCGGCAGTCATTCCTGCCAGCATGGCGGCAAGCACAGCGGAACTCCCGAGGTAAGGTTGAAGAACCCAGGAGAACAACGCCGAGCATAGGCAAATTACCAGATTGCGCCTGCTGCCCCGCAGCTGAGGAACAATTAATGCAATCAATAAAGCATATAGCGAGGTGTTCAGCGCGGGTAAAAAAGCGGCCGGGATATAGGCTGCAAGAGATATACCAGCCGCTGTGGACACAAGATTGACAGCATAAGGAGGGATTTGCAGGCCAAGAAGATAATGCAGCGGCAACTCCGGTATTTTCCCGTCCGCTGCTTCCTGCCCTAAACTCTGCTTATGGCTTAGCATACTTACCGCATAGACCTCTTCTGTTAAACTGAAGCCGATCCACGCCTTCACCGCAGTACTGAGGTTTCGTCTGACCGACCCTGAAAAGGACAAACTGATCATCAGGTATCTTAAATTAATAACCAAGGTCAGCAGCAATATAAGAGGCGCCGCCGTCCCTGCCGCAAGCAGCTTGACGCCAGCAAATTGGCTTGTGCCCGCATACATCAATGCTGACATCAGAAAAACCTCCAGACTTCCAAGTCCAAGTCCCTTGCCAACCAGCCCAAAAGTAAAACAGGCAGGAATAAAACCGGCGACAATCGGTAAAGAGTCCAAACACCCTTTTTTAAACTCGGCTCCTAAGACCCCCATGTTCGATCACTCCCTTAGCACATTTAAACCATACAGTCAGCTTACCTGTTCGGTCTGTACCGGGAAATAACCACTTTGCACTCTATCCGCCATACCAATTCTACAGAGACAGAAAAAAGGCAGACAGGGTGTCTTTCTCCTGTCTGCCTTGCTGATACTATTTTATAGCTGATAAGCTGCTTTAGGAGCCTGCTCCCTTATACCGTTTAACCCCGTAGTTCCAAGAAACAAGGCCAAGGCAAAGGAATACCGCACCGACTACAGGAGTCAGCAGCGCCATTCCTCGCATCTCATCCCGTTCCAGAAACAGCGCCGCCGGGTAAATACCGACGAAGGCAAACGGAATAACCCAGGTGAGCAGTACCTGAATAGCCCGGTTGTAGATCGTGACCGGATAACGGCCATAGCTCTGAATATTGTACATCAGCGGCAAAATGCCGGTCGGGGCATCGGAGTAGAATGACAATGAAGTCAGCGTGGTGTAAATCCCCGCATAGATGGCTACCGCACTGAGCGTAAGAAGGATCAGTGCCGGTATCGTCCACCACTCGAACGGCAGTCCGAGGTTCGCGCCGCTGATTGCCATAATAATCAGTCCAATGATCGAACCAAACAGGGCTGGCGGGTCTACATTTTCCAGAAAGATCTGAAAAAGGTTATGCGCAGGCCGGGTCAGAATCCGGTCCATTTCGCCTTTGACAATATAGCGCTCACTGAAGCCCCACATGTTCACAAAGCAGCTGAAGACGCCGTACGGGACCATAAAGAAGCCGTATACGAACACCACTTCATTTTGATTCCAGCCGCCCAGGCTGTCGGTATGCATAAAGATCACAAGGATAAAAATAAAATTAGTCGCTTGAAACAGCAGATCCGAAATGACCTCCACCCAGAAATCGGCGCGGTAGGTCAGCCGGGTCTTCATATAATTTTTCAAATATTCAATTAACAATCCCAGATAATACAAACCTTCCTCACCCTCCCTGCACGAACAGCCGCTGACGCGCCGCGTGGTATAGCCAGACAATTGGAATCAGCAGCACCAGGAACCAGAACACCTGGACACCGAGCACATTCCATATGCCCACACCCTGTACCCGGCCCGTAAACACGGAGCCCGGAAGGTAGGTGATGGCTTGAAAGGGCAAAACCTTCAGCACACCGGACAGCCAGTCCGGGAACAAGCTGATCGGGATAATCAGGCCGGAGAACAGGTCTACAATGACCCGCTTCATGCGCATCATACCTTCATTGTTCTCCACGAAGAAGGCGGACAGCCCTGTGATAACGTTAATCTGTGAACTGATCAAGAAGCTGAAGAAGAGCATGACCAGAAATCCGGCCCAGGCCGAAGGCTCTGTCGGCAATTGCACCGGAAATAACAGAATGGCGATGACCATCCCCGGAATCATCAGCATCATGAAGCGGAATAACCCTTCGCCGAGTCCCTGCATCATTTTGACCAATACGTAGTTATAAGGACGAATGAACTGGATGGCGATGCTGCCGTCACGGATATCCGTGGAGATCTCCCGGTCTAGGTTGTTGAAATAAAAGGCGCGCGCCATCCACGAGACGGCCACATAGGTGGTCATCTGCGCTCCTGTAAACCCGCCAAGCGACTCCCCGTTCCCATAAATGGCCTTCCAGGTGAAATAGTTCACCCCGATATTAAGCGTATAGATTAGAATCCCTGAATAATAGTTCACACGGTAAGCGAGCATAGTCAGAAAGCGGATGCGGATAAAATCAAAATAAGCGCCCAGCAAAAGTCTGCGTCCATTTTCCGGCTGTCCTCCAGAGGAAGAGGCGCCACCCGCGGAGCTGGAAACAGCGGCGTTAAGCTTGTCCGACATGTATGACCTCTTTCTCTTCCTGCAAAGCCGCGATCATCTCTTCCGGTTTCTCCGCCGATCCGGATTGATAAATGCTGCGGACAATATCGTCCGTGTTGGTTTCGATAATCTTGATGTCTGTTATATCCGCCTGGCCTACCACGCGTCCCAGCACATCCGATACATTCAGCTCCAGCGGAATCCAGACTTTGGCGGCGAGGTCGTTCTCGGCCGTCCAGGTCACCGGCATACCTTCCGTCCATTGCATAATCCGGTTGAGCTTCGTAGCTGTGCCGAATTGGAATACCACCTCACGCCCGGTTCCCCAGCGCTGTTTCAAGTCCTCCAGACCGCCGTCATAAATAATCCGCCCATCATCGAGCATAATGACCCGTGAACAGAGCGCTTCAATGTCCTGCAGATCATGAGTAGTCAGCAGAATGGTTGTGCCATGCTCACGGTTCATGTCCTTCAGAAACTCGCGGATCTCCGATTTCACGACAATGTCGAGACCAATGGTCGGTTCATCCAGGAACAGGATCGAGGGGTTATGGAGCAGTGCGGCCACAAGCTCGCAGCGCATCCGCTGGCCGAGACTAAGCTTGCGGACCGGCCGGTTCAGCAGATCCTGCAGCTCCAGTCGCTCCACTAGCTCATCGAGCCGCTTTTTGAAATCCTGTTCGGAGACCCGGTATACCTTGCGCAGCAGCTGAAAAGACTCGATCACGCCGATATCCCACCACAGCTGGCTGCGCTGCCCGAAGACTACCCCGATGTTCTGCACAAATTTCTCACGTTCGGCATACGGCACAAACCCTCCTACAGTCAGGCTGCCAGCGGTCGGAACGAGGATGCCGGTGAGCATTTTAATCGTGGTCGATTTGCCTGCACCGTTTTCGCCGATATATCCGCAAATTTCACCTTGAGGAATCGTGAACGAAATGTCCTTCACTGCCGTCACTTCGGAGTATTCCCTCTTAAACAAATCAGCGAAGGCCCCTTTGAGGCCCTCGCGGTTCTTTTGGACTTTAAACGTTTTGCGTAAGTCCTGCACTTGAATGGCGTTCATATTGTACCTCGCTAAGCTAAAGATTGGGTTCAGTACCCCATTATAATGCACGGATTACAAAAGCACTACCCGTTTATCGTAAAATAAGCAGAAACGGTTATACCGTCCATTTACAAACGGCATCCGTTTCTGCGGGGGAAATCAGGAATGTAGCTGGATGACAGCATTATTTGGCGACTCTGCCTTCAAAGAAATCGTTACTTTTCACGGCTTCCAAGTGGCCGGACCGCGTTACCTTTGTGCGCAGGTACTTCTCATTGAATACGGAAACGTCACCCCATAGCGGAATTCTTTTCACTGTGTTCATTCCGGCAGCCTTCAAGGCGTCCATCTTCTTAGGGTTGTTCGTAATCAGTGTCACCGGTTTGCTGCGCAGATGCTGCAGTACGCTGATGGCATCCTTATAGTCTCTGGAATCATCGGCAAAGCCAAGCTCCAGATTGGCTTCCACAGTATCATAACCCTCTTCCTGCAGAATATAAGCCATTGCCTTGCTGAACAGGCCAATGCCTCTTCCCTCGTGGTTAGCCAGGTAGAACAACGCACCGGAGCCGTGCTGGGCAATCATCTTCATCGACTGGTGCAGCTGGAAGCCGCAATCGCAGCGTTTGCTGCCGAAAATATCGCCGGTATGGCAGATGCTGTGCATCCGGATCAAAGCTTCGTCCGAGTCTTCGAAATCACCGTAAACGAGTACACTGGACTGCTGACTGTCAGCGAGATTCATGGAAGACAGACGGGAGATCAATAATTCAGTTGCTTCTATAGAATCCCCGCCCTGCAGTTCAACGTCATCCGATTTCAACCAGCTGTACCATTTAAAAGTGACTGTTTCTCCATCGAGATTCACCGGCAGCGTAATCGGTCCGACCAGTATATTAGTGGAATCATCCATCGTTATCCGTTTGATCTTATTCTGCAATATAGAAAGGATATCAGGTTTAATCATAAGTGCACCGTCCTAAAGTTTTAAATATTTTTAATTTTAACTTCAAGTAACTATTTGTAAGTTAGTTTATCATTGTAATATAACTTCGTCAAGTTATAATATATATTTAAATAATTATAATTACTTATTGTAAGTTTATGATATAATGAATGCAGAGGTGATCTTAATGAATGACTTCGAGATGTGTCCACGCTTTGAAAAAGCAGTAGATGTGCTTAGCAAACGTTGGGTTGCACTGATCGTATTTGTATTAATGAATGGCCCTCGCCGGTTTGGTGAAATCGAGAGCTGCTTGTCCAATCTCAGCGGAAAGGTTTTGTCTGACCGCTTGAAGGAAATGGAAAATGAGGGCATTATCACGCGTACAGTTTATCCTGAAATGCCTGTACGCATTGAATATTCGCTGACGGACAAAGGCACTGCCCTGGCTCCTATTCTTGGAGAAATCAGCAACTGGTCTACAGAGTGGATCGAGATCGGCGCAACCAAATGATATGGGGTCCGCAGCATCAATAGCGCCCTTTTTTGTTCCGCCAGCCGGAATAAAAAGGGCGCTTATTGTTGTTCATATTTTCTGGAACTCCGTATTTATAAATCTTTCCGCTGAAACCGCAGCAAGCCGATTATGAAAAGAGCAGCAGTATAAACCGCAGCGTAGACCACAAATGAATTCGAGGGAACTGAGTTCAGATTAAGAAGTGAAAATGCCCCGCCACTGAACGAGACCATACCGCCAAGATCGTCCAGACTGAACAGCACAGCTGTCATTTTGCGCTGCAAACCATCAACCGGCATGAGCATTGACATGAAGCCTGTCATATTGTTTAGCATATGAAGTGCATTGCCTTCCAGGCTCAGCGCTGAGCTCACCTTATCAATCATGCCTCCCAGCCAGCCCGCTCCGTAAAGCATCGTCATAAATACCCCGTTCCCGAGCGCCGAGAAAAATCCTGAGCCCAGCATCGACAATGTGATCAACAGCGGAACACTTGAAGCAAAAATCAGGAAAGCTTTAACCAAGGCTGCCATATCTCTAGGTATTGCGGCATGGGCATTTGTAATGAATAGAATAGCTGCGAAAAGTATCAGTGCGTAGAGTAACCCCAGCGTGACATAGCCAAGCCAGCGGCCGAGATACCATTTCCAGCGTGGAATCGGTCTGGGCAGCATCGCCTGCATCACTCCCTGCTCCGC
The DNA here is from genome assembly GCF_042610515.1 of Paenibacillus paludis. Taxonomy (NCBI): domain Bacteria; kingdom Bacillati; phylum Bacillota; class Bacilli; order Caryophanales; family Paenibacillaceae; genus Paenibacillus; species Paenibacillus paludis. Next base: position 17,275 of record NZ_JBGJZP010000038.1, read on the forward strand.
TTCCCCGGCAATGGCCGAGAAGGAGCTGAAGATCGCCAGAAAAGCGATAACAAACGATCCGAAGAAAAACCCTAACGTCAGTATAAATGCCCCATTCGTAAACCGCTCAATAAGAATACTGCCATTCACGATTCCGGACCCGCCGCCAAAACGTCGATCTCCGCCGATAGTGCCGGCCACAAACCAGAAAGCAAGCAGGAAGATCACTGTCATCACCAGGGTCAGCATCATCACCCTTTTGCGGAGCATTTCCTTCCAGGTCATCCCGAGTATAATTCTCATTCCCGCTCCCCCCTGTGGCTCAGTCCGGATACCGCATCCATAAACCATTCCTCCAGACGCTCTTTTTTACGCTTCACTTCATATAAAGTCAAACCCTGTTCTATAAAAACCGCATTCAGCCAGCCCACCTGCTCTTCACTTTCCAGCTCTGCTTCCAGCCATACAATTCCGCTGTCAGGATCCGTTCCCTGCAAGGAGTCCCGTTCCTGCTTATCTTCACCAGAAGAGATGTTGATTGACAGTCCGGTAAAATCATTCAGCCAGGACAGCAAAAAAGGCGAAAAGCCGCCCACTTTAAAATGCCAGCTCGTTCGCTTATTTAATATTTCTGATACTGTGCCGTGCCGCAGGATAAGACCGTTATTCAGCAGTGCCATCCGGTCGCACAGCACCTCAACATCCTCAAGCAGATGAGAGTTGAGAAAAATAGTGATTCCGCGCTCCTTCAAGCGCTGCAGAATACCCCTGACTTCCATGCGTCCAATCGGGTCGAGCGCAGATGAAGGTTCATCCAGGAAAACGATCTCCGGCTCGTTCACCAGCGCGCAAGCCAGTCCCAGCCGCTGCTGCATGCCCTTGGAGTAATGCTTGACCCTGTCCCGTCCGCGTTGTCCAATACCCACCTCATTAAGCAGCTGAGGAATTCTTTGACCCGCCACGGTTTTATCGATCCGGCATAATCTGGCATGCAGCCGCACAACCTCTTCCCCGGTCAGCCATTCCTGATAGCGGTACAGCTCAGGCAGATAACCGATCTTCATCTTGGCTTCCAACGTACCAATTTTATGTCCTAACAAAGAGGCGCTTCCGCCTGTAGGATGGATAAGTCCAACCAGCATCTTCACAAAGGTGCTTTTCCCGGCACCGTTGGGGCCGAGGAAGCCAAAGGCTTCCCCTTTCCCCACACGAATCGTTACATCCCGGCAACCGCGCCCGTTGCTGTATTCTTTGGTCAACGAGTTGGCTTCTATTGCGGGAATGCTCATGATGTGATCAGCTCCTGCAGTTTCGTCATAAACTCATCTTTGTCCGAATACACTTCTCCTCCGGAGAAATCGAACAACTGGCCGTTCTTCACCCAAGTCGCACTATATTGCGTTCCTCTGCCATATTCGTTTTTATTAAAAATAACCGGTGTCCCGTCAATAGTGATTTCTTCTGAAAACTGCCCCTTAATCAGCGGCAATGGAATGTCGCCGGATAGAATCCGGCTTTGCTGCAAACTGGATTTCAGATGATCCGGGAGAAGCGGAAAGTCAAGGACAGCCTTAACGGCTTCTTCTACGTCTATAGACGGATCTACCGTCACTATTGGCGTATTCATCTGAGTAAAGCTCGCCCAATGCTCATTGTCCGTGGATAAGTCGTAGCGGACGATCTCAGGAATAGCCAGAGTTATCGGCTTGCCATCTATTGATTCCGGTAGCAGCTGATCTGATCCCAGGCGCAGCAACGCTTCGTTGACTGCGTCAACGTTCAGCGTAAGGGTCATCTCCTGGGAAGAACTAATCCAAGCAGACTTGACTTGGTCAAATCCTTCCCCGCTGACTGCGCTGTACCCCAGCGTTTTCTGCAAATCATTTATAGGCACCGCTCCATCGATGGTTCCGGACGAACTCGAAACCGCTCCGAATTTACTGGCAGCTTCGCCGACAGTTCCCCCCTCGGAAATCTGATTGAAGATATTCCGCAGATCGCTTTCATTCACAACTGTTGGTTCCTGCATCCGGAATTGGTTCAGGATTGCTGCCATAGCCGTGCTTCCTACCGGAGTGGCGAGAATAGCAGCGAAGATAGCTACACTGGCTGCTGTTGCCGCCCACTTCCGCCGGCGGTTCATCTGAGGCCGCCGAGGCCGTTTTCCCGTTTTCTTGCCTTCCGTAGCAGAATCAGCCTGCCCTGTTATCTGCGTCATTGCAGTCCTACCGCCGGGTGTACCAGCTGTAGAAGCAGCATTTATTAAGGGATCATTGTTTGTCGTTGATTGCTGGCCCCAAGCTGCCCATACCGGATTTACCGGTTCCTGCGCAATGCTGTCTTGCAGCCTGGCCCAAGCTTCATCCATATTCAGCTGATCTGATTCATGTTTTATAGGATTGGTCATTGATCGTTCCTCCTAAGTAATATATAGAAGCAAAATTTCCAAACGCCGCTGTCCTCACGGTCTAGTCGTGTGCGGGAGCGCCTCTACTGCATGCTGCCTTAGCTTCGTTGTGGCCCTGCTTAGCAGTGTCCCGACAACCGGCGGCTTTACACCGAGCTCTCCGGCGATCTCCGCGTAGCTGTAACCCGAATACCTCAGCAACAGCGCCTGTCTGTCTCTGTCCGGCAGGCTGTCCAGCCAGATCCTGACATCCTCCTGGTCCAGCTTGGCGAGCACCACCTCTTCACCTGTAGGCGGTGAGGCCCCAATATCGAAGAGGAGCTCCTGCTTATTTTGCAGCCGCCGTTCTCTGGCTACTTTATTCAAATAATCATATCCGACCCGGGTAAGCACTCTATGCAGCCAGGCACCGAGCGCTCCGGGGTCATCCGGCGGATTGCGGTAAAGTCTTAAAAATACATCCTGGGCTAAATCATCCGCCGCCGTCTCATCCCGTACCAAAGCAGCAAGTTTACGCCGCACCACAGGATAGTGTTCATAAAATAGAGCTTTGAATATATCAGATTCCGGAATATCCATTGTTTAAATCCTCCTTATCAGCTGCAGCTATAAGTAAGACGAAGCCTGAAGCTTTTTTGTATCAGAAAACGTCAAAAACATCTTACCACAACAAGTGGAAACGGCTTTGTCGTCCTTTTTAAGGACGGTACCGTTTCAGCGAGAAATAGAAGGATAATTTATAGCGTGAAGCATATAAAATCTTATATTTACAAAAAAAGCAGCCCCTTTTTATGAAAAAAGGAACTGCCGGTATCTTCTAATAACCGTGCACAGTGATGTTTAGTAATCTTATAATTACAATCTGCAAGGTCTGAATATACATAATAGTGACAAATAATAAAATATTTCCAGGCTTAAATATTTAAAAAGTGTTGATTAGACTAGCAAAATATAGTAATTTGAGAAGGTAAACTACTATAAATTGAGAGGTGGCGTTAACAATGGAAAAGATGTGTATGGAAATGATGATGAATATGTGCATGGAAGACATGATGGCCAAGATGAACAGTATGAAGATGTGCATGGAGAAGATGACTGAAATGAACATGATGGACATGGATATGGACATGATGATGAAGAAAATGCAAGACTGCGATGAAATGATGACCATGTGTATGACGATGATGCGTGAAGGAATGCAAATGTCGAAATAATTCATCTTTCAGATTGTTAATGTGAATCCGCAAAATTCACCTTAACGTAAACTTCGCAAGTCTTGGCAGAGCAGACTAACTGCATGCCATTTTTTTATTTTGTATTATCAACTAAGGGTATCAATTCATCTATTATCTGATCTTGATATATCTCTCCTGAATTTGCTTTGCCAGTGTAATCCGCTCCATCTTCAGCTCCCAAATCTTCTCTTTCCACCGGTAACTGTCCTCAGCATCCTCATGTTCCCTCAACTTGTTGAACAATTCCAGCAGCATCAGGTTTATATGATCAAACCGGTTCCAGAGTTCCCGGACATTCTCCACTCTTTCCCGCTCTTCGGAAGCTTCCTTGAAGTTCTTTAAATTCTCAATGATGTCAGCCTGCCACTGTCCATCGTTAATTGCTTTGGCGTAGTTTAAAAGATCCAGATAATCATCGACTGACATGTGTACCGACTCCTTAATTCCGTTATACCAAGTATTATACTCGGTATTGTATATATTGCAAGAGGTGCATCACAAAAAAATGCGGACATCAGAGATGCCCGCACATAATATTTATTACATAAGCTTCTTTATATCATCCTTAATCTGTTCCGATTTTGGACCAAATACGATTTGCACCGCACCTTGACCAAGTCTCATAACCCCGGAAGCGCCCAGTTGTTTAAGCGCAGCATCTTTTACTGCCTTATCGTCGTTTACGATCAACCGCAGCCGTGTAATGCAGGCATCAATATTCCGGATGTTGGACGGTCCGCCGATGTTTTCCAGAATTTTTGCGGCTTGGGAAGAAACACCTGCCGAAGCCCCGCCGATGGACTTTTCTTCGATTTCATCCTCGGTCTCATCTTCCCGTCCAGGCGTCTTCAGCTTAAATTTCACTATAATGAAGCGGAAGAGCACATAATAGAGGACGAAGAACGCAAGTCCTATCGGGATAAGCATCCATGCATTAGTAGTAAGCTTCAGGTACAGCAAGGAATCAATCAAACCTGCGGAGAATCCGAAGCCCATCTTAACATCAAGGACGTACATCAGGGCCAATGATAACCCTGTTAAAATGGCATGCACCAGATATAAGAGCGGAGCAACGAACATAAAGGAAAACTCAAGCGGTTCAGTAATACCTGTTAAAAAGGAAGCAATCGCTGAACCAATAAAGATTGAGGCAACCAGTTTGCGTTTCTCCGGTTTTGCAGTATGGATAAAAGCAAAGGCTGCACCAGGCAGAGCGAACATCATAATCGGGAAGAACCCGGTCATGAACATCCCTGCGGTTTTGTCTCCGGCGAAGAAACGTGTCAAGTCCCCGTGTACCAGTTCACCGGCTGCATTGGTAAAGTCACCAATTTGAAACCAAGCAATGGTGTTGAGTACGTGATGTAATCCGATAGGGATCAGCAAGCGGTTGGCTGTACCGAAGATAAATGCGCCCACCGCGCCGAGACCCACAACCCAGTTCCCGAAATCACTGATTACATCCTGTATTGGGCTCCAGATCATACCTACGAATATGGCAAGCACCATCATGGAACCGGCAGTCACGATCGGAACAAAACGTTTGCCTGCGAAGAATCCCAGCCAGTCCGGCATCTTGATATTGTGGTATTTTTTATAGAGGAAGGCTGCCCATGCACCTGCAAAGATACCCCCGAGTACCCCCATATTCAGAACAACGTCGTCGTTAATAAATGAGAACTGCAAGGGTACGATAGCCAGAACTTTGGTGAGTACCAGGTATGAAATCAACGCAGACAATGCCGCTACAGCATCTCCGGCGAACCCTATTGCCACACCGATAGCAAATATTAAAGCGAGATTGCCGAATATGGCGCCCGCGCCAGCATTCAGGAATGGAGCAACATATTGATTCAGGAATCCGCCTACATTAGCCCCCAGATGCCAATCTTTTTCGTAATTAATCAAAGCTAACCCTTGCAGAATCCCTGCTGCCGGCAATGTCGCGACCGGAAGCATCAGAGACTTACCTAACTTTTGTAGAAAAGCCAACATAATAATATCATCCCCTTGGTTTCATGATTGGTTCTGCTCAAGTATGCTAGTGCTTTGAAGCCACCCGTAGAACGATATTCGTACCCGCTGTGACTGCACCATAGAGACTCTCTATTTCCGGTAAATGTTCCTCCATACTCGTTACGATTACCGGCGAGATTGTTGCAAGTCCTGCCGCCTGTATAGCCTCAAGATCAAATTCAATCAAGGTCTGCCCTGCCTTTACGCTGTCTCCGGTAGCAACATGGCTGACAAATCCGTTGCCTTTCAGGCTGACCGTATCGATTCCGATATGTAGCAGCAGCTGTAATCCGGACGGATGCTCAAGAATCAATGCGTGATTGGATTTCACGATATGGGCAATCTTGCCGTCAAACGGAGCCTTAAGCCTCCCCTCAGCAGGTTCAATTGCAATTCCGCTGCCCATGTGTCCGCCGGCAAAGGTATCATCAGGTACCTGGTTCAAAGGAACCGCTTGCCCGCTGATAGGAGCTGTAATTTCTATGATCTGTTCAGTATGCTGCTCTTCTTTTTTGGATTTCCATTTGGAAAACATCCGCGCCACTCCTCGCAAGCTGCTATTTGTTCTTCTCTAAAGTTTGGAATAGCCGGTGCAAGTGCATCGCCAGGAAACATAATTCTTCATCAGGAACTTCCACTTCCAGTGAACTTTGCATTACTTTCCCGAGTTTCTGCGCCAGCTTATATTCCGCTTTATACTCCTTCTTAATGTGCTTCACGAAGGGATTATCTATTAAGGATCCCTGCAGTATCCGTTCCAGCGAAAAACGCAGATGAATCATCAACCGGACATGGTTCATACTGCCGTGCTCAAAGGTAATCTTCCGCTCTTCCCGGATCATCTCAATCAATTCATTCACGATATTGGAGGCTTTCACCAGCTGTCCAACCGGAACATTGCTCACAGCGGAGTATACATGATAGGTGAGGAATCCTACTTCGTCCTCAGGAATCTGTATTTTAAACTCGTCACTGATTTTTTCTGCCGCTTTGAAAGCGATCTCAAATTCCTTCGGAAAAGTCATTTTGGTTTCCTGTAAAAAAGGATTAATTATATCCATCCCGTTGCGCAGACGGTAGATGGTAAACTGGATATGACTCGGGAGCGCCAAATAAATCTTGTCGTTTAACTTGCCGGGAAACTGACAGGTGATATCTCCGATAATCTCATCGGTGATTTTCATTATTTTAGGATCAATGTCCTCGAGCAGTATTTGATACTGGCTCCATTCTTCCCGGTCTTCCAGGCGAAACAGCTTTTCGATCCGGTGATCGTTGCTTTCAATCACACCGGCATCTTTCACCGCAAAGCCGATGCCTTTGCCAATAATGACATATTCCTTGCCGTTCTTTTCTCCCTGGACCATTACAACGTTATTCCCAATTACACGCTGAACTTGAAATTGTTCGATTTCCCGTGACAAGTTCTCCCCTCCTTCCCCTAATCTTCAGGCTACAGGCAACAAAAAAAGCCAAGAACTGTCTCAAATGAATGAAGACAATCCTTGGCTCATGCCCTTTACGGTAACACGCCAACTACATATAAATGATCATTTATGAGCCTATCATAATTCATAGTTCATATCGCCGTCAATGGTAATTTTTCAAAAGTCAAGCAAACTCATAAGCCTAAGCTTATTCAACCGTAATCCATCGGCACATTCGGGTAATCACGTCTTTCATAACAACAGGTTTGCTTATGAAATCAGTTGCGCCCGCCGCCAGGCATTTCTCACGGTCCTCTTTCATGGTTTTGGCTGAAATCGCGATAATCGGCAGATCCGGAAGCAGGAGTTCTTCACGAATGATTGACAGAGTATCATAACCATCCAGATTCGGCATCATAATATCTAGCAGCACGATATCCACATTTGCCTGTTCCCTGACAATCTGTAGACACTCAAAGCCTGACTGTGCCGTAAGGATATTCATCTGATAAGGCTCCAGCCCTTGCTTAAGGGCATAAATATTACGAAGATCATCATCAACAATCAGCACAGTCCTGCCTTGGAGCATGTCATATTGTTTCTCAAACAAACTTGTGTCCACAGTTATAGTGGCCTTCTCAGGCTTTTGAGTGACTTCCCGCTCCCGTGCCGCCGCAACGGTTGACCAGGAGCCCGGCGGCTGAAGTCCATCCTCCATGTCAGCTTCAAGGCAACGGCAAGGAAGAAATAGTGTAAAGGTGCTGCCTTGCCCCAGCTCGCTCTGCAGTGAAATATACCCGCCCAGTAATCTGGCCAGCTGCAGGGAGATTGACAGACCCAACCCGGTTCCCCCAAATTTGCGTACAGTTGAACCGTCTGCCTGCATGAAAGCTTCAAAAATCAGCTCACGATGCTCTTCCGAAATCCCGATTCCCGTATCCTTGACGGAGAAAGCCAAAACTGGCTCAGTTGGGTTATACTGCGGGTCAGAATAAGCTTCGATCCGGGTAATGTCAACTTGCACGGAACCTACCTCCGTAAACTTAAAGGCATTGGACAGCAGATTGCGCAGAATTTGATGCAGCCGCATTTCGTCGGTATAAAATAGATCCGGTACTTCTGCACCGATGTTCACAGAAAACTCCAATTTCTGTTGTTCGGCGGTTTTACCAAAATAACCCCTGAGCAATGTAGGCAGCTCCGTAAGATTGACCGCATCCATTTCCACCATCATTTTGCCGGCTTCCACCTTGGACAGATCGAGAATATCGTTGATCATGACCAGCAAATCAGTGCCGGAATTGTGAATGACCGAAGCATAACCTTGTTCTTCCTCGCTTAAGTTGTTATTGCGGTTCTCGGCCAGCAGTTGGGATAGGATAAGCATACTATTCAGCGGAGTACGCAGCTCATGCGACATATTTGCCAGAAATTCCGATTTATAGCGGGAGCTTAACTCAAGCTGCTCATTATATCGTTCCAGTTCCACTGCGGCATTCTCTGCAACGGCCTTCTGATTCTCCAGTTCCCGGTTGACCGTGAGCAATTCATTCGTTTGATTTTGCAATTCTTCGGTCTGCACCTGCAATTCCTCAGATTGCACCTGCAGTTCTTCCGATTGAACTTGCAGCTCTTCATTCATGACCTGGGAATTATGATACAGTTTCTGGATTTTCATACGGGTCATCACTGAATTCACGGAAACCGCCATCATGTCCAAAAGCTTGGATAAAAGCTCATGGTGATACGATGCCCATTGGGTCAATGAAGCTACTTCTAAAACAGCCACAGTTTTATTCTCAAATATAATCGGTGCAATAACTGCGAAGCGGGGAGCCGTTCTGCCCAGTGCAGAATTAATGCTGATATAATTCTCCGGCAAATCTTCAACTATAATTATACGTTTATCTACTGCACATTGTCCCACAAGACCCACACCGGGTAAGATTGAATCTTCTGCAAACGGGAATTCTGTTTTCTCAGCACCGGCATAGGAATACATACATTTATAACGTTCCTTATGATCCATAACATAAATGGCACCGTATTGCATCTCAAGGGTTGTTTCCAGTTTATTCATAAAAGTCCTGCATAACAAATAAATATCTGTAGCTTCCTGCAGAATTACGGACATGGCAGTCTGCTGCTCACTGCTCCACTGTTCCAGCTGCACTGTATCCAGCAGACTATTGGTAGCTTCACCAAGATCATAGATTTCATCCATGGTCTTTACCTTTATCCGCTCAGACATATTGCCGCCTCCAGCGATCCCATTAATTGCCAGAATGACATGCTGCAGCGGATTTACAATACTTGCAGAGATTAAATACGTAATCAAGACCGCGAGCAGCACAACCAGTGTCCATAGAATATACATGGTTATCAGAAGTCTGCTATTGCTTTCCTTCAAATTCGAAATCCGTTCATTGGTTAGCTTCCGCTCGTTATCCCGGAAATAGTCGGACTGCGAGCGGATCGAGTCAATAACCGATTTGCCGGTATCATTACGGAAAAACTTAGCTATGGCTTGATCCTCACCATTCCGCTTTAGATCAACCACTGGCTGTCCGGCCAGATCAATCCATAATTGAATATTTTCTTTAATAACGCCTAAATTCCGCATCTGGTCCGGATTGTCTGCAATCAGACCATTCAGCTTGGCAAGATTGATCTGCCAAGCTGCAAGGCCGCTATTAAATGGAACCAGGTAGGAATTGTCTCCGGTGAGCGCATATCCTCTTTGTCCGGTCTCCATATCCAGGACATTTTTTTCAATTTGATATGTAAGCTCGTGCACTTCTATATCATGGTCACTCAGGAAAACTGTTTCCTTCTCAAGATCGGTAATTCTACTGGATACGATCAGCAGAAAAAGGCCTAACATTAAGAAAATCAAGACATAGCCTACTGCAATTTTGCCACGAATCTTTAAGCTCCAAGTTTGCTTCTTGGGCAAAGGTTTCAACCTCCATCTTGCATCCCGATATATACTCCCATTTTATTGTAAATGTTGGAAATGTAGTAAACAAGTCACCCGATTGCAAAATATAGGAATATATTTCATATTCATCCTTTTATTGTCACAAGTAGCCTTCACTTTGTGGCAGTCTATCTTTTAATTGACGGATATTGTTTTCAAGTTTGATGATAACATCCTCCAACTCTCTCGGATCAATTCCTCTAACGATCGGAGGAGCGACTGGAATTGCCTTGGTCTCAGCTTTCATTTCGCGGAGTTCAATCTGCTGTTCCTGCCACTTATCCATCAAATCGGCAATCGTCGCATAAAATCGTTCGTAATCCTTGATTACGCTGTCCAGAAAAGTGTCTACTTCCTCCGCGTCATAACCACGAAGCTTCATACCAAATTCCTTCTCATGAATCGTCAGTGCATCAAGTGTAATGCCGAGCTGGCTGAACAGCTTTCTCTGCTTGTCCAATCGGCGTTTCATATGTTCATCCATTTAAGTGACCTCCAAGTTATCTGTGTTCTCCGGCAGTAACCATTATAACAGGCTGAGTGCAACCTGAAAATATCACTAAAGTTGCAGTTCTGATTTCATAGCTTCACTGATTGCCCTCCTCGCGAAAAGGGTAAGGTAAGAATACATCAGCAATACTACTCTTTTCGCAGAAAGGAAGATCACATAATGAGCCACTTAAGTAACTCGCAGCTGGCCACACTTAAAGCTGCTTTAGAAGAGCGCAAGGAAGAATTGGAACAACATTTCTCCAGTAATGGTGAAGAAAACAGCCTGCTCGGTGATTCGCTCAAAATCTCAACCGGTGAACTCTCCTCCGTCGACAACCATCCGGCTGACACAGGCACAGAGACCTTCGAAAGAAGCAGAGATTTGGGTATTAACAAAGCTCTTACAGAAGAATTAGAAGAGATAGAAGCAGCGCTGCAACGAATGAAGGATGGTACCTACGGTGTCTGCATCGCCAGCAAACAAAACATCCCTTATGAACGTTTAGAGGCCATTCCTTACACAGCCTATACCGTAGAATACTCTCCCGGCAGAGAGCTCTCGAGTGACCGTCCCGTAGAAGAACAGGTAATGACACCTCCTCCTGCCGGGGCAGGCGAGGGACGGCAGGAGCATAGCGGAAGATTTGATGATGCCGGGGCCTGGGATTCCGTTGAGGACTACGGCAGCGCCAGCTCTCCGGTCACACCTCCCGGGCAGGATGTAGAAAAAGAGGAATCCTGACTTTAGAAATTATCCGCTACCGCCTTGTTTAATATACCGAGGCAGCGGTCAAGGTCTGTCTTCACCTGCTTTTTATAGAGCCTGGCTTTTTCCTCCCCATCGGCCGTGAAATGATATAAGACAATTTCCTGAAAATCGACCTTAGGATCATTTCCCTTCAACTGCTTAGTGCGGTAAAGTATTCCTTGCTGCACCAGTTCATGGAGCGCACGGTAGATTTCACTTTGGGGAGGAGCATAGCCATGAGCTTTGAAATCTCTCCGCAAATCCTCCAGCATTTGATAACCGTATCCCTTGTGCTGTTCTACCATCGTAATCAGATATACTTTAATAAAAGCCCGCTGGGCAATCATAAATGCCATCGGAACCCCTCCTTGTAGTGGAATGACTTTACCTGTATTCTTTCTAACCTTTTCAGTAAACTCTATTGAATACTCTATTGCATAACTCTAGTAAAACACTATTTACCAATTTTCACAACCTGAAGCCCCCGCTTGCTCAGGGTCCACTTTTTCCTTGTTTGTAAGACATAAGTGAAGATAAAATGGTGGTCATTCTCGTGGAAAGGTGGGGGAGTGATTTTTTTGATTTTTCTATTGTGAATTTTTCATATGCTGAAATTAGGGTTATAGTGGTTGTTGTGATTGATGGTGCGCTGTCGCCGTGTTCAAGAACCCTTCGATGACGAAAAGGTGAAGACAGCTTGGGAATAGAGTTGCAACAAGTTGGAACAGATTGGGAAGTAGGTGGACTAGATAGAACTATATTGTTGCGTAACTTCTGGATTCCGCCATGTAGCGTGTGTGCGGCAAATTCAGATGCGTTATGCCTCTCATTCCGCCATTTAACCCATGTGCGGCGAATTCAGATGCATATACGCCTCTCATTCTGCCATTTAGCCCTGTGCGGCAAATTCAGATGCATTTATGCCTCTCATTCTGCCATTTAGCCCGTGTGCGGCGAATTCAGATGCATTTATGCCTCTCATTCCATCCAGATGACTGTCCCTCCAATTTATAATGTGTTATCTGTGCAGCACACTGACAAAGTTTCTGCCACTTTTATGCGATCAGAAGTAACCGCGCCTGTACCTCATCATGTTTTCGAGTGATCCACAATTTTTACAATGCATAATCTTCTATATAATAAAAAAACTGTTCTTCCGGCTTGTCAGCGGAAGAACAGTTTTTGTTAGTTCAAATATGGGGTCAAGGAGACTGATAAAGCCCCTTGCAATCAAACATTATTTACAATCTGTTGCGGTTATAAGTATCGGTTGTATCCCTGTTGATCAAGGTGCCATCCACTGTAGTATCGCTGTAGAGGTTATTGTATCTACTAGAGTTCAGGGATTGGCTGCCGCTGAACACATCGTGGATATCCCGGCCCCTGCCGTTGTCATCTACGAGAACAAGGATTTTGCCGCTGTCGACATATCCTTCATATTCCTTGGCTTCATCCTCAGGAATACCAAGACCAATCAATCCGCCTACCAGACCACCGGCACCTGCACCAATAGCTGCTCCAGTGAGTGTTGCCACAATAGGTCCAGCCGCCAGAATGGGACCAATCCCCGGAATGGCCAATGCCCCGATTCCTGCGAGCAACCCGGTAATTCCGCCTACCACACCACCTGTAGCCGCACCTGTCGCTACTCCTTCGGGAGCCATCGTACCTGTATCATCAGAAATGCTTTTTAATTCATCGCGGTCTCTTGTGATTACTGAGATTTCGTCATTGCTGACTCCTCGACTTTGAAGTCCTTCAATTGCTCTGGTCGCTTCTTGTTCCGTATCGAAAACTCCTACAATTTTGTTAGTCACTTGAAGCCCTCCTTCGTAATTGTGGTTCGCTACATTATTACCCTTTAGCGGCTGAACCAAACAGTTTACAGGAGCAAGACTTCACAATTCCTTGGAAATTCATAGTTTTGCTATTCTGCGTACGATCAGTCGTCCCTGTTTAACAAGATGTATCCGTGCGGGACGATTCATCGTTCTTATTTGACCGGATGTATCCGTGCGGGACGATTCATCGTCCCTATTTAACCGGGCGGGTCCGGTTTGTAGGCGCCGCCTGCAGCGGATCATCCGGCCAATAATGCTTGGGATATCTGCCTTTGAGATCCTTCTTAACCTCGAAATAGGTACTGCGCCAAAAGCTCGCCAGATCGGAGGTGACCTGCATCGGCCGTCTCGCCGGTGACAGCAGATGCAGCAGTACAGAAACTTGCCCCATGCCGATTCTCGGTGTATCTACCTGCCCGAACATCTCCTGAAGCCTTACTGCCAGTACAGGCGCGCCCGGATTGCTGTAATCCAGCGGTATCCGAGATCCGCTGGGCACCGAGATATGTGTCGGAGCTTCCTTGTCCAGCTTCTGTCTGCTGTTCCAGTCCAGCATTCCTTCAAGCGCCCGGCTTAAGGGAAGACGCTGAAGATCACGCAGGTTGCGCATTCCCTGGATGAAGGGCCTCAGCCATTCATCCAGCGAGCCAAGCAAGGCTTCATCCGCCACATCAGGCCAATCCGTCCGCAGTCCATGCATGAATGCCATTCGCTGCCGCAACTGCACTGTTCCTTTATCCCAAGGCAATATCTCCAGACCTTCTGCGGATATCACCCCCAGCAGGACATCCTCCGTCTCTTCTGCCGTAGGCCGCTCATGCGAGGTCTCTTTCAATACCAGCGCGCCGAGCAGCGTACGCCGGCGCGCCTTGACGCTTCCGCTCTCTTTGTCCCAGTAAACCTCCCGTTCCTCTGTAAAACTGCCCGCATGATGACGGAGCAGCTCTTCTTCAGGCAGATCTGCGGCCAGCATGATCCGCCCCTGCCCGGCGCGGTCGTCCACGCCGGCGGCAACAATATAGGGCGAACGCGACAGCGGCTGCCCTTCCCGCATCGCCGCCCCCCGGCCGCCGGCCAGCAGAAACGCGCCATC
>NZ_JBGJZP010000039.1:0-24476 GCF_042610515.1 Paenibacillus paludis
CTTCGTCAGTTGCTAACTATTTTTTGGAAAACAAAGAGTTAGGTGTGTTTGAGTTGCTTTTATAGTCAGTTTTAGCTTGTTGACATAGTACGCTTATCTTTAAATTAAAAAAAACACAGCCTGAGCGGCTGTGTCCGGTATACATCATATGATGAACTATTGCTTCAGCATCCACTTGAGCAGGTCCGGCATGCTTGCCCATAAACGGGAGTGCATGATGACATATTCAATCGCTTCATTAGAATCTCCCAAGCCTACAAAATCCGGCAGGTTATGCGGCAGCCGCTTCACGCCCAGTAAATAATCCGGCACATGCTTGTTCACGCCACGCGCCACACGGTACAGCATCTTGAGCTGGGAAGTGATTCCGTTCTTCTTGTATTCAAGGACAATCCGGTCATAGGCAAACGCAGCCGCGGCATCATCCTTGCCATATTTCTTCAGCACACGTTCTGCATCATTCAACCGGTTGGTGTACAAGTACGCAGCCGCCAGCAAATAACGCGCACCGGTATTGTCTTCCGGATTAAGCTCCATGATGCGTTCCAGCATCTGCGCCGCTTCTTCCGCGTTGCCACTGAACCAGCAAGACTCGGCATAGCTCTTGCAGACACGGATGTATGGCCGGGTTTCATGCAGGCCCCAGAAGTATCCTTTATTTTGGTTAAAATACAGCTCCCCCAGCTCACGCTCACCCGCAGCAATTCCCGCTTTGAGGTAGGCACGCGCCTCCTGCTCATTCTCCGATTCCTCAGCCAGAATAAGATAAGCGTCGGAATTGTCCGGATATAATTCAAGTGCAGCTTCAGCCAGTTGAATCCGCCGTTTGGTAGAAGTGGCTTCCGCTGCCTGATACAGAAGGGCCTGTGCTTTCTCCTTAGGAGTACCCGGACCGTTCAGCACTAGCAGCTCGTCAGACTCGCCGCCCATGCCGTATTCCTCCACGTAGTTAAGCATTTCCTTAACCTTGCGGGAAATCGTAGCCGCAGTAACCTCATATTTGGTTGCAAGTTCAGCCTGCGAAATCATAAAGCCGTACTCCTCGGACAGCAAATACTCGATCGCGGCACAGAAGGAGCCCATTTTCTTCACAGCAGGTTTAGTCTGGCGGGAGAAGCCGTTCCAAAGCACTAATGCTTCAAAAATCAGCTCCCGCTCATACTGGTTTCTCATGCTTTCGATAAGCTGCATCGCCAGCTGCTCGTGGGCCGGATGCTCCCATTTTAGCTCGCGTGTTACCATCTTTTTCAGCTTGGTCAGGGTAAGCTTGCTCTCTGGACGAAGGACAGGTTCCAACGCCTCAGGGCTCATGACAGGTTCAGTTACTACAGCCTCATGGGCTGCTGCCTCCTCCGTTGTTACGAGCCGCAGTATGGATTCAACCGCTGAGGTTTCTTTACCAAGGCAGCATCTTTTATATTTTTTCCCGCTTCCACATGGGCACAAGTCATTTCTTCCAACCTTACTCAAAAATAATTCCCCCTTAAATCTGTGACTAGCCATACACATAAGCGCATCGCTACTTTTGCACTATAAGTATCATTTCCCGGCAAGACGTATTCTATATTACGGGAACTTCACGGGCACTCCAAAAACCTAATTTAAAAAAGGCCTTTCCATGAAAGGAAAGACCCTTTATCTGTATATATCCGCACATTTTCCCCCGTACGAATTGTATTATAGCACTTCTTCTATCACTTGTCAGTCCTTTTTTGGGACTAATAGCGTAAAAATTTGCTAGGTTGCAGTCCTTTATCCTCAGATGAGCGCCTTCATGGCGATGTCACTGCGGTTCTGCTTTCCCTGGAAAGATATGGTTTCTGCACTGGCGTATGCGGCCGCACGGGCATCCGCAATACTCGCGCCCCTGCCGACAACACCAAGCACCCGTCCGCCATTCGTAACCCAGCTTCCATCTTCACCGCGTGCCGTCCCGGCATGGAAGATCAGTGCGTCCTGGCTGCTCTCCAGACCGGAGATAGGCACGTCTTTAGGATAAGGACCCGGATAACCCTCTGAAGCCAGCACTACGCATACAGCCGCTTCATCGCTCCACTGAATCTCAATATCCGCCAGCCTGCCCTCAGTGACAGCTAGAAAAATCTCCAGCAGATCACTCTTCAGCCTAGGCAGTACGACCTGCGTCTCGGGATCGCCGAAGCGGGCATTGAACTCAATCGTCTTCGGCTTGCCATCCGGTGAAATCATCAGCCCGGCAAACAGTACGCCGCTAAAAGGGCGGCCTTCGGCCACCATGGCTTTGGCTGTTGGCTCGATGATCGTCTCCACCGCCTCGCGGATAATATCCTCAGCGATGTGCGGCAGAGGCGAATACGTGCCCATTCCGCCGGTGTTCGGTCCTTTGTCGCCGTCGAATATCGGCTTGTGATCCTGCGCCGCCGCCATTGGCCGCACCGTTTCACCGTCAACAAACGCAAGAATCGACATTTCCTGCCCCGCGAGGAATTCTTCGATGACTACCTGCGCACCGGCTTCTCCGAATACCTTGTCCACCATAATATCACGCAGCGCCTGCTCGGCTTCTTCACGCGAATAAGCTACGGTAACGCCTTTGCCGGCAGCCAGGCCGTCGGCCTTGATGACGATCGGCAGCTCCTGTGCGCGCAAATAAGCAAGCGCTGCTTCATAACCGCTGAACTTCTCGTAGGCTGCTGTCGGGATGCTGTATTTGTGCAGCAGATCCTTCATAAACGTTTTGCTGCCTTCGATTTCAGCTGCATTCTTGCGCGGCCCAAATACAGGAATATTCTGCGCTTCAAAGGCATCAACGATACCTGCCGCGAGCGGATCATCCGGTCCAATGACTACAAGACCAACCTCACGTTCCTTGGCAAAGGCAGTCAGCCTGTCGAATTCGAACACGCCAATCGGCACACATTCAGCAAGCTGCGCGATCCCGGCATTGCCGGGTGCACAGTAGATTTTACCGGCTTTTGGGCTTTGAGACAGACTCCAGATGATCGCATGCTCCCGGCCCCCGCCGCCAACCACTAAAATATCCATATAAACGAAATCCTCCCCGGGCCTCTAGTGTTTGAAATGGCGGACGCCGGTGAAGACCATGGCAATTCCATATTCATTTGCAACCTTGATGGATTCCTCATCCTTGATCGAGCCGCCCGGTTGAATAACTGCGGTAATTCCAGCCTTCGCAGCCATTTCCAGCGTGTCGCCCATCGGGAAAAAGGCATCGGAAGCCAGTACAGCGCCTTTGGACTTCTCTCCGGCCTGTTCAATGGCAATTTTGGCCGCTCCGACACGGTTCATTTGTCCGGCGCCTACACCAACGGTCATATCATCCGCCGCCAGTACAATCGCATTGGACTTCACATGCTTAACTACTTTCCAGCCGAACAGCAGCTGCTTGAGCTCTTCTTCGGTTGGCTTGCGGCTTGTGACCACTTGAAGCTCTTCCGGGTTCACGGAGTGCACATCGCTCTCCTGCACTACCATACCGCCCTCAATGGAGGTAACGACAAAGCTGCTCTTGCGTGCAGAGGCCGTGCTTAAGCTGCCGATTTTGAGCAGGCGGATGTTCTTCTTCTTCGTAAGGATCTCCAGCGCTTCATCTGTGAAGCCCGGTGCCAGTACGATTTCCAGGAAAATATCCTTCAGCAGGTTAGCGGTATCCGCATCAATAATACGGTTCGCAGCCACAATCCCGCCGAAAATAGAGGTTGGATCAGCATTGTAGGCTTTTTGGTAAGCCTCGTATACACTTGCGCCCACGCCCACGCCGCATGGATTCATATGCTTAACGGCCACAACCGCCGGCTCTTCGAATTCTTTGACGATTTGCAGCGCCGCATTGGCATCGTTAATGTTGTTGTAAGACAGCTCTTTGCCGTGCAGCTGCTCGGCAGCCGTCAGCGTATCCTGCGCAGCGAGCGGCTTGCGGTAGAACGCCGCCTTCTGATGCGGGTTCTCTCCGTAACGCAGATCCTGAATCTTCTCGTAAGTCACCGTATAGCGCTCCGGCAGCGGTTCACCGGTCACATTAGCCAAATAATCGGCAATCAGGGCATCGTAAGCCGCCGTATGGCGGAACACTTTTGCCGCAAGACGTTTGCGGGTCTCAAGGGTCGTATCTCCGCCTGCACGTACCTCATCAAGCACACCTGCATAATCGGCCGCATCCACCACCACACTGACAAAAGCATGGTTTTTCGCCGCCGAACGCAGCATCGTCGGTCCGCCGATATCGATGTTCTCGATAGCTTCCTCGTACGATACATCCGGCTTGGCGATCGTCTCCGCGAACGGATACAGGTTCACCACGACCAGATCGATGTAGTCCAGCCCAAGCTCGGTCATCTGACGCGTGTGCTCCTCGTTGTCACGAACTGCCAGCAGTCCGCTGTGTACGGCGGGATGCAGCGTTTTGACGCGTCCGTCCATAATTTCCGGGAACCCTGTGACATCGGAAATACCGATGACTGGTACGCCTTCTTTAGCCAAAAGTGTGCTAGTGCCGCCTGTGGAGATGATTTCTACGCCCAATGTAGACAACTCGCGGCAAAAATCCACGATGCCCTGTTTATCCGATACGCTGACCAGCGCTCTTTTGATACTCACTTTGAATAGTCCTCCTCCGGATGATGCCCGATTAGTTGTGTTTGAATGGTTAATGCTTAACAATGTGATGCCCTAAACTTGTATAACTGATCTACAAGCTCTTTCACCCGAATAAACCAGTCTTGCCAAATCACTAAAATTCCATCAGCTTACAGCATTCTTCCTAAGGCATAAATCAGGCATTCCATCACTCTCCGACACCCTTTGCCCGCTTGTGCAATATTTCCCGAGAAATATCGGAAGTGACCGCAGAAATTAACCTTTGTCGATAAAAAGATCAGCGCACCGCGCAATTCGCCAGTATTTAACGCTATAGACGTGCTAAACAATGCTGTTTTAAAAATTCCTGCGGAATCGCAGCTCATGTCCATAGTATGCGACACAGAATGACTCCATTTATGGCAAGCTCCCTGTCCTTAGCAGCAATCGCGCTTATACTTCTATTCGGAAATTGTGGCTTTTCTTCCGTCCAGTCCAATTTTCCCGGCGGCAAAAGCAGATACTACCTCAGGGTAAAGCTCATACTCTACCTGATGAATTCGTCCGGCAAGGGTTTCCGTTGTATCTTCGGCCTCTACGGCAACCCCGCGCTGGGCAATAACCGGTCCGGTGTCCATGCCTCCATCGACAAAATGCACCGTAACCCCCGTCAGCTTCACACCGTAGTCTAATGCCTGGCCGATGGCATCCTTGCCGGCAAAGGCTGGCAGCAGAGAAGGATGAATGTTGATGATGCGCCCGGAGTAAGGTGTAAGCAGCACCGGAGTAATCAGCCGCATATATCCTGCCAATACGACAAGCCCGATATCCCGGCGCTGCAGCTCGGCAACAATCTCCGCTTCATACAGCTCCCGGCTTGCGAAGTCCTTCGGCCGCAGCAGGAGGGCAGGAATCCCCGCTTCCTCCGCACGCTGTGCCACTAGCGCTTCCGGCCTGTCAGATACCAGCAGCTCAATGCGGCCTCCGCCAAGCTTCCCTGCGTTCTGAGCCTGAACCAGCGCGGCAAAATTGCTGCCCTGCCCGGAGGCAAACACAGCGATCCGGCTGTACTGCATCACACTTCAGCTCCCGTAAAGGTAACCTTGCGTTCCCCTTCTGTTACTGTGCCAATTACATAAGCTTCTTCCCCGCCTGCTTTCAGCAGTTCCAGCGCTTTTTCTCCGTCTTCTGCAGACACTACCAGCACCAGGCCCACGCCCATGTTGAAGGTAGTGAACATATCGCGGTTGCTTACATTGCCTTTGCTCTGCAGCAAGCCGAAAATCGGCAGAATCGGCCAGGAGCCATAATTAATCTCCACATTCACATGATCCGGCAGTACGCGCGGAATGTTCTCGATGAACCCGCCTCCGGTAATATGCGCCATGCCTTTGACCGGCAGCTGTTCCAGCAGCGCGAGCAGCGGCTTCACATAAATCTTCGTCGGAGCCAGCAGCACATCCACCAATGGAGCTCCAAGCTCAGGGACCACATCGTTCAGCGCATAGCCGTCTTCCTCAAGCAGAAGCTTGCGTACCAGCGAGAAGCCGTTGCTGTGCACACCGCTGGACGCGAGACCGATCACCGTATCTCCCGGTGCGATGTTCGCGCCCGTAACCAGCTTCGCTTTATCGGCTACGCCAACTGTGAAGCCGGCGATATCATATTCGCCCGCCGAATACATCCCCGGCATCTCAGCCGTTTCGCCGCCGATGAGCGCGCAGCCTGCCTGATGACAGCCTTCGGCGATGCCGGCAACAATAGCCTCGATCTTCTCAGGCACAACCTTGTCACAGGCGAGATAATCGAGGAAGAACAGCGGCTCTGCGCCTTGTACTACAATATCATTCACACACATGGCTACAGCATCGATGCCAATCGTGTCGTGGCGGTCGGCCGCGAAAGCGATTTTGAGCTTCGTGCCCACGCCGTCGGTTCCCGATACGAGCACCGGTTCTTCATACTTGTCCTTATTAAGACCAAACAGCGCGCCGAATCCGCCCAGCTCCGTCATAACCTCCGGACGGTACGTGCGCTTTACATGCTTCTTCATGCGTTCAACGGCTTCATTGCCAGCCGCAATATCCACTCCGGCGTTTTTATAAGCTTCCGACACTTTTGGACACCTCATTATTAGTTAGTTTAGAGCGCGTTTCGGGGCGGCAGGGATTGGCTGTGTGTGGTTCTTGGACGCCATTGCGATGAATGTTTGGACTTCCGGTCGCTGTTATATTTGGATTTCCTGATTTAAACCGCTCTTCGCGGTAGAAATCCAAATATAAAGGCGAACGCTATCGCTCCTACAGTTCCAAAATTCCTCTCCATGCCTTCCGAACCACCCGGGGCAAACCCAGCCGCAAGCCGCTGTACGCGCCTTGCACAGCAGCAGCAAGACCTCGGCGCTTGGCAAAGACAAGCGCCTCCTCAGCGAGAAAAGCGTTCCCTGCATTTGCGCAGCAAACAAGGGAGAGCTTTAAGAGCTTTGTCTTTGGCGCGCGAGGCGAAGCCGGGCGCGCCTTAAGCGAGAGAACCTCCGATTTTGCGTAGCAAACAGGATGGGTTCTTGAGCCTTTGGCCCGGCGAGGCAGCATGCCGCCAGGGCGCGGAGCGCCGTAGAGCGTGTCCCGGCCGTGCGCAGCACACAGGGACAAAGCGGGCACCCGCACCCCAGCCTTCTTAGCAAGTTAAAAGCAAACTCCTACCGCCAAACTTTCGGGTGGCCGGAGGGCAGAGCCCTTCGGAATCCCCCTTCGCAAGGGGGACTTAGGGGGATGGGCCACTCTACTTTAGGGGGATGGACCCGCTTAACAGGAACAGCCGTCTTTCTCTTCCCCGCCGAAATCCACCTGCGTCGGGTAATCGTTATCGAAGCAGGACAGGCACAGCCCGCCTTTGTAATCATCGCTATTATAGCCGCCGATGGATTGGATCAGCCCTTCCGGTGAAAGGAAGGCCAGGGAATCGGCGTTGATCTCCTCGCACATTTCCTGAATACTCTTGTAGGAGGCGATGAGTTCACGCCGATCAGGTGTATCAATGCCGTAGAAGCATGGGTTCTTGAATGGCGGCGAGGTAATCCGCACATGCACTTCAAGCGCTCCGGCCTCACGCAGCAGGTTCACGATCCGGCGCGAGGTGGTGCCGCGCACGATGGAATCGTCGATCATGACGACGCGCTGGCCTTCAACGACGCGGCGCACGGCGCTCAGCTTCATCTTCACGCCTTGCTCACGAAGCTCCTGGCTCGGCTGGATGAACGTCCGGCCAGTGTATTTGTTCTTGATCAGCCCCAGCTCATAAGGGATACCTGTTTGCTCGGCAAAGCCGATGGCTGCGGAGATACTGGAATCCGGTACGCCGGTTACAATGTCCGCATCCACAAAAGCTTCAAGCGCCATCCGGCTGCCCATCCGCTTGCGGGCGGAGTGCAGGTTCGAGCCGTTCAGATCGCTGTCCGGCCGGGCAAAATAGATATATTCCATGGCACAAAGCGCCTTACGCTTCGGCTCAGCGAAGCGGTCTTCCCGGAAGCCGTCCTTATCAAGCACGAGCAATTCACCCGGCTCAATATCACGCACCAGCTTGGCACCGATAACTTCAAGCGCACAGGACTCTGAAGCGAAGACATAGGCTTCACCGAGCTGGCCCATGACGAGCGGACGAAGTCCGTGCGGATCCGATGCGACGATCAGCTTATCGTTAGTCATCAGCAGGAAGGCGAAACCGCCGACCAGCTGCTGCAGGGCATCTTTCGTGGCTTCGACAAAATCCTTCTGCGAACGTGCGATCAGATGCGCCAGTACCTCGGTATCGCTTGTAGTCTGGAAAATAGAGCCGCCTTGCTCCAGCTGCTTGCGGATCAGCGGTTCGTTGACAATATTGCCGTTGGTGGCAATGGCCAGATCGCCGTCACGGTATTTGAAGACAAGCGGCTGCGCATTGGTCAGCCGGCTGTCGCCGCTGGTGGAATAACGCACATGGCCGATGGACATGTCACCAACCAGTGAAGCAATTTTATCTTTATCGAATACTTCCTTGACGAGGCCCATGCCGCGGTGATAGTTGAAGTCGCGTCCGTTTGCCACGCAGATGCCCGCGCTTTCCTCTCCCCGGTGCTGCAGCGCATGCAGTCCATAATAAGACATGGAGGCGGCTTCCGGGTGTCCGAAGACCCCGAATACGCCGCATTCTTCTTTTAAAGTGTCAAAAATATCTCCCGAGCCCGTTCCTTCGTTGTAAAAATCGCCGGTCCACAGGATTGGAGCCGCCTGCTCTTTCCCGGTCTTTATTTCATAAGACATGGAATAGCATCCTCCCAAATGGTTTTTAATTCCGTTACAGCTTCATCCAGTGCAGTCTTGCTGTCTAGAGCCAGGCGCAGTCTGTCCCCGCCAACGGTTCCGATGATTTCCACCGGCACGCCGTAAGCGGCAACTGCTGCTTTCAGCTCTTCCGCACGATCAGGAGCAGCGGTCAGTACGATACGGGATTGGCTCTCGCTGAACAAGGCCACATCGGGCCGCAGCCCGTTCGCGGACAGCTCTACGTTAGCGCCAATACCGCCGCTGATGCAGCTCTCTGCCAGTGCAGCCGCAAGGCCGCCTTCGGAAAGGTCATGCGCCGAGCGGACCAGACCGCCGCGGATCGTGCCAAGAACAGCATCCAGCAGCTTTTGTTCAGTAGCCAGATCCAGTGCCGGCGGACGGCCTTCCGTCAGGCCATGTACAGCATATTGGAACTCACTGCCGCCAAGCTCAGCCTTGGTCACCCCAAGCAGCAGAATGGCGTCGCCCTCTTGCTTGAAGGCTTGAGTGGTAATGTGATCGGTATCCTCCACGAGACCCACCATGCCGACAACCGGTGTCGGATAGATCGCTCCGGAGGCATTTTCGTTGTACAGGCTGACATTTCCGCCGATAACCGGCGTATCGAGCACACGGCAGGCTTCAGCCATGCCGTCTACCGCACGTTCCATCTGCCAGAAAATCTCCGGCTTCTCGGGACTGCCAAAGTTCAGGTTATCTGTAATCGCCAGCGGTTTAGCCCCGGAGCAGACAATGTTGCGCGCCGCTTCGCTGACTGCAATCCGGCCACCGACTTCAGGGTCCAGATAGACATAACGGCCATTGCAGTCCGTAGTCATTGCCAGGCCTTTGCGTGTGCCGTGGATCGTAACCACTGCCGCATCGGAACCGGGACGAACCGCTGTGCTGGTGCGAACCATATAGTCATATTGGTTGTATACCCATGCTTTGCTCGCTACCGTAGGGGAAGCGAGTACCGTGCGCAGCGCGCCGCCCAGATCGGTAACCTCGGCATAACGCAGAGTATCGACCGATGCATTCTCTTCATAATAAGCAGGAACTGCTGACGGTTTGTTGTAGATTGGACACTCATCTACAAGAGCCGTTACCGGCATATCGCCGACAACCTCACCGTGATGGAACAGCTTCAGGCGGCCGTCATCGGTTACCTTGCCTACTTTGCGGCAAATGACGCCCCAGCGGTCAAAAATCTCCTGTGCCTGCGCCTCATCCTTAGGCTCCACCACAAACAGCATCCGTTCCTGTGATTCCGACAGCATCATCTCGTAAGGTGTCATGCCTTCTTCACGCTGCGGTACCTGATCCAGATACAGCTCCAGGCCATTGCCCGCTTTGCTGGCCATTTCTGCGCTGGAGCAGGTCAGGCCTGCCGCGCCCATATCCTGAATGCCAAGCACGATGCCGCTGTCGATCAGCTCCAGACAGGATTCCATCACCAGCTTCTCCATAAACGGATCCCCAACCTGCACCGCTGTCTTCTTGGCTTCCGACTCCTCGCTCAGCTCCACAGAGGCAAACGTCGCCCCGTGAATACCATCACGTCCTGTAGGCGGACCTACGTAGAATACGGGGTTGCCTACACCTTTGGCGACACCGCGCTGGATTTTATCATGGTCGATCAGGCCGACACACATCGCATTGACCAGCGGATTGCCGTCATAGCTGTTGTCGAACATGATTTCGCCGCCCACGGTCGGAATGCCGATACAGTTGCCGTAACCTGCGATACCGGACACGACATGCTCGAACAAATATTTTACCCGGTCGCTCTCAAGCTTCCCGAAACGCAGGGAGTTGAGCAGCGCTACCGGTCTAGCACCCATGGAGAAAATATCGCGGATAATCCCGCCCACGCCTGTAGCCGCACCTTGATAAGGTTCTACCGCCGACGGATGGTTGTGGCTTTCGATTTTGAATACAACCGCCTGGTTGTCACCGATATCAACAATGCCGGCGCCTTCGCCCGGTCCCATCAGGACACGCGGTCCGCTGGTCGGGAACCGGCTAAGAAGCGGCTTGGAATTTTTGTAGGCGCAGTGCTCGGACCACATTACACTGAATACGCCGATTTCTGTATAGTTGGGCTTGCGGCCCATGAAGGACGTGATCAGTTCATATTCGCTGTCCGACACGCCGAATTGACTGTAGATTTTCTGCTCCGCGATTTGCTCTGCGGTCGGCTCCTTAACGGATACTTGCTGCGTCATAACGATCCCTCCAGGTTTTGAGTATAGATGTAAACATCCGTTTGCCGTCTTCCGAGCCCAGCAGACTGTTCGCTGCACGTTCCGGGTGAGGCATCATGCCAACCACATTGCCCGCTGCGTTGCTGACGCCTGCAATATCGGCTACCGAGCCGTTCGGATTGTCGCTATATGTGAATACGATCTGATTGTTTGCTTTGAGCGACGCCAAAGTCTCTTCATCACAGTAATAATTACCTTCGCCATGCGCGATCGGAATGACAATCTCTTCATCCTTCGCATAATCAATAGTAAACGGGGTTGTGTTATTAACGACCTTAAGCACGGTATCATGACAGCGGAATTTCATCGACATGTTGCGGCGCAGCGCACCCGGCAGAAGTCCCGCTTCGGTCAGAATCTGGAACCCGTTGCAGATGCCAAGCACGAATTTGCCCTGCTCCGCAGCTTTGGCCACTTCAGCCATCACCGGAGCAAACCGGGAAATCGCGCCGCAGCGCAGATAGTCACCATAAGAGAAGCCGCCTGGTACCAGAATGCAGTCATACGCCGACAGGTCTGTCGCAGTATGCCACACATAATCCACGGGTTCGCCAAGGCTGTCTTCTACCGCCTTATAACAGTCAATGTCGCAATTGGAGCCTGGAAAGACGAGTACAGCAAATTTCATGACTTTTAGTCCTCCAATTCGTAGCGGTAATCCTCGATCACCGTGTTGGCCAGCAGCTTTTCGCACATTTCCTTGAGGCGTCCTTCCGCTTCGGCGCGGTTATCTGTATCGAGGGTAAGCTCCATATATTTGCCGATGCGCAGACTTTCAACTTCCTGGAACCCTACCGAATGCAACGCTCCTTGCACCGCTACACCTTGGGGATCGAGCACGCTTTTCTTGATGGTGACATAGACTGTCGCTTTTAACATACGCTTGTAGTTCCTCCTAAAATTTTATGGGCCTCAATGGGCAATCAACAAGAACACGGATGTACCTGAGTTTAATATTGAGATAACTGCATTCTGTACAGCTAAATTCCTTTTATTTCGGGCAAAACCCACTTTAATTGCATTCCATACAGCTATATTTTGAAACAACCGCCGTTCCAGGCTTGTTCGCCGGATTTAGTTGTACCAGATACATTTAAAAGGCAGCCCGCGGCGATTTTGCTCAAAATAACTGCAGAGAATGCAACTAGCGGACACACTACAGCTGGCCAAGCTAATAAACTTATAAAGACTTGCCGGTAAGGCGATGATAGATGTCCAGATAACGGCGGCTCGTCTCTTCCACGACTTCAAGCGGCAGCGGGTCCGGCGTGCTGTTCTTGTCCCAGGAGGATGCGGCAAGATACGTCCGGACAGGCTCCTTGTCCATGCTGTCGATTTCAATATCCAGACTGTATTTATCTTTGGCCCAGAAGCGGGAAGCATCCGGGGTGAAAATCTCGTCGATCAGAATCACCTTGCCGTCCAGCAAACCGAACTCAAACTTGCAATCCGCTAGGATGATACCCCGCTCTTCACAGTATTCTTTGGCAAAAGCGAACAGCTTCAGGCTTTTCTCCTTCAGCTCAAGCGCCAGGTCGGCACCGATCAGCTCCTGCATCTGCTCAAAAGGGATATCCTCATCATGGCCTACATCATTTTTGGCCGCAGGGGTGAAGATCGGCTGGGCCAGTACGGCATTTTTGCGCAGGCCTTGGGGTAGTTCAATACCGTTAACTTTCCCGGTCTCCTGGTACTGCCGCCAGCCCCCGCCGGTGATGCAGCCGCGCACGACACATTCAATATCAATGCGCTCTGCTTTGCGGACAACCATGATCCGGTTCTTGAGCGCCTCTCTGTCGCGTGCGATATCTCCGAGCTGGTCCACATCAATATGCACGACATGGTTCTCCATCAGGTCCTTCGTCTTGCCAAACCAGAAAGCGCTGAGCCGGTTCAGCACATTGCCTTTCTCCGGCACCGCCGGATCAAGCACATAGTCGAACGCGGAGATCCGGTCCGTAACGACAATCAGAGTCTGTTCCCCCAAGTCATACAACTCGCGAACCTTTCCTTTATAGAGCAGCGGTGCATTTACGAGATCCACAGCCGTGGATACGGCAGGGTGTGTCATGACCTTTCCTCCCTTGACCAAATGATCTTGCTAATATCTTGAGCAAAAAGCGCTGGGACGTTTTATTTCCTTCGATCTGGACCAACAGAAATTTGTAATACTTCCTCTGGTTAATAGGTTCACTGCAAGAAATATTTGGACTTCCGATCGCTGTTATGGTCATATTTCTCTGATTTAACCGCAAGCTGCGGTAGAAATCTGACCATAAAGGCGAACGCTGACGCTTCTACAGTTCCAAAATTTCTCTCCGTTCCTCTTTACCCCAAGTGCTTATTTCATTCTCCCTGTAGCTCCGCTTCTCAGTATAGAAAAACTGCCTAGTGCTCCCGCTCGTATTATTCTCCAGCTCCTCCGTTCACCAATAACTTACCTTTTATTAGATAAGCTCCAGCTTACGGAAGATAGTGTCGACATGCTTAAGGTGCCATGTAGGATTGAATGCATCTTCGATCTCTTCCGGGCTAAGTACAGCGGTGATTTCAGGTGTGGCTTCGACGATGTCGCGGAACTGGGTTTGCTCTTCCCAAGCCTGCATCGCACGCGGCTGAACGGTATCGTAAGCCTGCTCGCGGCTGAAGCCCTTGTCGATCAGCTTGGTCAGGATACGGCCGGAGAACGGCACGCCGAAGGTCCGGTTCATGTTGCGCTTCATATTTTCCGGGAACACGGTCAGGTTCTTCACGATGTTGCCGAAACGGTTCAGCATATAGTTGAGCAGCATGGTCGCATCCGGCAGAATAATCCGTTCCACCGAAGAGTGCGAAATGTCGCGTTCATGCCACAGCGGTACATTCTCATAAGCAGTAACCATATGGCCGCGAATGACGCGCGACAGGCCGGAAATATTCTCGCAGCCAATCGGATTGCGTTTATGCGGCATGGCGGAGGAGCCTTTTTGACCTTTGGCAAAAGCCTCTTCCACCTCGCGGATTTCACTCTTTTGCAGCGCGCGGATCTCGGTGGCGAACTTGTCCAGCGAAGTGGCGACCAGCGCCAGCGCAGCCATATATTCGGCATGGCGGTCACGCTGCAGGGTCTGCGTGGAGATCGGTGCCGGGCTGGTGCCCAGCTTGCGGCAGACGAACTCTTCCACGAACGGGTCGATGTTGGCATAAGTGCCGACCGCGCCGGAGATTTTACCGAACTGCACGCCGTTCGCAGCATGGCGGAAGCGCTCCAGGTTGCGTTTCATTTCCTCATACCACAGTGCCATCTTGAGTCCAAAGGTCGTCGGCTCAGCGTGAACGCCATGTGTGCGTCCCATCATCGGCGTATCCTTGTAAGCTACCGCTTTATCCTTAAGAATTTCGATGAAGTTAATGATGTCCTGCTCCAGAATTTCGTTCGCCTGGCGCAGCAGGTAACCCAGTGCCGTATCAACAACATCCGTGGAGGTTAGTCCGTAATGCACCCATTTGCGCTCCGCGCCAAGGCTTTCGGATACGGCACGGGTAAAGGCGATCACGTCATGACGGGTTTCAAGTTCAATCTCGTTGATGCGTTCAATATCAAATTTGGCGTCCTTGCGCAGCTTAGCGGCGTCTTCCTGCGGAATAACTCCCAGCTCCGCCCAGGCTTCGCACGCACATATTTCCACTTCGAGCCACGCATTAAATTTATTTTCTTCGGTCCAAATGGCCCGCATCTCAGGTCTGCTGTATCGTTCGATCATATCTTGTCAGTTCCTCCAAAGGTTAGTTTGCTCCACCCAGGACAGGCCGTCTCCGGTGTCCTTGCAGAGCAGGTTGATATGGCCCATCTTGCGGCCGGTCTTGCTCTCAGTCTTGCCATATATATGAAGCTTGGGCGAAATCCCCAGCCGGTTTGCTGCTTCGTCCATCTCACTAATCCGCTCCACTGCCCCGTCCAGATGCTGCCCAAGCACATTCACCATGACTACAGGAGTCAAAAGCGAGGTATCGCCGAGCGGCAAGTTGCAGATCGCCCGGACATGCTGCTCGAACTGCGAGGTGACGCAGGCGTCCATCGTGTAATGCCCTGAATTATGCGGGCGCGGAGCCAGTTCATTGACGAACAATTCTCCGTCGTCCGTCACGAACATCTCTACCGCCAGCAGTCCGACGGCATTCAGTCCGGACACCAGCCGCTCGGCAAGCTCGCAGGCTCTCTGCTGAATCTCCTCCGGCACACGGGCAGGCACAATCGACAGATGCAGGATGTTGTTCACATGAATGTTCTCGGCAGGCGGAAAGCTCTTGACCTCACCGGATGCGCTGCGGGCAGCAATGACGGAGATTTCGCAGCTAAAAGCAACGAATTTCTCCAGCACCAGCTCCGGCATAACGTTTCCGGCTGAGGCTGCGGAATCGGTGGAGCTGTCTGTTCCGCCAGCTTGCGGCGCCTCCTGCGCTCCGCCAGCTCCCGGCGCGACCTGCCGGAAGGCTGCTTCCAGCTCTTCCGGCCGGCGGATGACGGCTTGTCCCTTGCCGTCATACCCCCCTGTGGCTGTCTTCAGCACACAGGGCAGGCCCAGGTCGGCGGCTGCGGTGTTCAGCTCCGCCAGGCTGCCGACCTTGCGGTACGGGGCAACGGGCACGCCTGCCGCCTCGATGGCCGCTTTCTCACGCAGCCGGTGCTGCGTGGTGTACAGCAGCGCGCTGCCCTGGGGCACGTACGACTCTGCCGTCAGCAGCGCGGCCACGCCCGCATCGACGTTCTCGAACTCGTACGTGATCACGTCCGAGCGGCGCGCCAGCTCCCGCGCTGCGTCACGGTCGTTGTACGCCGCGTGAATCTGCGGCGTTACCTGCCCGCAGGGCGCATCCGGCGCCGGGTCCAGCGCCACGAAGCGATAACCCATGGCGCTGCCGGCCAGCGCCATCATCCGCCCGAGCTGGCCGCCGCCCAGCACGCCGATGGTTGCACCGGGGCGCAGCGTCCGGGGCCTGTCTCCACCCGGTGCGGCGACATAGGACACCGCTGCTTCCTGACCTTGAGCTTCCAGGCCATTCTCTTCGACCCGCTGTTCAGCCTGTCCCTGCTGTGCCAGAACGTCCAGGCCATCCGCTGCTTCGCCCCGCGACTGTCTCCCGTCCCGCGTCGTGCTCACTTCCAAACCGTCCGGCTTCAGCTCTTCCGGTTTCATAAGGTGTCGCTGCTTTCCAGCACTTCGCGCTCTGTAGCTTCGCGCCGCTGCTGCACCCGGCTCTGCACCTCTGGCTCGAACGCGCCGATGATCTGCGCCGCGAGCAGCCCTGCATTGACGGCCCCGGCACGGCCAATGGCTACTGTCGCCACCGGAATGCCGCCTGGCATCTGCACAATGGAGAGTAGTGAGTCCAGACCGTTAAGCGCCTTGGACTGCACCGGAACACCGATAACGGGCAATACCGTCTTCGCTGCCACCATACCCGGCAGATGCGCCGCGCCGCCTGCTCCGGCGATAATAACGCGAAGTCCGCGGCCCGCCGCTTCCTCCGCATAGCGGAACATCAGATCCGGTGTACGGTGTGCGGAAATCACTTTTTTCTCGTAAGGCACACCCAGCTCTTCCAGCACCGCACAGGCATGCTCCATCGTTTCCCAGTCGGATTTGCTGCCCATAATAACCCCAACTTGCACAGACATGACTCAACCTACCTTCCGTTCCCGATATAGATACTCTTATCTGCTTTAAGTTTGTCCCATTTCTCGCAAGTTTCCCATAATTCCGAAAAAAAAAGCCCGGATTCCAAACGCATTCTGCTGCGGGTGGACCCAGACTACTGCAGGAATCAGGAGGGACTGCTCCATCTGTCTCCGCCTCGGCAGAGCATACAGGGACAAGCACATAGTGCACTGCCCTAATATCCCCGGGGCGGCGCTGATGGCCATTCTAGTCATCCTATTTCCTCGTAGTCCGGAAATTTACGGTTGCCGGGTAGAAACTTCCGGGCCTTATCCCCGGTTTTATACGAGCTCTTCATAGGTTCAGTTTAACAATGGCCTACACTTCATGTCAACTTAAACACGAACATTGTAAAATTTACACGTTAAATCGTTCGCTTTTTGGCAAATTCTAATTCCTGTTCTTGGCTAATTGGGCAGGGAAACTAAAGAAAAAGGGGGGAACACCTCTGTGCTCCTCCCGGAATAAAATCTATTATTTTACGACCAATACCGGAATACGGGCGCTCTGCACCACATTATGGCTTACGCTGCCCAGAACAAATTCACGTATTCCGCCAAGTCCGCGGCTGCCGATTACAATAACATCCACATCATGCTCCTTGGAATAATTCAAGATCACTTCTGCAGGAGATCCTTGCAGCAGCTCCACCGTAGCATTCAGTCCTTCCGCTTCAAGCCGGCTCTTCACTTCTTCTGTGGTCTGCACCGCCAGATCATAGTAATCTTTGTTTACAGAAGCAGGTAGAGGCGCAAGAGCTTCCCCGATAAAAAAGCGCGGGAATTCAAATGCGTGTACAACGTAAAGAGATGAACCCGGAGTTACCTTAGCCAGCTCGATCGCACGCTCCAATGCCTGATTGGATGCCTTGGAACCGTCATAGGCGAGCAAAATTTTTGAGAATAACATGTACGCCACCTCTTTTTCTGTTTTGTGTAGCCATAACGTAATTCAAAAAAGCTTACCTTAAAAAGTACCCATACAGCAGGATATTAAGCAGCAACAGCAGCGGAATTCCGATCCTGAAAGAAGTATGCCGCGTCTTGTGGCGCTTGCGGTACATGGCAGTCAGCACACCCAGCGCACCGCCCATAAATGCCAGCAGAAAAAGCGTCTTCTCAGGTACGCGTTCCCGCCTTGTACGGGCCTTGTTCTTGTCCTCGGACATTACCACATACCCGATAATATTAATTAGTACAAACCACAGCAACACACCTTTGACCATTCCTTCCGGCTCTCCTCCCTCTTATCCTATCTACTTCATATTATAGTACCCTTTCCGGCAAAAAACCAATAATCCTCACATTACCTGCCACGTATACGCCCTTGCTTTCCTGTTCTTTCGCGGGACCCGCCAGCATCCGTAATCCATACCCAGGATAATACGGCAGCAAGTGCTGCCGCGATCCCTCCCAGCCAGAATCCGCCGCTTAAGCCATAAGCAGAGCTCATCCACCCCGCCACAAATGGCCCTCCTGACATGCCGATCGCATACACCGCCTGATAGAAGCCCATCGCAGTTGCCCGTTTAAAAGGCGCCACTCCCGATACCGATTTGCCAAGCAGCAGCGGAAAAATAAGTCCCTGCATAAAGCCGTTCCCGATTTGTGTCGCACACAAGGCGGCAAGCGTCGGCATTGAAGGAATCAGCAGCGTGAACAGCGCGCTTCCGGCAAAACCCAGCAGCAGTGTCCCACGGTCGCCAAGCAGCCTGCCAAATAGACGGGAACCGTAGAGTGTCGCAACGGCATGGGGCAGCATGAATGCCAGAGTCAGCCAGCCTAAGCTTTCCTTGCTAGCACCGATGTCCAGCGCCTGGTTCGGAGTATAGCCGAACATTGTAATAAAGAGCACACAGTGCGCCAGCACGGATAACAGCGAGACTTTGACCAGCAGCGGTTCTTTAATTACCGCAGCAAGGTCCTTAAGCTGGATCGCGTTCTCCCGCCTCTCCTGCTGCTGTTCCGGCAGACGAAGGGCGAGTACCAGAGCCGCTATCGCCACAAGCCCGCCGATAACAAACGGGGCATTCCAGCCCCAGTGCTCCACCATGTAGCCGCTGATCATCATGCTCATCAACTGGGCGATGACCGTGGTGAACTGCAGCATGCCCATCGCTTTTCCCGCTTCCTCTTTCGGAAAATAGCCGGCAAACATCACCGAGTACACTACCCAGGCGGAGGCTGCTATTCCGGATACGGCACGAGCC
Organism: Paenibacillus paludis; assembly: GCF_042610515.1. Classification (NCBI taxonomy): domain Bacteria; kingdom Bacillati; phylum Bacillota; class Bacilli; order Caryophanales; family Paenibacillaceae; genus Paenibacillus; species Paenibacillus paludis. The sequence goes on from NZ_JBGJZP010000039.1 coordinate 19,055, forward strand.
GCCAGTGCCCAGCCCGGATGCGCTCCCGCCATAAACAGCAGGCAGCTTGCGCCGCTGGCGATCAGCCCCAAATAAATGAACGGCCGCCGCCGGTTCAAATAATCCGAGCCGATTCCGATCGGCAGCCGGAACAGAATCTGCATCAGACCGTATATCCCCAGCACTGAGCCGACCATAACATACGAAGCTCCGAGATGCTCCACGTAGGGAGAGAGCACCGGAACATAAATATATGAAGAGAACCAGAACATAAAGACGATGACCAGGAAGAAGAACCGGCTGCTTTCCCTGGTCTTTGAACCTTCTACCGACTGGGCCCCGTTTTCTTTTTGCTTAGGCATTGTCACTTTACCACCTGCTTATTCATTTTTTAGAGTTGCTCCTGCTCTTTTGCCGATCTTCTTAGTAAAACATATCTGTCTTTTGTTTGACAGGTCCTTCTTAACCTAAATAAGCCTGCCGGGAACTCCGGCAGACTTATTTAGGTTTTTAATTTATGGTTGAATGTCCGCTTCACAGAGGTTATTAAGCTTAATTCCCCTTCTGTTTGGCCTCCATTGCCGCTTTGAGCAGCTCACCCAGATTCGAGCCTACGCTTTCAGGTTTGCTGTACTGCTGCACGAGCTTCTGCTGCTCACGTTTATTGATATGCTTGTGATCCTTATCCATTGTCTCTGTTATTCCGCAGCCCAGACACTGCACATAGAGGCCCGCCTTGCCTTCTTTAAGCTCCATTTTCTTATGGCACTGCGGACAACGGCGATTCGAAAGCCGTTTCTCTCCGGCACGGGTATAGCCGCAGTCATCAGCAGGGCAGACCAGCAGCTTGCCCTTTTTGGTCTTCTTCTCCAGCATTCTTGTCCCACATTCAGGACAATGGCTGCTGGAGACATTATGCGGCTTGTATTCTGCGCCGCTGCTCTTGACGCCGGATACGAGTTCCTGCGCCATACTGCGGATGCCTTGCAGAAAAGGTTCGGGCCGCCCTTGTCCGCGGGCAATCTTCTCCAGCTCGGCCTCCCAGCGCGCAGTCAGCTCCGGCGTGCGCAGCTGTGCCGAGACTAGTTCAATCAACTGCTTCCCTTTGCCTGTCGGGTGAAGAGAATTCCCTTGCCGCTCGATAGTATCCGAGCTGACCAGCTTCTCAATGATATCGGCCCGGGTTGCGGGTGTTCCGAGGCCATGCTTCTCCATCTGAGTCAGCAGCGAAGCCTCGTTATACCGTTTGGGCGGCTGTGTCCGACCTGGACGGATCACACAGCGCAGAACCTTAACGGCCTCACCTTCACGCAGCTCCGGCAGCTTCACACTGCTTGCCGCAGGCTCATCGGCTGTATTGTCTTCTTCGTCGTCATTGCTCATATCACCGCCGTATACCTCACGCCAGCCTGCGTCCTTTACCGTGGTGCCTTTCACATGAAAGCTCTCGCCTTCCACGCTTACCGTGACGGCCACCGCGTCATAACGGGCCGGCGGATAGAACAGGCTGATAAATCGCCGCACGATCAGATCATAGAGCTTACGCTCTTCCGCACTAAGCAGATTTAAGAGCACTGTCTGCTCCGTAGGAATAATGGCATGGTGATCGCTCACCTTGCTGTCATCTACTATCCGCTTTGTAATGGGCAGCGGTTTACGCAGCAGCGGCCGTGCCAATGCCGCATAGGGTCCGACAGCGATGCTGTCCAGCCGTTCCTTTAACGTCCCCGTCATATCCGAAGTTAGATAACGGCTGTCCGTACGCGGATAAGTGACCAGCTTATGCTGTTCGTATAGACGCTGCAGCACACTGGATGTTTGTTTTGCCGAGAAGCCGAACTTGCGGTTGGCATCTCTCTGCAGCTCGGTGAGATCATAAGCCAGTGGATGCGGCTCGCTTTTCTCGCTTTTTTGCACCTTGGCGATACGCCCGCTTCGGCCGGTAAGCTTGTCATTGAGCTTCGCTGTCTTCTCCTTGTCAAAAATCCGGCCATCCCCGCCCGGAGCACGCCAACCCGCCTGGAAATTCCCGAAATCCGCGGTCAACATCTCATACTCCTGGGAACGGAAGCCTGTAATTTCGTTCTCCCGGTCCATGATCATGCCGAGTGTGGGTGTCTGCACACGGCCTGCCGACAGAGGAGCACCGAACTTGCAGGTTAAAGCACGGGTAACGTTAAGACCAATCATCCAATCCGCCTCTGCACGGCAGCGCGCCGATTCATACAGACGGTCAAAATCCCGGCCCGGACGCAGTGACGCAAATCCCTCTTTGATCGCCTTATCCGTCTGCGAAGAAATCCATAGACGCCGGAACGGCTTTTTCCAGCCGGCCATATTCATGATCCAGCGGGCCAGAAGCTCCCCTTCCCGCGCTGCATCCGTTGCAACGATCAGTTCGTCGATATCCTGGCGTTTCATCAGCTGCTGCACAGCCTTATACTGCTGGCTTGTCTCACGCAGCACCTTCAGTTTGGCCTTCTCCGGCAGAATCGGCAAATCCTCCAATGCCCAAGAAGCAAATTTATTGTTATAGTCTTCAGGTTCTGCCAGACCAACCAAATGCCCTAAAGCCCAGGTAACTACATATTTCGGACCTTCAATATAGCTCTTCTGTTTATTCCCGCAACCCAGCACCCGGGCAATCTCACGCGCAACCGACGGCTTTTCCGCCAATACCAATACCTTCATAATTCTCTCCCTTCCTTGCCAACAACCTATTATACCATGATCTAAAAGACCGCAAATATCGTCAGGCTGAATTCCACCTCCACATTATACAATAGGCTGTATCCGTTATCCGAAAGGAGTCACAGTAAATGTCCAAGCAAGAAGTGTATAATGTCATACCAGTAGGTGTGGTTGCCGGGCAGCCTGACAATCTGCGTCTTGAGCTTAAACCTGAATTTCACCCTGCCTTGAAAGGCCTGCAAAATTTCAGCCATTGCCAGATCCTTTGGTGGATTCATGAGTTTGCAGATGACCACTTCCGGCAAACTACGCAGGTTCAGCCTCCATATGAGGCACCTTTAAGTGGAGTTTTTGCCTCCCGCTCTCCTGTCCGCCCCAATCCTTTAGGCCTTAGTGTAGCTGCCATAGTGTCTGTAGATATGGAATCGGGCATTGTCGAGATTGCCGGACTGGATGCTTACCCTGGTACGCCAATTCTCGATATCAAGGCTTACTTTCCCACTACGGACCGCGTCAAAGATGTCACTGTCCCTGAATGGGCCGCTGGCTGGGGAGACTGGGTAGCTGATTAATGAGTGCTGATAGCTGCTCAACTGCAGTAACTTACATTTTATTCCATTAATTCCCGAGGGGGTAGACATGAACAATTACCAGCTCGTCGTCCAGGCTTTGGACCATATTGAAGCTGAACTGAATTCTCCATTGTCTGTAACTGCCCTCTCCAGGAGAACCGGCTATTCTCTGTATCATTTCATTCGTTTATTCCAGGCCATTACGGGGATAACACCGGGGGATTATATAGCCAGACGCAAAATTACCGAGGCTGCCAAGGATCTTAAACGATGGCCGGAGCGTTCTTTCCAGGACATTGCACTGGATTATCATTTTAACGACTACGAGACCTTCACCAGGGCCTTTAAAAGGTTGCTGCATACCACACCGACGCAGGTCCGCAATAAACGAAATAATCCTCTGCTTCCACTGCTGCACCGGCTTCACGAACAGGACCTGCTTCATTTGCCTGTAGTTCAGGGAACGCCTCCGCAGATCGTAAAGCTAGATGAAATTACTCTCAAGGGACCTATTGTGAACGTTATCGCTGACTATTCTGTAATCTCCGAAGCCTGGTCCCAGCTGTTCACCAGAGTGCCCAGCCTGCACGGCCGCAGGCTTCCCGAACGGTATTATCAAGTGGGCTACTGGGCTGACGATTTTGAAAACAGCGGGGTTTCCTTTATATGTGCTTGCGAGCTTTACCCTCAGCCAGAGATATCGGGCCGTCATCAATATGCCGTAACTCAAACCTCTTATCGCCATTCCGACGCCTCTGAACAAGCGCAACTATCGGCGGATTTTCCTGTGTATACCTTGCCTGCAGCCACCTATTTAAAGTTCATACATAAAGGGTTGTCGAAGGATGTCTCTTATACCTACAAATATATATATGAGACTTGGCTTCCAAAAAGCGAATACCGGCTTTCCCTGCCTTACGAATTCGAATATTATGGTGAGCAATATCTGGGCCCGGATGACAAAAATTCAATAAGCGAGATTTATGTTCCCTTGGAACTTCTATAACACAAATGTCCGTATCTGCTAAGCAGACACGGACATTTGTATAGGGTTTCTAAGTCTCGGATAGTTTCCCCTCATGTATAATTTCTATATGTATTTCCGTTAATGTGCTTCTTCACCAAGTTCCAGACAAGCTGCAAATGATATAGCCTGCTCCAGCTTTCCCTGAACAAATGCACCTTCACTTGTTAGCTGTGACCGCACAATCATCAGTTCATCCCCATATTTTGCCTCCTGTACATAAGTAATCCTGAACCGCTTCAGTTCCTTCACACCCCATTCCTCCAGAGACAAAGCATCGCAGCACAAATCACCATAACGTGCATTGTTCAAATGATTATTGCTGTCCAGACCACTATATCTGACCTGATACCGGTAAGCTTGTTCCATGGAGATGTTCTGAGGAATGGTTACCTTATCTGGAATACTGCCGACCGAATCACCTTCATAATGCAGTACTGATATGGGAAGAGCAGATGGCCGCAGCAGCTTACGCTTCTCCGTATCCACAAGCGCCCAGATTGAACGCGCCATGGCTACCTCTGTATGATCCTTATCATAAATACGGTAGTCACGCTGCCACATGGCTCCTTTGGTCCCTTTACTCCATGTGCGCACTGTCAACTCATCATTCAGCCGGGGGATACGTTTAAACTCCAGATCAAGAGTGATCATCATCCAGCCCATCCCTGCCTCCAGCATCTGTTCAAGACTGAGGCCAAGTGCACTTACCGCTGAGTCAGCCGTACGCTGCATCATTTCCAGAATAAAAGACAGCTTAGCCTGGGAACGGTAATCCGTATCGCTGGCTTGAACTACAAATCTTTCTATCCACACAAGATCGTCTGTATTATCCACTGAAATATCCCCTTTGCTCGCGAAGCTCCCTATTATCAACATTAAAAGTCACATATATCCACAAATACTCAATACTATCCACATTAATTGGGGAGTACTTTTGATTCATTGTATATTTCATGATTCTTATCCACATGTGGACAAGTTTTTCTTCTATTCACTTTATCCCCTATCCTATCCACATTCAATAGCCAGCAGTTAAATCTTAACGCAAAAGGCAACAAAAAAGCCACTGTTGAGAAACTCAACAATGGCTTTGTGTGCTTGGCGGCGTCCTACTCTCCCAGGACCCTTCGGTCCAAGTACCATCGGCGCTGGA